>NZ_JAFV01000001.1:0-309500 GCF_000526315.1 Methylopila sp. 73B | reverse complement strand
CTGGACGCTCGCGCCTTTCTCGCCAGAAGGCCGCAGGCTCGAGACCGCGCTCGGCCGACAGGGCACGTCGAGCGCCGAAACGGTCCGCCTGGTCGGCCGGCCGATCGTGGTCGAGCTCTCTCAGACCGCGAAGGCCGGCGACTGGATCCAGCTTCCTGTGAAAGGCGGCTTCGCGCTGCGGCTCGCGCTCTACGACACCGCGCTCGGCACGCCGCTCGCCCGCCGAACGCCGCCGCAACTGTTGTCGGTCAAACGGGGCGCCTGCCGATGATGCGCCTGTTCCACGCCGTGGTGGTCGGCCTGTTCCTCGCCGGCGTCGTGCATGTTGGGTCGCTGCTCGCGGTCCCGTCGCTCGCGCCGCGCGGGCCCTATGACCGGCTGGCGGCGCTTCCGGCTGACGGACGCTTCGTGGCCCTGCCGGACGACGGGGCGAACGCGGACCTGCTCGCCTTCTCCGACCCCTTTTTCGTGGTGGCCGCCTGCCGCTACGATCTCGCCGAGGGCCCGGTGACGGTGCGCGCCGCCCTGCCCTCGACCTATGGCGCGGTCGCGATCCACGAACGGCGCGGCGCGCCGTTCTATGCGCTCACCGACAAGGCGGCGACCAACGGGACGGTCGAGGTGGTGATCCTGCGCGAGAACGACGTCGCGGCGGCCGAGGAAGACGAGACCGCGCAGGCGCGGCCTTCGATCCGGATCGTCTCGCCGACCGACGCCGGCTTCGTGCTGGTGCGGCTGTTCGCGCAAGCGCCCAGTGCGCGCCCAGCGCTCAAGGCGCTCGCCGAAAGCGCGACATGCGGTCGGTCGACGCCCCCGCCGTCTACCCCTTGAACACGCCGCGCGGCTTGCCGATCGGCCGCAGCGAAGCGAGCACGCGTTCGAGGATCGACAGCGAAGCCTCGACCGACACCGCGGCGGGATCGGGCGTCTCCAGCACCAGCCGGTCCAACGCGTAGCGATAGGTGACCACGCGCTCGTCGAACGACAGCCGCACCCAGGCGATGAGCAGGCCGTTCTCGTCGATCCGGGCGTCGACGTTGGCCCGCTCGTCGGGACGCAGCTCCGGCACGCGAGCGGCGGCGCGGTCGCGCGCACGATCGCCCACGGCGACGCGGGCGGCCGAGGCGAAGAACGGCTCGATCCGCGAGATGTCGGCGTCGATGTCCGCTTGCAGGCGGGCGTAGCGCGCGCCGCTGGAGCGATACGGCGTGGCGATGAGCGTCCGGACATAGGACTCCTTCGCCACACGCACGCGGTGGACGGGGAGCACGCGGGTGCGCGCGAGCTCCACAAGCGTGCGCTCCAACGCCTGCTCGGGGAGCGGCGGCATCACCACGCCCCAGGCGAGATTGCGCAGCTCGATCTCGTCGTCGGTCAGCCGGTAGCCCGAGACCGGCTCTCCACGCCCCCGCGCCGCGACTGCGCCCGCGGCGGGCAGCAACGCGTCGTTGATGACGTTTGGAGAGAGCCGGCCGAAATCGCCCGTCTGGGCGCAGGCGCCGAGAGCAGCCGCCGACAGCGCGAGGCCGATCGTCCGCGCTCCGGACGTCCGAAGCGCGGCGGCGATCACGAAGCAGGCTGGCCGATGTCTATGGCGGGCGCCCGCCCGACGGCCGAGGCCGACCCGACGTCGACCCGGCGCTCGTAGCGGACGCCGGTGAAAAACAGGATCTCGGCGCCGGCGGTTGGCCCCGGACGGCGGTGAGTGACTGAGGATCGCGACGACTGCCGCGGCTGAGACTGAAATGCGAGCACGAGGCCCATAGGGACGCTCCCTGCCAAGAGGGGGTTCGGTTCGATCGCGGCCTAGAGGCGGACCGGCCGTCCGCAGGCCTTCTGTCCTCATTCAGCGATCCCTGTGGTTAACGAGTTGTTACCGCCGCGCGGCTACGGACGCCGTCGATGCGAGGGTGTTGCTGCGAGACCACAACTTCCGGCTTTACCGGGCGATCGCGCGGTGTGCCGGGACGGGACGGTTAACGCAGCGCTAACCATGTCCGCCCTAGGTTCCGGAGGAGACAGCCGGCCCCTTCCTTGGCCGCGCCCCCCACCGGACGGATGCGATGAGCGACGACCTGCTGCCCATCGAAACGCTCGAACGCCTGTCCCGGCAGGAGGGCGTCGACGTTCGGCCGACTTTGGTCCGCGTGCTGACGGACCTCTACGTGCAGAAGGCGCACCACGCGCCCGAGGAGATCGCGCGCTACGAAGAGCTCGCGCTGCAGCTGCTCGACGTGGTGGACGCCGAAACCCGGACCATAGTGGCCCGTAAGCTCGCAGAGGACGAGCGGGCGCCGGCGAGCCTGATCGCGCGGCTGCTCGACGACGCCCCCGAGGTCGCGGCCCCCATCATCGCGCGGTTCCCGCGCGTTCCCCGCACGCTTCTGCTCAGCCTCGCGCTCGACGGAGGCGTGCTGGAGGCCTGCGCCGTGGCGCGACGGCCCGACGTCGACGCAGACATGGTGCGGCTGCTCGCGCACCACCCCGACGACCTTGTGCTGGAGACGCTCGTGGCGAACCCCGCCGCGACGCCGTCCGACGCCACCCTCGCCGCGCTCGTGGCGCGAGGCCTCGGCGCGCCGGCGCTGGCCGCAGCGCTGCTGCGCCGGGAGGACTACGATCAGGCCGCCCTCGCGCCGCTCTACCTCATAGCCAATCCCGAACAGCGGGCCGGCATCCGCGCCGCGCTCGCCGAACGGCCCAGCCGCCCACCCCTCGGCGTGCGCAGCCTCCGCACGAGCGATCTGGTCGACGCCGCCATCCTCGAAGCGGCCGCACAGAGCGGCAGCCGCCGGCTCGTGGCCGAAGCGATCGCGGACGCTCTCGGCCTCACGCCCGCCGTCGCCGCGCAGATGACCGCGGAGCCGAGCGGCGAACCCTTCGTTCTCATGCTGCGGGCGGTCGGTCTCGATCGCGACGCGATCGCTCGCGCGCTGCTCGTCGCCCAGCCCGAGATCGCGCAATCCGTCCCCCGGTTCTTCGATCTGGTGGAGATCGCCGACGCCACGCCGCGCGCCGCCGCAGCGGAGCTCGTGGCGGCTCTTACGGGCGTCGACACCGCGACCGCCGCCCCTCGTCACGAGCCGATGTTCGATCCGTCCGGTACGCCCGAGCGCGCCGGACAGGCCCGCTCGGCGCCGCGCCTCCGCCGGCCTGCCATTGCGCGCAGCAAGGAATCGGGTCGCTCGCGCTGAGCGACTCGCTCAGAGGCCGTCGTTGAGAAAAGCCCGGCCGTCCCGGTCCTCGACGGCGATGATCCACACGTCCGAATCGAAGCGCATCTCGCGGGCGAGGCGCTCCTCGATGGCCAAGCCATCGACGCCCTCCGCAACCCGTTCGAACGTCCGCGCGCGGGCGTTCTCCACCTCGGCCTGGGGCGCCGGCGCATAGAGATCGTTGCGCCCGTCCAGACGGTCGATCACGAGGA
Organism: Methylopila sp. 73B; assembly: GCF_000526315.1. Classification (NCBI taxonomy): domain Bacteria; kingdom Pseudomonadati; phylum Pseudomonadota; class Alphaproteobacteria; order Hyphomicrobiales; family Methylopilaceae; genus Methylopila; species Methylopila sp. 73B. The sequence goes on along the minus strand of NZ_JAFV01000001.1, from coordinate 306,073 downwards.
AGATCGCGCCCGCCTCAGGCGAGCCGCGCCGGCGCACCAGCGCATAGGCCCCGGCCAGATGGCAGCGCCTGACATAGGCCGCGACCCAGAAGTCGGAGGTGAGCCGGGCGCTCATGTCGACGCCTCTTCGTGCGCGCTCACTCCAGCGGCGCGCCGAACACGGCCTGAAGCTGGCGCAGCGTCTGGGGGTTCGGCTCGCCGGTCACCGGCAGCTTCCGGTCGCGCTCGAACTCCTGCAGCGCATTGCGGGTGGCGGCGCCCATTTTGCCGTCGCTGGCGACCGGTCCGTAACCAAGCTTGGACAGCGCCCGCTGCACCGCCATCATCTTCGGCCCGGCGACGCTGGTGGAGCCCGTGACGGTGGGCGACGGCGAAGGCGCGGGGACGGGCGTCCGCAGCGCGGCCGAAGGCTTCGTCGCGGCCGCCGGAGCCGGCTGCGGCGTCGGCTTCGCCGGCGCGATCAGCAAGGCCGCGAGCACGCGGTCGTTCGGCTCGCCGTGGATCGGCAGGTCTGCGCCCCGCTCGAACGACGCGATCGCCGCCGCGGTGCGCGCGCCTATCAGGCCGTCGACCGGACCGTCGTAGTCGCCGCGTGCGCGCAGGGCCTCCTGGATCTGCGCGACCAGTTCGCTGCGCTGCAGGGTCGGCCGCGCCGGCGCCGCGGCTGGCGTTACGGCGGGGTGCTCGCCGAAGAACGGCGCGGGGTGCCGGCCCTCCTGCAGCAACAGCGCGTTGACCAGAATGGTGGCGACGCCCGCCGCCGCGACGAGCCCCGCGAGGACGTCGACCGGACGGCGGCGGACAAGTTCGGCGATCCCGCCGCGGACGGGGCGGTCGCCGAAGCTGTCGTGGGCGTCGAAGGAGCGTGCGGAGGGCTTAGGCACTCTGTCTCATCTCCTGTGCGTCGAGCGAGGCGCGGCCGCCTCGCGGCGCGGAGGCCGCGCCAAGCGGCAGATGGACGCTGACCCGTGTGCCGCGATCGACCACACTTTCGATCGCCAGCCGGCCGCCGTGAAGCTCGACGAGGCCCCGCACGACCGACAGGCCGAGACCCGAGCCCTCGTGCGGACGGTCCAGCGCGCCGCTCGCCTGGAAGAACGCTTCGCCCAGGCGGTCGATGTGCTCGGGCGCGATGCCGCAGCCGGTGTCGCGCACGGCGAGGGTGAACACGCGTCCGCTGGCTTGGGCCTCGAGCGTCACGGCGCCGCCGCGGGGGGTGAACTTGATGGCGTTGGAGAGCAGGTTCAGCGCCATCTGGGTCAGCGCGCGCGGGTCCGCCACCACGGGCGGCAGTCCGGGCGCCACCTCCGTGGCGAGCCGCACCCCGGCCGCCTCCGCTTTCAGCGCCACCATACCAAGGCAATGCTCGACGACAGGCCCGACCTCGCAGGGCTCCGGGAACACCGCGAAGCAGCCGGTCTCGATCTTCGACATGTCGAGGATGCCGTTGACCACGTCGAGCAGGTGAAGGCCGGATTGATGGATGAGCGCGGCGTAATCCGACCGGCGCGCTGGTTCCAAGCGGCAGAGGCGCTCGTCGGTAAGAATTTCGGAAAAGCCGATGATGGCGTTGAGCGGCGTGCGCAGCTCGTGGCTCATGGTCGCGAGAAAGCGGGTCTTGGCGAGGCTCGCGCGGTCCGCGTCCTGCCGCGCGGCGAGCAACGCCTCCTCGTGCGCCTTCCGGTCGGACACGTCGCGGAAGGCCGCGAGCACGGGCGCGTCGATCAGGTCCGCCGGCGCCGGGCGCGCGCGCATCTCGAGCCACACGAAGGACTCCGGGCCTTGAGCGTCTTCGCCGGACGCGGCGCGGCGGGCGCGGATCTCGAGGGTCGTCTCGGCGCCCCGCGCCGCCGCCGCGAGCGCGTGCAGAAACGCGGGGCGGTCGCCAATGTGAATACGATCGAACAGGCCTCGCCCGACGAGCTCGCGCGGGGCGACGCCGAGCAGGCCCGCCGCGGCGGGAGACGCGGAGGTCACCGCGCCGTCCGGCGCGTGGCGGGTCACGAGGTCGCTGACGGCGCCGGCGAAGAGATCGAACCGCGCCCGGCCGGCGCGGCTCAGGGCGTCGCCCTCGCCGACGCTTTCCGCCGCCCGGAGCGCGAGCGCGAGCGCGCAGACGCTCGCCCCGAACACGCCGAGCGCCGTCAGGACGGGGCCCACGGGCTCGGCCGCCGGCGTCAGCCCGCCGACGTCGAGACCGAACAGCAGCGCCACCGCTCCCGCGGCCGCCGCGATGGCGACGCCCACGGCGCGGCGGGAGCCCGACAGTCCGGCCTCAAGCGGCGCGAGGACGAGCCAGGGCAAAGCGATCGACGCGAGCCCTCCCGTCGACAGGGACACGGCGACCACCAGGACGACGATCGAGAGGGCGGACAGCGTGTGGGCCCGCACCAGATCGCCGGTGCGGGAGAGGTTGAGCGCGATCAGGATGGGCGCGAGCAGCCAGCAGAACGCCGCGAGCTCCAGGGGCGACGCGGCATGGCCGGACGCGAGCAGGCCGGGCAACGCCGCGAACGGCGCGACCCCGCCGAGGAGGTGCGACAGCAGGAAGGCGCGGTGCCGGGCGGACGCAAGCGCATCGTCGGCGACGGAGGGGTGAACCCAACCGGCGACGTGCTCCAGGACCGCTTTCATGGCGCCGATGTGTCGCAAAGACTCGTACTCCGACTGCCGGCGCAGAAGCGACCGGCGGCCCGGCGCGACGCTGGTCCCGGGCCTCGTTTCGACGGCCAGATTGGCTCCCGAGGTTTAAACGGAACGCTAAAACCAGCGCGATCTCGGCTGTAAAGCGTTGACGATGGCGCGATGGTCGCAGTAACGCCTCATGACTTTCTGAAACCTTGATGAAAACTTGCTGAAATGTGAACGCAGGCGTCGCAAGTTGAAAGACCTCGTTGAACGAGGCTTAGAATGATCCTGCTATCGTCCTGATATCGACGGCGAAGACGCGCGGACCATATCTCCGCAAGCGCGCAAGACCGCAGGGATCCACGGCAGGCAGGAGCCTCATGATGTTTCTCATCCGCACAGCGTTCTGGATTTCGGTGCTGCTGCTGGTGCTCCCGCTCGGCGGCGCGATGAAGGGCGACGGCCCGAACGCCGAGGAGCGCGCGTCGATCGACGCGATGGCGGCGCTTGCGGCGGCGGGCGCGACGATCTCGGACATGCGCAGCTTCTGCGAACGTCAGCCCGACGCCTGCGACGTCGGCTCCAAGGCGCTGCAGGTCATGAGCGACCGCGCCCGCAACGGCGCCGCGATGATCCAGGATTACCTCGGAAGCGAGGGCGCGGCGGCCACGCCGGCGAAGGCCGTTTCGACGACGACGGGCGGGCGCGACACGCTCACCCCCGCCGACCGCAAACCCTCCTGGCGCGGCCCGGCCTCACCGTCCGCCTGAGCTCGGCTTGCGGCGAAGGCGCGCGGAGACACTCGTTTTCCTTTGCAGACTGCGGGGGAAGCGACTACCTCGCAAGAGACTGACGAGGACGCGGCCGTGGCGCAGGACATCGACGAGATCATCGAGGGCTTCGAGTTCATCGACGATTGGGAGGAGCGGATCCGCTACCTCATCGAACTCGGCCGAGAACTTGCGCCGCTGCCGGACGCCGACCGGACGCCCGAGACCAAAGTCCAGGGCTGCGCCAGCCAGGTCTGGCTCGCGACCGACATCGGCGAGGGCGACAATCCCGTCCTCACCTTCCGCGGCGACAGCGACGCCCATCTCGTGCGCGGCCTCGTCGCCGTGATGGTCGCGCTCTACTCCGGCAAGCGGGCGCGCGACATCCTCGCGACCGACGCCGGCCAGGTGATGGAGCGCATCAAGCTGCGCGAGCACCTGACGCCGCAACGCTCGAACGGGCTCCGCTCCATGGTCGAGCGCATCAAGCGCGAGGCTGCGGCCGCGAGCCGCGTCGGAGCCTCGCACGCGGCGTCATGAGCCCTCGGCCGCGCCGTCGAGCGTCGGACGCGCGCCTTCCCCCCGCCACGCCGCGACCTTCCCGTCGCGGGCCGGACCTTCGGCAGCTTCAGCGTAGCCGTAGTGCCGCGCTAGCGCCTTGAGCGCGAACCCCAGCGCGAGCTTTCCGCCCCGCGCCGGCCAGCCCCGCTCCCGCTCCACCGCCTCGATGCCCTTCAGCAGGCAGCAGACGTCGACGAGCACGCCGCTGAGCTCCGGCCCGACGCCCGCGAGCGCTTTAGAGACCCTTCCCCGCGCGGCGACGACCGACTCGGCGAGATCGACGCCGACGCCCGCCCCACCGCGGCGGCCGCTCGCGATCGAGGCCTCCCAGTTCGCCGTCACGCGCGGCGTCATCTGGCCGCGCGTGAAATCGGCTCGCAGTCGCTCGCCCGCGAGGGTCTCGCTGGCGGAGATCAACGGACGCCCGTCACGGCCTTTGCGCCGCGCAAGCCAGGCCAGCGGGCTCTCGTCGAGATCGACGTCGACTTCGCGCGCGACGCCGTCGATCTCCACGAAGCGGCGGCCAAGTGTCAGATGCTGGGCCCGGAAGCCCTCGACCCCGCCGGTCTCGCGCGCCAGCCGGGCGCGTCCCGCCGCCGTGGCCACGGGCCGGCCTTCGACGTCTCGAACGGCCCAGCCTTCCGCGATCAGGCTGTCGACGCCGTTCTCCTCCCCGGAGCCGAGCGGCGCGTCGGCGACCACGCGCGCGAGCGCCCGCAGCATGGCAGGCGCGGCGCCCGCCCGCCCGGCGCCCGCTCCCTTCGCCTTGCCTGCTCGGCGCCGTCCAGACTGTCCATCCGCCATCTTCATCCTCCCACTATAGGATTTTGAGTTTGTATTAGGATTTTTTTCTTGTCTAGAGGATGCGTTTCGCCGACGCTGGGTTTCGGACCAGCATGGGAGACGACGCGATGAGCGAAGGCGGCCTGAAGAATGCGGGACGAAACGTGGAGCACGGACGGCGGGCGGCGGCGCTGCAGGCGGCGGCTGAGAAAGGCCTGGCGGCCGTCGTCCGCGCCGGCGCCGAAGCCTACGACCGGAGGCGCCATCTGCCGCGGCTGATCCCCTGCGCGCCGGGCGATCTCGAGACGCCGTCGCGCGAGACCCGACAGGCCATCGTCGACCGGCTCGCCGCAGCGCTGGAGGCGGAGCGCCGCAGGGGCCGCGCCCGCTGCTGGACCTACGATCTCAACCGTCACATCGCCCTGGCGCAGGCCTATGCGGCCGAGACGTCCGCGGACGGCCTCGCGTGAGATCGTGCAAACGAAAACGCCGCCCGGCGGGACCGGGCGGCGTCGGCATAAGGTCAGTCGAACCTGGGACTTAGCCGCGCTTGCCGCGCTGCTGGCCGAGGCCCATCTTCTTCGCGAGTTCGGAGCGCGCCGCCGCGTAGTTCGGCGCGACCATCGGGTAGTCCGACGGCAGGCCCCACTTCTCGCGATACTCTTCTGGGCTCATGTCGTACTGCGTGCGCAGATGGCGCTTCAGCGACTTGAACTTCTTGCCGTCCTCCAGGCAGATGATGAAATCCGAGGTCACGGACTTCTTCACCGGCACGGCCGGCTTGAGCGCCTCGGCGATCGGCTCGGACACGCCCGTCGAAATGCGCGCCAGCGCGCCGTGGATCTCGTTGATGAGGGCGGGAAGATCGGCCGGAGCGACCGAGTTGTTGCTGACGTAAGCCGACACGATTTCGGCGGCCAGTTCGATGTAGCTGTCAGAGATGGCGTCGTCGCTCATGTAATCCCGCATCCATGCGTTTTGCGCGGGCCTTGAGAGGCGCATCGGCCAGTCGCCGCGCTTTTGATGACGTGCTTGCTTCCGCTGGCGAACGCTTCGACTCAGGCGCTGATCCGACCGTCCCCGCAAGACTTCTCGCTAGATAGACAATCTGGGGCTAACAGGCAAGTTCTCCCACGGCGATCGGCATGTTTTGTTTGTGAACGCTTATGATGACTGCGGTTCGTCATGTCGGCGTCGCCAACATTGCGCCGCATTTCAATACGCCGCCCGCTTCTCCTTGCCGCTCTTGCCGGCTGTCGCTAGCGTGCGCCGCCCGCCTTCCCGGCGTTCCTGGCTTTGAGAGGCTGCCGTCATGACCTCCGTCGAAGGGCTCACCCCGCCGCGCGCGGAGCGTCGTCCGACCTCCCGCGCGTTCCACGGCCTTGCGCTGGTCGACCCCTACGCCTGGCTGCGCGCGGACAACTGGCAGGAGGTCATGCGCCGGCCCGAGGCGCTGCAGGCGGACATCCGCGCCTACCTTGAGGCGGAGAACGCCTACGCCAAGGCGCTGCTCGGACCGCTCGACCCTCTGAAGGAGACGCTGGTCGCGGAGATGCGCGGCCGGATCAAGGAAGACGATTCGTCGGTTCCCGTGCGCGACGGCCCGTTCGACTACGCGGTGCGCTACCGAACCGGCGGCCAGCATCCGCTGATCGTGCGCGCCCCCGCAGGCGGCGACGGGGCTGAGGCGCTCCTGCTCGACGGCGACGCGCTCGCGGAAGGCCGCGCCTTCTTTCAGTTCGGAAGCTGGAGCGCCTCGCCCGATCACGCCCTGCTCGCCTGGAGCGCCGACGACGCGGGCTCCGAGTTCCTGACCATCCGCGTGCGCGACCTCGCGACGGGTCAGGACCTCGCAGACGTCGTCCCCGACGCCACCGGCGCGGCGGTGTGGTCCGCGGACGGCGCCGGGTTCTGGTACGTCCGGCTGGACGCGCAGCACCGCGCGCTCGAGGTGTGGCGCCACCGTCTCGGGACCGACGTCGCGGCCGACGAGCTCGTCTTCCGCGAGCCGGAGCCCGGCTGGTTCGTCGGCGTCGAGGAGACCCGATCCGGCGCCTTCTGCGTCGTCACGATCTCCGACCACGACACCACCGAAGCCCATCTGATCGACCGGGCGTCGCTCGACAACGCCCCGCGCTTGGTGCTGAAGCGCGAAACCGGCGTGCGCTACGAGCTCGACCACCACCCCGACCTCGACGGCAAATCCGCGCTGATTCTACGGACCAACGCGGACGGCGCGATCGACTTCAAGCTTTCGGTGCTGCCGGCCGTCGCGCCGGACGCGGCTCCGGCCGTCGACCTCGTGCCGCACCGGCCGGGCGTCTATGTGCTCGACCACGCCGTGACCGCGCGCCATCTCGTGCGGCTGGAGCGCGAGGACGGCCTGCCCCGGATCGTCGTGCGCGCGCTGTCGGACGGCGAAGAGCACGCGATCGCCTTCGACGAGGAGGCCTATTCGCTCGGCGTCGCCGCCGGTCCGACTTTCGACGTGGACCTTACCCGCTTCTCCTATTCGTCGCCCGCGACACCGGCGGAGACCTGGGACTACGACATGGCGACGCGCGCGCGCACCCTGCGCAAGCGCCAGGAGGTTCCCTCCGGCCATGACCCGGACGCCTACGTGGTGCGGCGCATCCTGGCGCCGGCGCCGGACGGCGAGCAGGTCCCGGTCACGGTGGTGCACCGCAAGGGCCTCGCGCTGGACGGCTCAGCGCCATGCCTGCTCTATGGCTACGGCGCCTACGGCATCTCCATCCCGGCGTCGTTTTCGGGCGGACGGCTCTCGCTGGTGGACCGCGGCTTCGTCTACGCCATCGCCCACATCCGCGGCGGCACCGAGAAGGGTTGGGGCTGGTACCTCGATGGCAAGCTCGCGAAGAAGACCAACACCTTCACAGATTTCATCGCCGCCGGCGAAGCGCTGGTCGCGCAAGGCTTCACCGCCAAAGCCCGCATCGTTGCCCACGGCGGCTCGGCCGGCGGCATGCTGATGGGCGCGGTCGCCAATCTCAGACCCGATCTGTTCGCCGGCGTGATGGCGGAGGTCGCCTTCGTCGACGTGCTGACGACCATGCTGGACGACACGCTGCCACTCACGCCGCCGGAATGGCCGGAATGGGGAAACCCGATCCTCGACAAGGACGCCTTCGAGCGGATCCGAAGCTACAGCCCGATCGACAACGTCGCGCCGCGGCCCTACCCCGCCGTCCTCGCGCTTGCGGGCCTTACCGATCCGCGCGTCACCTACTGGGAGCCCGCGAAATGGATCGCCCGCCTGCGCGAGGCCACCACCTCGCGCAGGCCGATCGCGCTCCGCACCAACATGGACGCCGGCCACGGGGGAGCGTCCGGCCGGTTCGACCGGCTGGAGGAGGTGGCGCTGGCCTACGCTTTCGCGCTCGCCGCCGTCGGTCATCCGGACGCGGAGATCGTCGCGGACCGCTTCCCGACCGGCTGAGGGCGGCGGTCTGCTTGTCCGCCGTTTCGGGCTGCCGGGCCATGTGAGGCCGCCCGGCTTGAACGGGGTCGAGGGATTTCCCGCCGTCCCGGCCGCTTCCGCGGGGCGTCGGCTCCCGCCGAGTGCGAGCGCCTTTCGGCGACCTCAGACGGGCCGGTCGCCGCGCGACGGCCGCGCCGTATCGCGCGGGCCGCCCTCGAGGGCGGCGAGCGCCGCCTCGAACGGGTCTTCCGGTTCCGGCGCGGTTCGGCTCTCGGCGGAGGCCTCAGCGGTCTCGCCGGCCTCGCTCTCGGGCTGCGCTTCCGCTTGCGCAACGTGTTCCCCTTGCGCCTCGTTCGGAACGCCCTCGCCCGCGGCGGGCTCCGCCGGTTCGGAGACGTCCTCGTCCGGGACAGCGGCCGTCACGTCCGCTTCCGTCGTCCCGTCCAGTTCGTCGTCGAGGCGCCCCCGCGCGGCCAGGATGGTCGTGCGCAGATCTTCGATCGAGGCGAAGCGGCGGGCGCCGTGGTCCGTCTGGGCCTCGATCGAGCCGTCCTCGAAGAAGCGGTACATGACGCCGTTGTGCTCGCCCTCCCGGACGACGACCTCCGAGGGATCGTGTGCCGGCGTTTCGTCGGCTTCCGGCGCCGGGGGCGCGGGCTCGTCGACGCCCTCGTCCGCAAAAGGATGGGGCTCCGGCGACGGCTCGAACGCCTCCGCTGTCTCGACCACGGCCACGGCGGCGGTCGCCGCGATCGGCGCGACGGGCGCGCCCAGATCTGGCCCCGAGGACGAGGCGCCGCCGTCCTCGACCGTCTTGGCCTCGCGCCGAGCGCGAGCGCGGGCCAGCCACTCCGGAACACGCGCCTCCTTCTTGGCCGGCTCCGGCGCCTGTTCGGCGATCGGCTCCGGCGGGGGGGCGGGCTCAGCTTGGGGTTCGGGCGCGGCGGCGAGGTCCGGCTCGGCGGGCGCGACGACCTCCGCGGGCGGCTCGCTACGCTCGGCTGCGAACGGCGTCGGCTCCTCCTCCCGCGCGATCCGGGGAAGAGCGCCGCCGAGGATCGGCGCCACGACTGCCGGAGGCGCAACTTCGGGAGCCCGGACGGCGGCAGTCTCGTCCAGCGTCGGTTCGCGCCGCGGCTTCTGCGCCTTCACCACCGGCCGCGAAAGCGGAGGCGTGAACGGGCGCGCCTCAGGCGGGCGCGGCGCTTCCGCCGGCGGCTCCTCGCGGGGCGCCGCAGCCTGCACGACGCCAGGAAGGGCGCGCAGTTGGGCCGTCGTCGCGACCGCCCGCGTCAGCCGCTCCAGAGCGGCCACGACCGCGCCGAGGCCCAGCGCGAACACGCCGGACCCGGCAAGGCCGGCGGCGATGTCGAGGGTCGCGACCATACCGCCGGTCATCATCAGGAAGGCGCTCCACACCAGCAGAGCGGCTCCGAAAACATAGAGAACGACGGACATGCGCGGGACCTCCGTCCTCCGATTGATTCTCTCGCGACTCTCAGGCCGCCATGGTTATCGCCAGGTAAAATGCAGGACCGGGCCGCATTTTACATCGGAAATCCGCGTTCCACGTTGCCGGCGCCGAAGCCTCCGCCTATGTACCGCCGGCACGCTCCCGCGAACGCCGTCGTCGCGGCCGGACGCGAGAGCCCAGAGACCTTTCATCCTGGAGATTGCTCGATGTCGTTCAAGCTGCCCGAGCTGCCCTACGCCTACGACGCGCTGCAGCCCTACATGTCCAAGGAAACCTTGGAGTTTCATCACGACAAGCACCACAACGCCTATGTCGAGACAGGCAACAAGCTGCTCGAAGGCTCCGGCCTCGAAGGCGCCACCCTCGAGGAGGTCGTGAAGCAGAGCCATGGCAAGAACGCCCCGCTCTTCAACAACGCCGCCCAGCACTACAACCACGTCCATTTCTGGCAGTGGATGAAGCCGAACGGCGGCGGCGCGATCCCCGGCGCGCTCGAGAAGCAGATCACCGAGGACCTCGGCGGCGTCGAGAAGTTCAAGACCGACTTCCAGGACGCGGGCAAGGGCCAGTTCGGCTCCGGCTGGGCCTGGCTGGCGCTGAAGGGCGGCAAGCTCGAGATCATGAAGACCCCGAACGGCGAAAACCCGCTGATCCACGGCGCGGTCCCGCTGCTCGGCGTCGACGTGTGGGAGCACTCCTACTACATCGACTACCGCAACCGTCGTCCCGACTACCTCAAGGCGTTCATCGAGAATCTGGTGAACTGGGAGTACGTCGAGAAGCTCTACTCCGAAGCGAAGTGAGCCGATCGAACGACGCCCGGACGACAATATGCGGGGCGGCCTTCGGGCCGCCCTTTTTCGTTCGATCACATCCGGATTTCTACGGGTTGCGCGGAGTCGGGCGGTTTTGCTAAGCCTCCTAGTGAGAGGTAACCTCACACCCGCCAGAGAGATCCGGATGATCAAGCGCCTGCTCGCTTTCACGATCCTTGCGCTCGGTCTCGGGAGCAGCGGCGCGCTTCACGCCGACGGATCGATCGTCGAGCGGAGCCTTGAGATGCCGAGCGCGGCTCTCGGCCAACCCCTGCGCTACTCGATCTACCTGCCCGCCGGTTACACCGGCGAAACCAGACGTTACCCTGTTGTTTACCTTCTGCATGGTTTTGGCGGCGACGAACGCTCGTTCTTCGACGACGGCGACCTGCAGGACGTGGCGGACGAACTGATCGCAACGGCCAAGCTGCCGCCCTCGATCATCGTCACGCCGTCGGGCCAGAAAGGCTGGTACGTCGACAACGACGTCACCGGACGCTGGCAGACGGCGCTGCTCGACGACCTCATCGACGGCGTCGACGCGAAGTATCGCACCATCGTGTCCCGCGAAGGACGCGCGATCGCGGGATACTCCATGGGCGGCTACGGCGCGCTGCGCTTCGCGCTGCTGGAGCCCGACCGCTTCGTCGCCGCGGGCAGCCTTTCCGGCGCGCTGTTTCCGGATGTCAAATCAGCGAGCGACTTTCCCGCGTTTCAGCTCGGGCTGTTCGGGCGGGCCTTTGGCGCGAGCTTCGATCCCAAGGCGTTCAACGCCGCAAGCCCGTGGCGCAGCCTCTCGACCAACGCCGCAGCCGCCGAGGCGCCCGCGCTCTACATGAGCGTCGGCGACGACGACATCAAAATTCTGCTGGCTGGCAACAACGCCTTCGATCGGGCGCTGGCCACGGCCAAGATCCCGGTGACCTACCACGTGGTTCCGGGCCAGCATAACTGGAAGCTCTGGTCGTCCGAACTCGCGCCGATGCTCTCGTTCATCGGCGACCGCCTCGAGGAGGCGACCCCGGTCGCGACCGCGAACCCGGCCAAGCGCGTCGCCGACCGCGTTGAGGCCGCCGCAAAGGTCGAGCGCGTGGGCGGCCCCGCCATGCCCGCAGCGCCCGTCGTCCAGCCCAAGACCCCGAGCAAGGCGACGATCCTGGCGCGGCCCTGAGCGGCGGCCGTCGTTCGGCGAAAGACGCAACATCCAGCAATTGTGATTTGACGTAGGGTAAAATTGCCCGGCGAGCGCCGGGCGCATCCCAACGACAGCCGGCGCATCGAACGCCGGCGCTGGAGAAACGTCTCATGCGCACCGTCACTCTGTTTGGCGCAGGCGTCGCCGCAGCTTTGGCTTTCGGTTCCGCCAACGCCGCCGAGGTCACCCGCAGCATCGACATCGCGGCTCCCGCGAAGAAGGTCTGGACCACGGCGTCCCCCGACTTCTGCGGCATCGGCACATTCCACCCCGCGATCGAGAAATGCGTTCTCGCCGACGGCGGGAAGACCCGCACGCTGTCATTGAAGGGCGGCGGAACGATCGTGGAAAAGCGCCTGTCCTGGAGCGCCAAGACGCGCAGCTACAGCTACGCGATCATGGAAAGCCCTCTGCCTGTCGCCGACTACAAGTCGACGTTCACGGTGAAGGCGGACGGCAAGAAAGGCTCCACCGTGCTCTGGACATCGACGTTCACGCCGAAAGGCGCGAGCGAAGCCGACGCCAAGAAGGCCATCGACGGCATCTATTCCAGCGGACTCGACGCGCTGAAGGCGAAGCTCTGACACTTGCGAGGGGCGCGCCGCCGCGGCCGCCCCTCGCCCGTCATTCCGCCGCCTGCGCGCCGGCGTAGCCGAGCCGGTCGTTGAGCTGGTCGATCAGCCCCCGCGCGGCGTCCGCCACCACCGTGCCGGGCGGGAAGATCGCGGAGGCGCCGCCCTCGCGCAGGGCGGGATAGTCGACCGGCGGAATGACGCCGCCGACCACGATCATGATGTCCTCGCGGCCTTCGTTCTTCAGCGCGTCGCGCAGCGCCGGAACCAGCGTCAGGTGGCCCGCCGTCATAGACGAGATGCCGACGATGTGGACGTCGTTCTCGATCGCCTGCCGGGCGGCCTCCTCCGGGGTCGCGAACAGCGGGCCGATGTCGACGTCGAAGCCGAGATCCGCGAAGGCGGACGCGATGATCTTCTGGCCGCGGTCGTGGCCGTCCTGCCCGACCTTTGCGACAAGGATGCGCGGCCTCCGGCCGTCCGCCCGCTCGAAGGCCGCGACGAGCTTCTGCACCTCTTCGATCGAGCCCATGTTGCGGGCCTCCCGCTTGTAGACGCCGGAGATCGACTTGATCTCGGCGCGATGGCGTCCGAACACGTTCTCCATCGCAATGGTGATCTCGCCAACGGTCGCCATCGCGCGCGCCGCTTCGATCGAGAGCGCCAGGAGATTGCCGTCGCCGCGCGCGCCGTTCTCGAGCGCGGTGAGCGCCGCCTCGACCTTGGCGGGGTCGCGCTCCGCGCGCAGCCGCTCGAGCTTGGCGAACTGCGCCGCGCGCACCTCGGCGTTCTTGATCTGGCGGACGTCGAGCGTCTCGTTCTTCAGCACCTTGTAGGCGTTGACGCCGACGACGGTCTGATCGCCGCTGTCGATGCGGGCCTGCGTGGTCGCCGCGGCCTCCTCGATCCGAAGCTTCGGCACGCCGGCCTCGATCGCCTTGGCCATGCCGCCGAGCCGGTCGATCTCGGCGATGTGGGCGAGCGCCTTGGTCGCGAGGTCGTGGGTCAGCTTCTCCACATAGGCCGAGCCGCCCCAGGGATCGATGAAGCGCGTCGTGCCGCTCTCCATCTGCAGCACCAGCTGCGTGTTGCGCGCGATGCGGGCCGAGAAGTCGGTCGGCAGCGCCAGCGCTTCGTCGAAGGAGTTGGTGTGCAGCGATTGAGTGCCGCCCTGGGTCGCGGCGATCGCCTCCAGCGTGGTGCGGATGACGTTGTTGTAGACGTCCTGCGCGGTGAGCGACCAGCCGCTGGTCTGGCTGTGGGTGCGCAGGGGAAGCGACTTCGGGTTCTTGGCGCCGAGATCCGTCATGAGCTTCGTCCAGATCAGGCGCGCGGCCCGCATCTTGGCGATTTCCATGAAGACGTTCATGCCGATCGCCCAGAAGAACGACAGGCGGGGCGCAAAGCGATCCACGTCGAGGCCGGCCGACAGGCCCGCCCGGACGTATTCCGCGCCGTCGGCCAGGGTGTAGGCCAGCTCGAGGTCGGCCGTCGCTCCGGCCTCCTGCATGTGATAGCCGGAGATCGAGATCGAGTTGAATTTCGGCATGCGCTGCGAGGTGTGCGCAAAGATGTCGGCGACGATCCGCATCGAGGGCGCCGGCGGATAGATGTAGGTGTTGCGGACCATGAACTCCTTCAGAATGTCGTTCTGAATGGTTCCGGCCAGCTTCTCCTGCGGCACGCCCTGCTCTTCGCCCGCGACGATGAACAGCGCCAGCACCGGCAGCACGGCGCCGTTCATCGTCATCGAGACGGTCATCTTGTCGAGCGGAATGCGGTCGAACAGCGTCCGCATGTCGTAGATCGAGTCGATCGCGACGCCCGCCATACCCACGTCGCCGGCGACGCGGGGGTGATCGCTGTCATAGCCCCGGTGGGTGGCGAGATCGAACGCGACGGACACGCCGGTCTGCCCGGCGGCCAGGTTCGCGCGGTAGAACGCGTTCGAATCCTCGGCGGTGGAGAAGCCGGCGTACTGGCGGATCGTCCAGGGCTGCGACGCATACATCGTCGGATAGGGGCCGCGGATGAACGGCGGAAGGCCGGGCCAAGTGTCGAGACCCTCGAGTCCCTCCAGATCGCTCGCCCCATAGACCGGCGGCACGACGATCCCTTCCGGCGTGGTCCAGGGAGCGGCGGCCGCCGAAGGCGGCGACGTCTCGGGGCGGCGCCAGTCGATCGCGGAGAAGTCCGGCAGACGAGCGGTCACCAGACGCCTCCCAGGGTCGGCGCGGTTTGAGCGGACGCGAGCGTCGTCGCGTCGTGAAGAACCGCAAGCGCGTCGTCGCCGGCCGCGACGAAACGGCTGACGCCCGCCGCGGAAAGAGCCTCGGCCCCCTTCTTCGGGCGGCCGGCGAGCCAGACAGCGGCCCCGGCCGCAGCGAGCGCTACGACGAGGTCCGGTCCCGTCTCGGCGTAGCCGTCGTCTGCGCCGCAGACGATCGCGAGTTTCGCGCCGGTCTCCGTCCAGGCCGCGACGTTCGCGGCGGTCGTCGCGCCCAAGGGACTGTCGATCGCCATCAGGCCGCCGGCCGCCAACAGGTTGCGGACGAAGCCGGCCCGCGCCGAATGCCTGGCGATGGGTCCGACCAGGGCGAGATAAACCGTGGGGCGCGGGCTCGCGGCCTCGTTGACGGCGCGCAGGCGTTCGAAAGGCGCTGCGACGCGCTCAAGGTCCAGCGGAGTCGCGGAGACGCTCGGCTTCGAAGCCGACGCCGCGCGCACGTCCGCGAACGAAGACCCGGTCAGGAAGGCGGCGACAAGAGCGTCGAAGCCGGCGACGTCCTCGCTGATCTCATCACCGATCGGCGCCACCTGCGGCGACCGCGATATCTGAGGAGGCGACGCCGACGCGTAGAGCGTTTCTGCGGCCTCCGGAAACTCGCTGACGCCCACCACGGGACTGCGCCGGGTCGCGACGGCAGCGCGGCGCCGGGCGCGGGCGTCCGCGATCTGGGTCTGCCAGGATCCGGACGTCAGCGCCTGGAGCAAGCCGCCTTCCCGTTCGATCTGCTGAAACAGCATCCAGGCCGTCTCCGCGAGAGCGTCGGTCAGGCCGTCGATCGCGCCCGCGCCCGCGGCCGGGTCGGCCACGCGGTGAGCGTTGCTCTCCTCCAGGATGATCGCCTGGGCGTTCCGCGCCAGCCGACGCGCATCGGCGTCCGCGGTCCCGAGCGCGTCCGTGAAGGGCCGCACTGTGACCGAGTCCGCCCCGCCGACCCCCGCCGCGAACGCCGCGATGGTGGTGCGGACGAGATTCGTGTGCGCCGCGCGCTCGCTCATCATGCGCCGCGAGGTCTCGGCATGGATGTGCACGGTCCTTTCGGGAAGCCCGCTCTCTCTGCGCCAGGCGGCCCAGAGGAGCCTCGCCGCGCGGAGCTTCGCGATGGTGGCGAACTGGTCAGCGTCGCAGGAGAACGCGAAGGACATGGCGTCCGCCGCTGTTTCGAGGTCGACGCCGTTGGCGACCAGCGCGCGCACATGTTCAGTCGCGGAGGCGAGCGCGCCCGCGAGTTCCTGCACGTCGGTCGCGCCCGCGCCGTGGGCGACGCGGGCGTCGATCGAAAATACCGGCCCCGTGAAGCCCCGCGCCCGCAGACCTTGGACGACGCCCGCCACGCGCGCGCCCATGTCGCTCCACGAGCGCGGCAGCGTGCCGGTGCGAACGAGATCGCGCAGGAGATCGACGCCGAAGCAGATGTAAGTGTCGGAGGGAGGGACGCCGCGCCGCTCGATCAGCGCCGCAACGAGCGCGGCCGCGGTGCGGCCCTCGAAGGGCACGACCTCGAGATAAAGCGGCGCCAGGTCCAGCAGCACGCCGTCGAGCGCCTGATCGAGCCGATCCAGCGTGTCGGCCGCAACGCCATGGCCGTCACCCGGCGTCAAGAAGGCGAGCGCCAGCCCGGACGCGCCATTGTTCAGGTCTTCGAGCGCCTGCGCGTTCGCCGCCGCCGGGTCGGGGATGTCTATGCGGCTGAGAGCGATCCAGCGCGAGCCCGGCGCGCGGCCCGGAATCGGAGACGGCGCGCTCCGGGGGCGAATGGCCGCGACGGCCACGCCGTCCATCGTGCGGTGGTGGATTACGGAGTCGAGCGGGCGCCCCTTCAGGGCCGCCTCGGCCGCCGCACGCCAGTCGTCTTCGGTCGCAGTCGCGAAATCTGCGGCGAAAGATGTGGCGACGCGCGTCATCGCGGCCTCGGTCGTTTGGTTCGTCATGCCTGTCTCAACTTAGGGGGACGGCCGGACCGTGCCATAGCGCCGCCTCCGCGCCATGATGGACAATCGGATGATACGCTGCGCCGCAGCACTCGCGTGCGCAGCCGCGACGGAGGGCGGCATGATTGGCGCTTCAGGGCCTCGCGACTTTCCTGTTTACGTGTTCGACGCGTACGGGACGCTGTTCGACGTGCATTCGGCGACGATGCGGCACGCCGCGCTCATCGGCCCCGACGCCCAGGGCCTGTCGGATATCTGGCGCACGAAGCAGCTCGAGTACTCCTGGGTCTACGCGTTGATGGGCGCCTACCGTGACTTGTGGAGCCTGACGGAGGCCGCGCTCGGCGGCGCGGATCGGCGGACTGCCGGTCGAGGCGCGACGGGCGTTGCTCGCCGCTTACCTCGAACTGTCGGCCTATCCCGAGGTGAAGAACGTCCTGCGCGAGTTGAAGGCGAACGGCGCCAAGACGGCGATCCTATCCAACGGCTCGCCCGACATGCTGGCCTCCGCCGTTGGGGCGGCCGGTCTGAGCGATCTGCTCGACGCGACGCTCTCGGTCGACGGGCTGAAGACCTACAAGACCGACCCTCGCGCCTATCGTTTGGCGGAGGAGCGGTTCGGCGTCTCGCCGCACGAGATCTCATTCCAGTCGTCGAACCGCTGGGACGTCGCAGGCGCCGCGGCGTTCGGGTTTCGCGCCGTCTGGGTCAACCGTACGGACGCGTCCGACGAATACGCCGACTTTCCGCCCGCGCGCCGGATCTCAGACCTGTCAGGCCTGTTGGCGACGTGATCAGAACGAGATGCCGAGCCGCGCGCGGCCGGCATGCGTCGCAAACCCGTCGCGCGCGCCGTAGTCGTAGCTGAGGCTCATCTCGACGCCCTCGGCGAGCGCCGTGCCGAGGCCTACGCCGCCAACCACCCCACGGCCGGTCGGCTGGCCCTTCCACGACTGCCGGATGGCCCCTGTCGCCCGGGATGTCGCGCGCAGCGCGTCCGTGCTGAAGCCAAGCATCTCGTCCGCGCCGACGAAGGCCTGCAGCTCCACCTTGTGCGACCGGTCGATCCGGAACGCGCGCGTGGCCTTGAGCCGGAACGAGCCGATGGCCGCCTGCGCATGCCGCGACTTGTAGGAGAAGGCGTTGTCTCCCCCACTTTCGCGGTAGCCTGAAAGAGCGTTGGCGGAGAGCGCGACCCCAAGCGTGGGCGAGACCTTGACGCCCCGCACCGAAACGTCGCCCCCGACCTGCGCCGCGCTCCGAGCGTTTCGGCTGACCGAACGGCCGAAGGTGCGGGACTCGTCCGGCCCGCGGTCGATCGCGCGAAAACCCACGATCGATCCGCCGAACAGAAGCTTCGCGAACAGCGAGCCCCGCTTCACCCGTCCGTAGACGTCGACGTGCTGGGATAGGGTGCCGCCGCTGAGGTCGCCGGACGAGACGTCGCCCGCCCCGCCGCCGGCCATGACGCCGACCACCACCCCGTTGGAGATTTCCCGGTCGACGCCCAGCCGCAGCTGAGACGACGATCCGCCATAGCCCATGCGAGCGCCCTGCTCCGCCTGCCCATAGGAGGCGGCGCCGACGTCCACGAAGGTTTTGACCGCCGGCAACACGGCGGTCTGCTCCTTCCGATCGGCGTCGAGACGGGTGAAGGCCGCCTCGGTCTCCGCATGCCCAAGGAAGATCCCGGCTTCGACCAGAGATTGGTTCGTGCGCAGGTCGTCGGCGAGGCCCGGTCGCGGGGCGAATAGCCCGGCGATAACGCCGAGCGCGAGCCCGGCGAGGCGATGTCCATTCATATCCGTTGCTCCGAAACGCAGGCCTCGGGCGGCCCGCACGGCGCGCCGAGGCATGTCCTTTTCGCAACTGCAGTATGAACGAACGTTCAGAAATCGCGACCCCTGCGGGGTCACGAACGTGTTAGGCGGTATTTAGTTGGGGCCCCTGTGATCCAAAAGACTCAAGGGCCCCTCGCGTCTCAACCTGCAAGCGCAGCCAGTATCCGGATCCAGGAGCGCACGCCCTTCCGAAAACTCTCGAGGTCGTACTTCTCGTTCGGCGAGTGGATGCGGTCGTCGTCGAGCGCGAAGCCGATCAGGAGCGTGTCGAGGCCAAGCGTGCGCTTGAAGTCGCCCACCACCGGAATCGATCCCCCCGACCCGATGGTCACCGGCGCCACGCCCCACTCGTCGGCGAGCGCCGCGCGCGCCTTGGCGAGCGACGGGCTGTCAAAGGGAAGCTGGATCGCCTTCGACCCCTTGTGGCCTTCGAACTCCACCGAGCAATCGGCCGGCAGCCGTTCCCGCACGAAGGCGCGGAAGGCCTGCTTCACCTTCGAGGGGTCTTGGTCGCCGACGAGGCGGAACGACACCTTGGCGCGCGCCTCGGAGGCGATGACGGTCTTCGCGCCGGCTCCTGTGTAACCGCCCCACATGCCGTTCACGTCGCACGTCGGCCGGGACTGGATCTGCTCGATCACCATGCGGTCGCTTTCGCCCGCAGGGATCGACAGCCCGATGGGCCCGAGGAACTTCGTGGCGTCGAGACCAAGGGCGCGCCACTCCTCGCGCAGGGTGTCCGGCACGACGGGCACGCCGTCGTAGAACCCAGGCAAGGTCACGCGGCCGTCGGCGTCGTGGAGATCGGCGACGATCTTCGACAGCACGTGAAGGGGGTTCCGCGCGGCGCCGCCGTACATGCCTGAGTGCAGGTCGCGGTCCGCCGCGCGGACGGTGATCTCCTCATAGACCAGACCGCGCAGCGAGGAGGTGATGGCGGGCGCGCCCTCCCCCCACATGGTCGTGTCGCAGACCAGCGCGACGTCGGCGGCCAACTCGTCCTTCGCCTCGTCGAGGAAACCCGGGAGATTGATCGACCCGCATTCCTCCTCGCCTTCGAGCAGGAGGGTGACGCCGACAGGCAGTTCGCCCGTCGCGGCCTTCCAGGCGCGACACGCCTCCACGAAGGTCATCACCTGACCCTTGTCGTCGCTGGACCCGCGGGCGACGATGATCTTCTTGCCCTCCTTCGTCGTCGCGATCCGCGGCTCGAACGGCGGCGTCTCCCACTTCTCGATCGGATCGACCGGCTGCACGTCGTAGTGGCCATAGAACAGCACGTGCGGCGCCCCCGCCTTCGGCTGCTTCGCGAGCACCACGGGATGGCCCGGCGTTTCACGCAACGCGGCGTCGAAGCCGAGCGTCGCAAGCTCACGCTTCAACCAATCGGCGGTCTCACGGCAGCCGTTCCGGTAAGCAGGATCGGTCGAAATCGACGGGATGCGGAGCAGCCCGAACAGCCGATCGAGACTTTTCTCAAGGCTGTCGTCGGCGGCCGCGAGGGCGCGATCGAGATCGGACATGGGATATCCTTCAGCTTCGGCGCGAGGCGCCGGTCAGGCGAGGTCGGTGTGGGCGAAGTCGTCGCCCTTGTAGAGCAGGCTGACGCCATGCGCCTTGGCGCAGGCGTAGGCGAAGCAGTCGCCCATGTTGAGTTGCGCCGGGTGGCCCGTGCCCTTGCCGTAGCGCGCGTGGGCTTCGATGGCGAGGCGGCCGACCTCGGCGGTCACGTCGATCACATCGATCGCCGTCTGATGCACGAGGTCCAACGCGTAGCTTCGGCTTTCAGTCACCGCAACGCGTTTGCGCGAGGCGACAGCCAGAGCCGTCTCGTAGATTGCGATCGCCGACGTTAAGCGCTGCTGGCTCCCTACGAGCCGCGAACTCAGGTCGTTGGCTTCGGGCTCTCGCAACAGGATGGCCGTCAGCGCGGATGCGTCGACGAAGACGCCCTCACTCATCGTTCAGTGAATCCCAAAACGCCTTGTCGAGGACGACTCCGGGATTGTCGGGATAGGCCGCCACCCGCTGCTGGATCGCTGCAATCGCCGCCAAGCGCCGCTCCCTCTCGGCGCCGGCTGACGCTTCAACTAGCGCTTGTTCGCAAGCCCGGCGGATCGCTTCCGTCAAACTGGTCCCGTTGGCGGCGGCGAGTTTGCGCACCACGCGGTCGGTTTCGGGGTCTCTGACATGAAAGGCCATGGCGTCTACACTCCACCCCAGCCTTGTCTAGATCGCATGCGGCCCTGCGGTTTTCAACTCATCGCCGCAGCAGGCTGCCCAGCACCCCGCGCACGACCGCGCGGCCGACCGAGCTTCCAACCGAGCCCGCGACCGACTTGCCGATCTGGGCCGCGATGTTGCCGGCGGTCTGATTGACGATCGTGCGCGTCACGTCGCGGGCGATCGACTGCCCCGGCGACAGCGTCTTGCGCGTCCCGCCGCCCGTTCCGAAGATGCTCTTGAAGATTCCGCCGATGCCGCCCGCGTCTGCCTCGACCGCGGCCTGATCGGCGGCGACCGTGTCCTGCGCCTTCTTCGCCAGCATCTCGTAAGCGGACTCGCGGTCGACCGCCGTGTCGTACTTGCCGGCGAGAGGGGAGTTCTGGATCAGGCCGCGCCGCTCCTCCGCCGTCACGGGCCCGATGCGGGCCGCCGGCGGGCGGATCAAGGTCCTTTGCACGATCGACGGAACGCCCTTCCCCTCAAGCATCGAGACCAGGGCTTCGCCGACGCCAAGCTCGGTGATGACCTGGGCCGTCTTCAGCTCAGGATTCGGACGGAACGTCTCGGCGGCGGCCTTCACCGCCTTCTGCTCGCGCGGCGTGAAGGCGCGAAGCGCGTGCTGGACGCGGTTGCCGAGCTGGCCCGCCACCTCCTCCGGCACGTCGATCGGGTTCTGCGTCACGAAGTAGACCCCGACGCCCTTGGAGCGAATGAGCCGGACGACCTGCTCCACCTTGTCGATCAGCGCCTTCGGCGCTTCGTCGAACAGTAGGTGCGCCTCGTCGAAGAAGAACACGAGCTTCGGCTTGTCGAGGTCGCCGACCTCCGGCATCTGTTCGAACAGCTCCGAAAGCAGCCACAACAAGAACGTCGCATAGAGCCGCGGGCTCGACATCAGCTTGTCGGCGGCGAGGATGTTGATGACCCCCCGGCCGTCGCGGCTGGTGCGCATGAGATCGCCCAGTTCCAGCGCGGGCTCGCCGAAGAAGGCGTCGCCGCCCTGCGTCTCGAGCACCAGCAACTGACGCTGCACCGCCCCGACCGTCGCCCTGGCGACGTTGCCGTACTTGGTCGTCAGCGTCGCGGCGTTCTCCGCCACGTAGCCCAGCAGCGCTTGCAGGTCCTTCAAATCCAGAAGCAGCAGGCCCTGCTCGTCCGCCACGCGGAAGACGATGTTGAGCACGCCCTCCTGGGTGTCGTTGAGGTTCATCAGCCGCGCCAGGAGCAGCGGTCCCATCTCCGAGACGGTGGCGCGGATCGGGTGGCCCTGCGCGCCGAACAGATCCCAGAACACCACCGGGAACTGGTCGTTCACGTAGGGCTCGAGGCCGATCTCCTGGGCGCGCTTGAGGAGGAAGTCTTTCGGCTCGCCCTTGGCGGCGACCCCCGACAGGTCGCCCTTGATGTCGGAGGCGAAGACCGGCACGCCCGCGTCCGAAAAGCCTTCCGCCAGAGCCTGCAGCGTGACCGTCTTGCCGGTGCCGGTCGCGCCCGTGACGAGGCCGTGGCGGTTTGCGAGCTTCAGCTCGAGACTTTCCGCCTTCACCCGCTTGTGGCTGGCGTCAAAACTCGCGCCGATGAAGATCTTGCCCTCGTCGAGCATTGCGTCTCACTCCTCCTCGCCGGTTCGGCCGGCGCATCGGGCGGAAGGTGGCATGACCGCATGGCGTCACCAAGGGTGGCCATCCGTCGATAGGTCCGCTTGTCATCGCCGCCCGCAGGTGGTCTCTATCCGGCCGACAAAAACCATCCTCGCGGGGCCCCATGGACGAACTCGTGACGCGGCTGTCGACGGCGGCCCACATCGACGCCGCGACGGCGACGGCGGCCGTGAAGGCCATCCTCGTGTTCCTCGACAAGGAGGCGCCCGCGGACGCCGTCGGCGACCTGATGGACGCGCTGCCCGGTTCGCGACAGGCGCTGTCCGACGCGAAAGCCGCGAACGGCGAACCCGAGGGCTTCGCCGGCTTTGGCGCGATGGCCGCGTATCACGCCCTTACCGCGGTCGGACTTTCCGGCTCGGAGGTCCAAGTCGTGACCAAGGAGTTGCTGGCCCACGCCCGCGAGAAGGCCGGCGAGGAGACCGTCGGCCGTATCGTAGGGTCCATCCCCGGCCTCGAAGCCTTCATCTAAGGCCCTGGAAGCCCATCGCTGGGGTTTGGTTCTGCGTTGAGTGGCGTTCCCCGCATAATCTTAGGGCGAGCGCGCCCGACCGGCGCCAAACGACGAGCGGAGGGTTCATGCCCTATTCCATTCTGCAGATCGAGGGCGTCGGCCCCGAGAGCGCAGAGCGGCTCAAGAAAGCGGGGGTGCGAACCTCCGCGACCTTGCTCGACCGGGCCAAGGACCCCAGAGGCCGGAAGACGCTCGCCGCCGCCACGGGCATTCCCGAAAGCCTGATCCTGAGCTTCGCCAACAAGGCTGATCTCATGCGGGTCAGAGGGGTCGGCGGCGAATACGCAGACCTGCTGGCGGCCGTCGGCGTCGACACGGTGAAGGATCTGAGAAACCGCAACCTCACGAACCTGGCGAAGGCCATTCGTGACGTGAACGCCCGGCGCAGTCTGGTGCGCCTCGCCCCATCCGAAAAGGTCCTTGCGAAGTGGATCGGGCAGGCGAAGGCCCTGCCGCCGGTGATGACCTACTGACCGGGCGGCGCTTTTGAATCATGGGCTCGCGCCCTAAGACATGGGTCCGTCCCGCCCCGGAGGCTTCCGCCCATGACTATTCAACGCGCGCCTTTCGGCGCGGCCCGTTTGTTCGATCGCGCCGGCGGCCCGCGTGTGATGGGCATCCTGAACGTCACCCCGGATTCATTCTCTGATGGGGGGCGCTTCGCCGCGGTCGAGGGCGCGGTCGCGCATGCCGTCAGGATGGCCGGCGACGGCGCAGACATCGTCGACATAGGGGGCGAATCAACCCGGCCCGGCTATCAGCCGGTGGACGCCGAGGAGGAAATCCGCCGTGTGGTTCCGGCGATCCGCGCCGTGCGCGAAGCCCTCGATCTGCCGATCTCGATCGACACCATGAAGGCTTCCGTCGCGGCCGCCGCGCTCGAGGCAGGCGCCGACGTCGTCAACGACGTCTGGGGGCTGCAGCGCGATCCCGACATAGCGCGCGTGGCCGCCGAGCATGGCGCGCCCGTCGTGGTGATGCATCACCGCACCGAGGTGGACCCGGCGCTCGATATCGTCGAGGACATGAAGGAATTCCTCGGGCGCTCGATCGACATCGCACTGAAGGCGGGCGTGCCCGATCACGCCATCGCGCTCGATCCCGGCGTCGGCTTCGGCAAGACGACCGCGCAGAATCTGATCGCCATTCAGCAGGTCGGCGCGCTCGCCGGGATGGGCTTTGCGGTGCTGCTCGGGACCTCGCGGAAATCCCTTATCGGGCACATCATCCAACGTACGCCGGAAGAGCGCGTGCACGGAACGGTCGCGACCTCAGTCCTCGGCTGGGCCGCGGGCGCGACTCTGTTCCGCGTCCACGACATCCGCGAGAACAGGGACGCCTTGCTGGTGGCGAAGGCCGTGCTCGACGCGTGACGCGGCCTTGCCGTGCTGTTACACGCCCAGGCGACGGCGGAAGCCGAGATGGGGCCGGGCGGCGCTCATGGCGCGCCCAAAGCCGGCCTGGGCGGAGCCAACGAGCTCAATGGCGTGGCCGCGGCGCGAGAGCGCCGCGTCGCCGGTCAAGCCGGCCCAGAGCTGCATGAGCTTGCCCTTGATCTGCTTCCCTTGACCTTCGATCCGATCCGCGTTCATCAGGGTGTCTCCGCCGCCGAAATGGTTTGAAACATTGATTTGATAGGTGAACGCCGACGAGGCGATGACAGTTCACGCCCGCCACGACGATTTCGGACTTCGCCACGACTTTTCGCTCGGTCGCAGGCGCGCCGACGGGCGGTTAGCGTCCCCCGCGTTCCGTCCCACGCCTTCAAGGATCCTCGTGCCGCCCTCCGCTCCCCCTCAGATCGCCGACGTTCCCGCCTTTGCAGCCCGCATCCGCGCCGGCGACCGCGCCGCCCTCGCCCGGGCGATCACGTTCGCGGAGTCGCGCCGCCCCGATCACCAGGCCGCGGCGCGCGCTCTGGTGCAGGAGCTCCTGCCGGACACGGGCAAGGCGATCCGCGTTGGCGTCACAGGCGTGCCGGGCGTCGGCAAATCGACCACCATCGACACGCTCGGAAGCCGGCTCACCGCCAAGGGGCACAAGGTGGGGGTGCTCGCAGTCGACCCGTCCTCGACACGCACCGGCGGATCCATCCTCGGCGACAAGACGCGGATGCAACGGCTCGCCATGGACCGCGCCGCTTATGTGCGCCCGTCCCCCTCGGCGGGGACGCTCGGCGGCGTCGCGGCCAAGACGCGGGAAAGCATGCTGCTGATGGAGGCGGCGGGCTTCGACGTGATCCTGGTCGAGACGGTCGGAATCGGCCAGTCGGAGACCACCGTCGCCGATATGACGGACGTCTTCTTGGTGCTGATGCTGCCGGGCGCCGGCGACGAACTTCAGGGCATCAAAAAGGGCGTGCTGGAGATCGCCGACATCATCGCTGTCAACAAGGCGGACGGCGCGGGCGCCGGCCCCGCGAAGGCCGCCGCCTCCGACTACGCCGGCGCGCTGCGCATCCTCAACGCCCAGGGCGGCGCCTGGACGCCGGAGGTGCTCACCGTCTCCGGCCGCGAGGACCAGGGCCTCGACGCGCTTTGGGCCCGCGTGGTCGCCTGCCGCGACCTGCGCGCGAAGGCCGGCGAACTCGCGAAGCGCCGAGAGGGCCAGCAGGTGCGGTGGATGTGGACGATGGTCGAGGCCCGGTTCCGCGAACGCCTCGCCGACGATCCGCGGCTCGCCGAGCGGGTGCCCGCGCTTGAGACCGCGGTCGCGGGCGGCGAGCTCGCCCCGACGCTGGCCGCGGACGAGATCGCGAGGATGCTCGGTTTCTGAGCCTCGCTCAGATCGCGGTGAAGCCGTTGTCCACGAACAGATGCGCGCCGTTGACGAAGCTCGCGTCGTCGCTTGCGAGGAACAGCGCGGCCTTCGCCACCTCCTCCGCCTCGCCGATGCGCCCTTGAGCCGCCGCGATCGCGGCGTCGGACGTGTCGACGCCGAGCCGCTGAAGGTCGGCGACCTCGCGCAGTCCATGGGGCGTGCGGATGAAACCGGGGCACACCGCGTTGCAGCGGATGTTCCGGTCGCGGAACTCCACCGCGATGGCGCGCGCGAACATGTGGCAGGCGCCCTTGGTGGTGTCGTAGAGCACCTCCATCGGCGTCGCCGCCACCGCCGAGATCGACGACGTGCAGACGATCGAGCCGCCGCCCGCCGCGATCATCCCCGGCAGCACGGCCTTCGTCATGAGGAACATCGACCGCACGTTGACCGCGTGCAGCCAGTCCCATTCCGCGACCGTGGTCTCGAGGAACGGCTTTATGACGATGGTGCCGGCGTGATTGAACAGCACGGTCGCAGGGCCGAAGCGTTCAGTCACCGCCGCAACGGCGGCCCCGACCGCAGCCTCGTCCGACACGTCGGCGACGAAGGCCTCCGCCACGCCGCCCTCGGCGCGGATGGCCGCTGCGGTCGCCTCCGCGGCCTCGCCGTTGAGATCGACGATCGCGACCTTGGCGCCTTCCGCCGCGAACAGGCGCGAGGAGGCCCCGCCCATGCCCGTCGCCCCGCCGGAGACAATCGCAACCTTGTCCTGAAGCTTTCCGGGCATGGGGTCAGTCCTTCGCGGCGGGGGATGAGGCGCCGCCTTCGGCGCCGAGCATCCGGTGTGCCGCGAGGTCCGGCCGATGGCAACCGTGGGACGACCGTGGATCTGGAAGGGCCGTGACGTCCCAGGACCGGACCTTACGCCCTCAGCGCCGCCCGCGCTTCGCGACCAAGCGCGAGCAGCGCCGTCGCGGCGATCGTCTTGGCGTCGAGGCCGGCTTCGGCGAGCTGAAGCTCCGGCTTATCGTGGTCCTGGAAACGGTCCGGCAGGGTGAGCGTTCGGATTTTCAGCCCGCGGTCGAGCGCGCCCTCGGTCGCGAGCAGTTGCAGCACCATGGCGCCGAAGCCGCCGGTGGAGCCCTCCTCCACCGTGACGAGCACCTCGTGTTCGCGGGCGAGCCGGAGAATGAGGTTGCGGTCGAGCGGCTTGGCGAAACGGGCGTCTGCGACAGTCGTGGAGACGCCGCGCAGGCCGAGCTCCTCGGCCGCCTCGCGAGCCGCGGCGAGCCGCGGTCCAAGCGACAGCAACGCCACGGTCGTGCCTTCGCGCACCACGCGTCCGCGTCCGATCGGCAGGGGCTGGCCGCGCGTCGGCATCTCGACGCCGACGCCTTCGCCGCGTGGGTAGCGGAACGCGCTCGGACCCTCGTCGTAGTCGGCCGCGGTCGCGACCATATGGACGAGTTCGGCCTCGTCCGCCGGCGCCATCAGCACGATGTCCGGCAGGCAGCCGAGATAGGCGATGTCGTAGGCGCCGGCATGGGTCGCCCCGTCGGCGCCGACGAGGCCGGCGCGGTCGATCGCGAAGCGCACCGGCAGCTTCTGGATCGCGACGTCATGCACGACCTGGTCGTAGGCGCGCTGCAAAAAGGTCGAATAGAGCGCGCAGAACGGCTTGAGACCTTCGGTGGCGAGACCCGCCGCGAAGGTGACCGCGTGCTGCTCCGCGATGCCGACGTCGAAGGTGCGGGCGGGAAACGCTTGGGCGAACAGGTCGAGGCCCGTGCCGCCCGGCATGGCCGCGGTGATCGCGACGATCCGGTCGTCGTCGCGCGCCTCGGCGATCAGGCTCTGGGCGAAGACCTTGGTGTAGCTCGGCGCGTTGGCGACCGCCTTGGCCTGGGCGCCGGAGACCACGTCGAAGGCGGAGACGCCGTGGTACTTGTCCGCGGAGGCTTCCGCCGGAGCGTAGCCCTTGCCCTTCTGGGTGACGACATGGACGAGGATCGGCCCCTGGTCCGCGTCGCGCACGTTCTTCAGAACGGGCAGCAAGTGCTCGAGGTTGTGCCCGTCGATCGGGCCGACGTAGTAAAAGCCGAGCTCCTCGAACAGCGTGCCGCCCATGGCGAGGCCGCGGGCGTACTCCTCCGCCCGCGCGGCGCCGCGCTCCACGAACTTCGGCAGCCGCTTCGCGAGCCCGCGCCCGATCTCCCGCAGCGAGAGATAGGTGCGGCCGGACACGAGCCGAGCGAGATAGGCCGACATGGCGCCGGTCGGCGGGGCGATCGACATGTCGTTGTCGTTCAGGATGACGATCAGGCGCGAGCCTGCGGCCCCGGCGTTGTTCATCGCCTCGTAGGCCATGCCCGCGGACATGGCGCCGTCGCCGATGACGCAGACGACGCGGTTGTCCGCGCCCTTCAGGTCGCGCGCCACGGCCATGCCGAGGCCGGCCGAGATCGACGTAGAGGAGTGTCCGGCGCCGAACGGGTCGTATTCGCTCTCGGAGCGCTTGGTGAAGCCGGAGAGCCCCCCGCCCTTGCGCAGGGTGCGGATGCGATCGCGTCGGCCCGTCAGGATCTTGTGCGGATAGACCTGGTGGCCGACGTCCCAGATCAGCCGATCGGCCGGCGTGTCGAACACGTGGTGCAGCGCGACGGTGAGTTCGACGACGCCAAGGCCCGCTCCGAGATGGCCGCCGGTGACGGACACGGCGTCGATCGTCTCGCGGCGCAGCTCGTCGGCAAGTTGCGGGAGGCGGTCTTCGGGGATCCGCCGCAAGTCCGACGGAACATGGACGGCGTCGAGCAGGGGCGTCGCGGTCGGCTCGGTCACAGCGTGCGTTAACCTCGAGATTGAGCTTCGAGCGTTACACCACCGTCAGAAGGCGCGCAAACGGCGGCCGGCTCCGACCAAGGGAGGACTGCGGCCGCCGCACGCGGCCATCTCAGTCGCGCCCGCCGCGACGGCGCGCGGCCGAACCGTCCACCAGGGATTGCGCCAAGCGCCTTGCCCAAGGCTGCGCCCGCCGGTTATCGTCGTGCGATGAAGAGGTTCGGCCGAAGTTGCCTCCTCGTCGCCAGCGCCGCGGTTGCGCTTTCGACGCTCCCGGCCGCCCCCCAGGCGTCCGCCGCCCCGCGCAACAACGGTTCGGTGTTCTCGGACTTTCGCCTGCCGTGGGCGCAACAGCGCAAGCCTGTTCGCCGCGCCAAGCGGGAAAAACCTGCGACGGCGCCGGCGCGCGCCCGGACCGCGACGCCGGTTCCGAAGCCCGCGCCGGGCCGCGCCCCGGAACAGGAACGATCGCCTCCGCCGCCGCCCGCAGCGGTGGCGGCCGCGCCGGTGATCGCGCCGCTCGCCGCCGCCGCTTTCCCGTCCGACGCCGAGGCGACCGAGAGCGCGGCGCGGGTCGCGGACTTCGTGGCGATCCGTCTCGCGCCGACCCCCGAGGCGCCCCCGCTCTCGCCTTTGCCTGATCCCGTGGCGCATGGGCGCCGGGACGTCACGGAGGTCGCGCTTCCCGAAGGTCGGCCGGCGCCGGGAGTTCCATTGCCGCCCGAGCGCACGCCTGAGCCGACCGTGGTCGCGATGATCCCGCGCGCGCCGCTCGACGGTCCACCCCTGCCCGCCCTTCCCGACGCGGACACCCCGCCGCCTGTCGCCGCTCCCTCATCGGACGCCCGCGCGAAAGACGCCGACTGCGCCGCGCTGGAGCGGGAAGGCGCGATTTCGAAGCCGCTGCCGCCGATACTTGGGCCCCTGTCCTGCGGAGCCCCGCTGCCGGTGGAGCTGTCAGGGGTGACGCTGAAGGACGGAAGCACCGTCGCGATCAAGCCTGCGGCGATCCTACGCTGCGAGACGGCGCGCGCCGTCACGGCCTATGTCCGCGACGACCTTGCGCCCGCCGCGGAAAAGGCCGGCCCGAAGCTGACGGAGGTGCGCACCGCGTCGTCGTTCGTCTGCCGGGGGCGCAACAACCGCCGGAACGCCAAGATGAGCGAGCATGGGCTCGCCAACGCGGTGGACGTGTCCGGCTTCGGCTTCGCGGACGGCCAGGAGCGCGATGTCTACGACGAGACGCTGCCGGCCCCGTTCGCAGCCGCCGTGCGGGGCTCCGCCTGCGCGCGTTTTATGACGGTGCTCGGGCCGGGATCCGACGGGTTCCACGAGGATCACCTGCATCTCGATCTGCGGAAGCGGAAGAACCGCGGCGGCCGGCTCTGCAGCTGGCGCGGCGGCTGACGGCGACCCGTCAGCGCAGCCCTGCGGTGCTCGCCACGGCGTCGGTGCGGACCGCGTTGGCGACCGTCGCCAGGACCTGCCGCCGCTCGAACGCGTCCTGCGCGAGGTTGAACCAATGACGCGCCAACGGAACCCGATCGCAGACGAGGCCGTGATTGGGACCCAGCGTCCGGTCCGCCCGTGCGATCACCTCGGCGCACTCCTGCGGGGAGCGCACGTCGATACGTCTGTGTTCCGGGAATCCGCTCGAGTACCCGCCATCGGCGAGGTAGGTCACATGGTTGAGCGCCGCATAGCCTGCGAACGCAAGGGCAGCGCCAACGAGTGCGAGCCGCATCGTTTTGAGACCGAAATGACGGAGTGCGATCGAGCGTAAGAACGCCGGACTTCGACTATCGTTCCAGTTAATTTCGCCGAACGCGAGAACATTTTTTTGGCCCCGCGGCATGCGCTCGCCGCGCTTTCAAGCGGCGCGCGAATTTCCTATGCGTGAGGCGTCGGAGATCGCCGATTGGGAGAGACGCGCCATGCTTACGAACCTTCAGGCCCGCGACGTCGCGACCGTTCTCCATCCCTATTCGAACCTTGCGACGTTGCCGCGACAGGGCACTCTCATCCTGGAGCGGGGCGACGGCGTCCACGTCTACGACACCGACGGCAAACCCTATCTCGAGGGCATGGCCGGCCTCTGGTGCACGGCGCTCGGGCATGGTCGGCAGGAGCTGGTCGAGGTCGCCGCCGAGCAGATGTCGAAGCTGCCTTTCGCGCACCTGTTCTCCGGCAAGAGCCACGATCCGGCGATCGCGCTCGCCGAAAAGCTCAAGGAACTCGCGCCGACGCCGATCTCGAAGGTGTTCTTCTGCAACTCGGGCTCCGAGGCCAACGACACCCAGATGAAGCTCGTCTGGTACGTCAACAACGCGCTGGGCCGGCCGCAGAAGAAGAAGATCATCTCGCGGATCAAGGCCTACCACGGCGTCACGATCGCAAGCGCGAGCCTGACCGGCCTGCCCAACAACCACATCGATTTCGACCTGCCGATCGCCGGCGTGAGGCACGCCGCCTGCCCGCATCACTACCGCTTCGCCCATCCCGGCGAGAGCGAGATCGACTTCGCGACCCGGCTCGCGGCCGAACTCGACGCCCAGATCGAAGCGGAGGGGCCGGACACGGTCGCGGCGTTCATCGCGGAGCCGGTCATGGGCGCCGGCGGTGTCATCGTGCCGCCGGAGACCTACTACCCGAAGATCCAGGAGGTTCTCGAGAAGCACGACGTCATGCTGATCGCCGACGAGGTGATCTGCGGCTTCGGACGGCTCGGCGAGTGGTTCGGCTCGACCGCCATGGAGATGAGCCCCGACACGATCTCGGTTGCGAAGGCGCTGTCCTCCGCCTACCTGCCGATCGCGGGCGTCATGATTCCGGAGTGGATCGACGAGGCGCTGATCCGCCAGAGCGAAAAGATCGGCGTGTTCGGCCACGGCTTCACCTATTCCGGACACCCGGTCGCGGCGGCGGTGGCGCTGCGCACGCTGGAGATCTACGAGCGCGAGAACATCATCGGGCATGTCCGCGGGTTGATCCCGCACTTCCAGGCGCGGCTGCAGGCGCTGGCGAAACATCCGCTGGTGGGCGAAGCCCGCGGCAAGGGGCTCGTGGGCGCGGTCGAGGTCGTCGCGGACAAGGCGACCAAGCGGGCGTTCGGCCCGAAGCAAGGCGTCGCGCCGAAGGTCGTCGCTTTTGCGGAGCAGGAAGGTCTGATCGTCCGCGCCATCGGCGACGCCATCGCGGTGTGCCCGCCGCTCGTGATCACCGAAGCGCAGGTCGACGAACTGTTCGACAAGCTCGCGAGGGCGCTCGACCGCGCCGAGGCTTGGGCGGGCGAGGAGAACCTGCGCACGGCCGCGTGAGCGCGCATAGGCGGCCACGTCGATTGGGCGATGACACCATTAGTGCGTGTCGCGGCCTTGGGCCGGCGCGCGCGGGCCTCGAAGCGCGGGCTGCAGCTCTCTAGGCCGGCACCCGCACCACTGCCCTTAAGCCGCCGAGCGGGCTCGACTCGAGCGTGACGTCGCCGCCATGGCTGCGGGCGATGTCGCGGGTGATGGCGAGGCCGAGACCGGTGCCGCCGTGGTCCTGGTTGCGGGCCTGGTCGAGCCTGAGGAACGGCCGAAACACCTCCTCGCGCTTCTCGAGCGGGATGCCCGGGCCGTCATCGTCGATCCGGATCTCGAGCGTTCGGCCGTCGTTGATCGCCTGGATTGCGATCCGCGTGGAGAAGCGCGACGCGTTGGAGACGAGGTTGCTTAGGCAGCGCCGGAAGGCGTCGGGGCGGACCACCGCGGTGTCGGGGCCGTGGCTCTCCACGGTCGCTCGCACGCCGGAAGTCTCCACCGCCCGTTTCAGATCGTCCAGCAGCCCCGGCACGTCGGTGGGCGACGGCGCTTCCCCTGCGTCGCCGCGCACGAAGGCGAGGTAGGCCTCCAGCATCCGCGACATCTCGTCGACGTCGCGGTTGAGATCCTCGATTTCTGGCGTCTCGTCGAGCAGCGCCAGTTGAAGGCGAAAGCGGGTGAGCATGGTCCGCAGATCGTGGCTGACGCCCGCCAGCATGGTCGTGCGCTGCTCGATCTGACGTTCGATGCGGTCGCGCATGTCCAGGAACGCGCGGCCGGCCTCCCGCACCTCCCGGGCGCCGCGCACCTTGAAATCCGGGCCGGCCCGGCCCTTGCCGAAGCTCTCGGCGGCGGCCGCGAGCGCGAGGATCGGGCGGATCTGGTTGCGCAGGAACAGGATCGCGACGGTGATCAGCACCACCGAGGCGCCCACCATCCAGACCAGGAAGATGTGGCTGTTGGAGGCGTAGGCGAGATTGCGGCGGGCCAGGACCTTCATGGTGGCGTCGGACAGCGACACTCGGATCTCGACGAAGTTCGACCGGCCGACGGTGTCGATCCAGAACGGTCGTTTCAGGCTCTCTGCGAGCTGGCTGGAGAGCGCCTCGTCGATGATGGAGAAAAACGGCCGCGGGCGTTCCTGCGGCAGCGGTTGCGGCGGCAGGAACTCCACCTGCAACGACAGCTCGTCGCGCGCGATGCGAACGAGCCGCGCATCGTTCTCTGGGGTCGGCTGGAGATCGTGGAGCCTCGCCAGCGCGGCGATGTCCTGCGAGACCGCCGATGACAGCCTCTCGGTCACGAGCTGGTAGTGCCGTTCCAGGAACACGAACGCGAGCACGCCCTGCAGCAGCACCATCGGCACGACGATGATAAGCAGCGAGCGGGTGTAGAGGCCCTTCGGCATCAGGCGCCGCAGGAAGGTCCCCGTCGCAGAGGCCTCGCTCATCCGTCGGCGAGGAGGCGGTAGCCGAGGCCCCGCACCGTCTGGAGCAACAGCGGGTTCGCCGGATCGATCTCGATCTTGCGACGGAGACGGGTGACGACGACGTCGACCGCCCGGTCGCCCGGCGCGGCGTCGTCGGTCGCGAGCGCCGAGCGCGGCACGGTCTGGCCGGGGCGCTCCGCCAGCGTCGCGAGCAGGTCGCGCTCGCGATCGGTCAGACGGACCACCTCGTCGCCACGCTTCAGTTCGCCGCGGCCGCGATGGAAGGCGAACTCGCCGAACACGACCTCGGGCGCGGACGTCGCGGCCATCGCGCCGGCCCGTCTGAGGATCCCGCCCACGCGCAACAGCAGTTCGCGGGGATCGAACGGCTTCGCCAGATAGTCGTCCGCCCCAGTCTCAAGCCCCGCAATGCGGTCGTCGGCGTCCGAGCGCGCCGTGAGCATAAGGATCGGCACGGGCGAGCGCGCGCGTACGGCGCGCGCGAGGTCGAGCCCGCTTTCGCCCGGCATCATCACGTCGAGCACCAGAAGGTCGAACGCCAGGGCGTCTAGCTTCGCACGCGCCTCGGCGGCGTCGCTGGCGGTGCTGACGCGGTAGCCTTTGCCTGTAAGGAATTTGTGCAGCAGCGTGCGGATTCGGGCGTCGTCATCGACGACGAGCAGGTGCGCGGCGTCGTCGTTGACGGCCGTCTCGGAGGAGTAGGCCACGGTCAGGCTCGCCCTCCGCGGGGCCGTCCGGGCGTGGCGAGCCGCGCGACGGCGTCGCGCTCCTGGGGATCGACCATCGCAAACAGGAAGCGCCGCGCCGCGGCGCCGACGTCATCGCCGCAGCCGTCGAGCGCCCGCGCGATCCGTTCGGTCTGAAGATGCGCGAGCTTCAAGGCGAGGGCGTCGCCGCGCTCGGTCACGAACAGCAGCCGCTGGCGGCGATCGGACGCGCCCTCGCGCTGAATGACGAAGCCCTGGTCGATCAGCTCGCGCAGCACGCGGCCGAGGCTCTGCTTGGTGATCTTCAGAATGTCGAGCAGTTCCGTGACGCGCAGGCCTGGGTTGCGGTCCACGAAGTGCAGGACGCGATGATGCGCGCGCCCGAAACCATAGGCCGCAAGCGCCTCGTCGGCGTCGCGCACGAAGTCGCGGTACGCGAAAAACAGAAGCTCGATCAGGTCGTAAGCCGGCGCGCCGTCCGGGCCGACGGCGTGCGCGGCGGAGGATCGCTGAGTCGCGACGGACGCTTCGGTCATTACGTCAGTCATATTGACTTATCCCGATCAGTTCGTTACACACCCTGCCCAATCCGCGAAAGGAAATTACCCTAGATAAGCGCCGGAACGCGGATCATTGCGCGACCGTAAATCGAACCGGGTGTCCATGGAGGATAGCCAGTCCGCTCGCGGGGCGCAAAATGCGTAAGGCCGGAACGCTCGACTTGACCGTCGCAGCGTTCGGGCGCACCTCGAACGACAGAGATTGAACAGCCTTTATTGCGCCGGTTCCGAGCCGGCGAGCGATTGCCAAGGAGCGATTGTCATGGCCGACGCACAACCTTTCGACATGCGCGACGGCGTCATTTGGTACGACGGGGCCTTCGTCCCGTGGGCCGACGCCAAGGTTCACGTTCTGACGCATGCGCTGCACTACGCGAGCGCGGTGTTCGAAGGCGAGCGGGCCTACGGCGGCGTAATCTTCAAGATGCGCGAGCACAACCAGCGCCTGATCGAAAGCGCGCGGCTGCTGGATTTCGAGATCCCCTACTCCGTCGAGGAGATCGATCGGGCCTGCGAGGAGACGCTCGCGCGGCAGGGCTTCTCGGACGCCTACATCCGCCCCATCGCCTGGCGCGGCAGCGAGATGATGGGCGTCTCCGCCCAGCACAACCGGATCCATCTGGCGATCGCGGTGTGGCAGTGGCCGAGCTATTTCGACCCGGCCCAGCGTCTGAAGGGCATCCGGCTCGACCTCGCCCAGTGGCGCCGCCCGGACCCGCTGACCGCGCCGTCCAAGGCGAAGGCGACCGGCCTCTACATGATCTGCACCATGTCGAAGCACGCGGCCGAGCGTAAGGGCTACGCCGACGCGCTCATGCTGGACTGGCGCGGCCAGGTGGCCGAATGCACCGGCGCGAACATCTTCTTCGTCAAGGACGGCGTCATCCACACCCCGACGCCGGACTGCTTCCTCGACGGCATCACCCGCCGCACCGTCATCGGCCTCGCCAAGGCGCGCGGCATCGAGGTGGTCGAGCGCGCAATCCTGCCGGAGGAACTGTCGGGCTTCGAGCAGTGCTTCATCTGCGGCACGGCCGCCGAGGTCACGCCGGTCGCCGAGATCGCCGATTGGCGGTTTACGGTGGGCGACGTCACCAGCACGCTGATGAACGACTACATGGCGGCGGTGCAGCCGTCTGCGCCGAAGGCCGTCGCCGCGGCCTGAGCTGTCGCAACACGTGAAAAAGCCCGCGAACCGGCCGGTTCGCGGGCTTTTTCTATTTAAGAAGCCGCAACTTAGGCGCGGATTCGCGCGGCCGCGACCCGGCGGGCGAGCCTCGCCTCGACGCTGTCGACGCCTCGGGCCGTCTCAGTCGCGTCCACGAACTGGGCGATCCGCCGCGGCTCCGCGGCGATGACGATGGCGAGCAGGGATCCAGCGTCGTGGGCGATCAGCGCCGCGCAGCGCGCGAGCACGGCGGCGCTTGGGATCATGGTCGCGAACCACAGCCCGGGGATCGCATGCAGCCCCTCACGCGGCAGCGTCAGATGCGCCGCGCTCAGGCCCATCGTGAGGCAGGTCGACAGCGCATAGAGGCCGGAGAGCGCCGCGAGGTAGGTCAGCGCCTTGTCGAGACCGAGCAAGCTCTCGCCCTTGTGCAGCACGCCCCAGGCGAAGCCGGCCGCCGCCATCGCCGCGATCAGCCCCCAGGAAGCGGCGGCGACGAGCGCGTAAAGCGCGGCGGTCTCCGGCCGTCCCGCCTGCCGCAGCGCGGCCAGTCGCGCGGTGGTGGTCTCGGACGTCAGCCAAGACACCTGCTGGGCGTAGTTCGACACGCTATGCCCGAGGTTCTGGCCGGCGGCGAGGACGAGCAGGGCCGCGATCACGGCGTAGCCGCAGACGATCAGGGTCGCGCTGGCGCGAAACGAGAGCTTGCCGGTCATCGCAGGGTTAACCCAAGAGGCGCGCCGCGCGACAGCGCGGTTAACATCCGGTTAACTCTAACGTCGTTCGCACGCCCGGCAAGCGTCGTTCGCGTCCCTCGGTCCCGGGACGCGCTTCAGCCGCGGCTCCAGCGCTCGGCCGCCGCGTCGTCGGCGTCCTTGGCCGCGACCCAGCCCGTCCCGGCCGCCGTCTCCTCCTGCTTCCAGAACGGCGCGGAGGTCTTGAGGTAGTCCATCAGGAATTCGGCCGCCGCGAAGGCCGCCGCCCGGTGGGACGACAGCGTCGCGACCAGCACGATGGGCTCGCCCGGACGGATCCGCCCGTAGCGGTGGACCAACAGCGCGTCGATCAGCGGCCAGCGGGCGCGCGCCTCCGCCTCGATCCGCTCGAGCTCCTCCTGCGCCATCTCGGGATAGTGCTCGAGGATCAGCGCCTCGAGCGGCGCCCCGCTGTCGGCGCGGTCGCGGCAGAGCCCGGTGAAGGTCACGACGGCCCCGACGCCGTCGCGGCCCTCGCTCAGCCGCACGACCTCCGCGCCGGAGTCGAACGGCTCGCTCTGAAGACGGACGGTCATGGCGGCTCAGCCGCCGGTCATCGGCGGGAAGAACGCGATCTCTCCGGCGCCGGCGATCGACGCGTCGGGCTTGGCGTGGCGCTTGTCGATCGCGGCGCGGATCGCGGGACCCGCCGCGAAGGCGCGCTCGTAGTCCGGGCCGCGGCCGCGGAGCCAGTCGACAAGCTCCGCCACGGTCGCGACGCCCGCCGGCGCGTCGACGTCCTCTTCGGCCAGCCCGACCCGCTCCCGCACCCAGGCGAAATACTTCAGCTTCACTCGACGGGGTCCTCCAGCACGTAACGCAGTCCGGCCTTGAAGTAGTCATAGCCGGTGTAGAGCGTAAGGACCGCCGAGAACCACAACAGCCCGAGCCCGACCGCCGTCACGCCGGGGATCACCTTGTCGCCGGCGGCGCCCGCGAGCAGGAAGCCGACCGCGACGAGCTGGGCCGTGGTCTTGTATTTCGCGAGGTTGGTGACCGGCACGCTGACACGGAGTTCGGCCAGGAACTCCCGCAACCCGGAGACCAGCACCTCGCGGCACAGGATCACCATCGCCGCCCACAGGGTCCAGCCGTGGACCGTGCCGTCGGCGGCCAGCATCAACAGGCAGGCCGAGACGAGCAGCTTGTCCGCGATCGGATCGAGCATCCGCCCGAGCGGCGACTGCTGCTGCCAGGCGCGCGCGAGGTAGCCGTCGAGGAAGTCGGTGATCGCCGCCAGGGCGAACAGCGCGAGCGCCGTCCAGCGCCAGGCGTCGCCGCCGACGAAGAGGCATCCGACGACCGCCGGCACCGCGGCGATGCGGCCGTAGGTGAGGATGTTCGGCAGGCTGAGCGCATGCCGTCGCGACGCGTTGTCGCCGCGGCGCACAGCGGCGGGGCCGACGGGGTCGAGATGGCTTTCGGAACTCATAGATCGGCGCCGGCATGCTGACGGGTCAGGCGGCGACACGACCACGGGCGTCCGCGGGCGTCAACACGGGAGCGTCGGCGGACGTCGCGGGTCACGCGCGGGTCCGCCGACGCAAGCCCACGAAGGTCAGCGCCCCCGCGGCCAGGCCCAGCAGCGCCCACTTGAACGGCAGGACATCGGCGGTTTCGGACCGGATCGGCAGCACGGCGACGGAGCCCGGACGGGTCTCGACGCCGGCCTGGCCGGCGGCCTTCGCCGCGGCGATCTGCTGGGG
The DNA here is from genome assembly GCF_000526315.1 of Methylopila sp. 73B. Taxonomy (NCBI): domain Bacteria; kingdom Pseudomonadati; phylum Pseudomonadota; class Alphaproteobacteria; order Hyphomicrobiales; family Methylopilaceae; genus Methylopila; species Methylopila sp. 73B. Next base: position 268,127 of record NZ_JAFV01000001.1, on the reverse strand, counting down.
GGAGACCGCCCAGTCGGCGCCCCGGGTCTGGTCGTAGATCATCGCGCCCGCCCCGACCGCGCAGGCGACGAGGAAGGCGGCGGCCAGACGGAGCCCGAGGGTCATGGAACGGTCCTTTCGTTGAGCGCGCGGGGGCTGGCGAGAATGGTCAGCCCGCGTCGCCCCGAGCGTGGAAAAAGTCGTAGATCGTCTTCGCCATGGCCTTGCTGACGCCCGGCGCCTTCTCGAGGTCGGACAGGCCCGCGCGGGCCACCGCCTTGGCGGTGCCGAAGTGGCGCAGCAGCGCGCGCTTGCGGGTGGGGCCAATGCCCGGCACCTCGTCGAGCGGATTGGCGACGAACTCCTTGGAACGCCGCGCCCGGTGCGTGCCGATCGCGAAGCGGTGGGCCTCGTCGCGCAGGCGCTGGACGTAATAGAGCACGGGGTCGCGCGGCGGCATGCGGAACGGCTGCTTGCCCTCCAGAAAGAAGGTCTCGCGCCCAGCCTCGCGGTCGACGCCCTTGGCGATGCCGACCAGAGGCACGCCGCCGAGCTCGAGCTCCTTCAACGTCTCGCGCGCGGCCTTGAGTTGGCCCTGCCCGCCGTCGATCAGCACCAGGTCCGGCCACGGCGGCGCGCCCTCGGGCGTCCTGCCCTCGGCGTCGCGCGGGGATTCCTTCTGCAGGCGCGCGAAGCGCCGGCGCAGCACCTGCCGCATCATGCCGGTGTCGTCGCCGGGCGTCAGGTCCTCGGGCTTGATGTTGAACTTGCGGTACTGGTTCTTCAGGAAGCCCTCGGGCCCGGCGACGATCATGCCGCCGACCGCGGCCGTCCCCATGATGTGGCTGTTGTCGTAGACCTCGATGCGCTGGGGCAGGACCGGGAGCTCGAACGCGGCCTGGACGCCCGCGAGCAGCCGCGCCTGCGTCGAGGTCTCCGCAAGTCTCCGGCCGAGCGCCTCCCGGGCGTTCGAGAGAGCCCGGTCGACCAGCTCCTTCTTCTCGCCGCGGGCCGGCACGGCGACCTCGACCCTGCGGCCGGACCGGATCGTCAGCGCCTCGGCCAGCAGGGCCCGGTCCTCCATGTCCTCGCTCAGCAGCACGAGCCGCGGCGGCTCCTCGGCGTCGTAGAACTGCGACAGGAACGAGCCGAGCACCTCGCCGGTCTCCAGCGACTTGTCGGCCTTCGGGAAGTAGGCCCGCGCGCCCCAGTTCTGGTAGGCGCGGAAGAAGAACGCCTCGATGCAGGTCTGCCCGCCCTCGGCGTGGATCGCGAAGACGTCGGCCTCCTCCACCGAGCGCGGGTTGACGCCCTGGTTGGACTGGATGGCGGCGAGCGCGGCCAGCCGGTCGCGGTAGACGGCGGCGCGCTCGAAATCGAGCGTCTCGGAGGCCTGGTCCATGGCGCGCGCCAGCTCGGTCTTCACCCGGTCGCTCTTGCCGGAGAGGAAGTCGCGCGCCTCCTCGACCAGCACGGCGTAGTCCTCGAGCGCGATCTCGCCGGTGCAGGGGCCGGAACAGCGCTTGATCTGGTGCAGCAGACAGGGCCGCGTGCGCCGCTCGTAATAGCTGTCCGCGCAGGAGCGCAGCAGGAAGGCGCGCTCCAGCGCGTCGATGGTGCGTCCGACCGCGCCGGCCGAAGCGAAGGGCCCGTAGTAGTCGCCCTTGCGGGTGCGGGCGCCGCGGTGCTTGGCGATCTGGGGCGCCGGGTGCTCGGAGGAGATCAGGATGTAGGGGAACGACTTGTCGTCCCGCATCAGCACGTTGAAGCGCGGGCGCAGCCGCTTGATCAGGTTCGCCTCGAGCAGCAGCGCCTCGGTCTCGGTCTCGGTCGAGACGAACTCCATCGCCGCGGTTTCGGCGATCATGCGGGCGATGCGGGTGTTGTGGCCGATGCCGCGGGCGTAGTTCGCGACCCGCTTCTTCAGGCTGCGCGCCTTGCCGACGTAGAGCACGTCGCCTTCGGCCGCGAACATGCGGTAGACGCCCGGCCCGTTCGGCAGGTGCTTCAGGTGCGAGCGGATGACCTCGACGCCGCGGCGCAGGTTCTCGGGCGCGGCCCCGAGCGCCGCTTCGGCGGTCGCGCGCTCCTCGACAGGGAAAAGCTCGTCGTCGTCGAGCGCGTCAGGCTCGATCTGGGGGCGGTCGTCATCGGTCATGGAGCCGCCAATTTAGGCGACAGGAGCCGATTCCGCGAGACCGCTCAGTCGTCGTCGCGATCCGGCGCGAGATGCTGGCCGCCGTCGACCGGCAACATGACGCCCGTGACGCTCTCCGCCTTGAGCAGAAACAGCACGGCCTGAGCGATCTCGGCGGGCGTAGGACCTCGCCCCAGCGGGGTCGCCTCCGCCTGTCGGGCGAAGGCCTCCGGAGACTGCCGCGCGTTCGCGAACGTGGGTCCCGGCGCCACGCCGACGACCCGGACGCGCGGCGCGAGCGCGAGCGCGAGCGTCTCGGTGGCGGTCAGCAGCGCGCTTTTCGACAGCGTGTAGGAGATGAAGCGGCCGGTCGCCTTGAGCACGCGCTGGTCGATCACATTGACCACGCAGCCGCCGGCGTTCGCGGGCAGCTGCGCCGCGAAGGCCTGGGCGAGAAACACCGGAGCGCGAAGGTTGATCGCCATCTGCCGGTCCCACGCCGCGACCCCGAGCGAGCCGACGCCGTCCTCCTCGAAAATCGAGGCGTTGTTGACCAGCGCTTCGAGTGGCGAGCCGAGGGCTGCCGCGGCCTGCGAAATGAGACGTTCAGGGGTCGCCGGATCGGCGAGGTCGCCGGCGACGACGGCCGCGCGGCCGCCCTGCTCCGCGATCCGCCGCGCCGCCGCCTCGGCCTCCTCGATCGACCCGTGGCAATGGATGGCGACGGGGCGCCCTTCGCCCGCCAAGGCTTCGGCGATCGCGGCGCCGATCCGCCTGCCCGCCCCCGTGATCAACGCCGCTCCGCCGCCGTCCGCCATGCCGCGCCGCCCTTAAATCCGCGAAGCCGGTTTCGGTTCGCGCGCTTCGCCCATCGTTTTACGGCGGAGAGTTCACCGCCGATCGCCTCGCCCGCCGGGCGAAACCCTGTTCCAACCGTCAATGAGCGCTCAAAACCGCAAGAGACTGAAGCGACCCGAGCCAGTGTGGCAGGAACGTCACGGCGACCCCCGTCTTATTTCCGTCCACCACTGGCCACATTCGGGTTTCGAAAGGGCCTCAAAGGAGCGTCACAAAAAACGTCGATACGGACGGAATGCGTCCGGAACTTTTTGGGCAGGCCCTGCGTTCTCGTCGCGATCGGCGTTTGGGGGTCCTGGCTGCAGTCCGCGAAACGGAGCTGCGCCGCAGGAGTCGGGTTGGAAATGAAATTCTCTTCCAGTCTCGGAAGCATCGCAGTCCTGTTGGTGTCCGGCGGGTTCGCCATGGCGGCCGACATGCCGGGCTACGAGCCCGCGACGGCGGCCGCCCCTGTTCCCTCGTTCAGCTGGACCGGCCCCTACCTGGGCCTGCAGGCCGGATACGGCTGGTTTGACGCTGACAATCGCGTGAACGGCGTGTCCCCCGGCTCCAAGCCCGACGGCGTCAGCCTGGGCGGCTATGGCGGCTACAACTACCAGTTCGACAACTCCCCGATCGTGATTGGCCTCGAGGCCGACATCAACTGGACCGACTCGGACGCCGGCCGGACCACGTCCGGCTTCACCGGCGCCCCTAACGCGCGGATCCGGAACGACATCGGATACACCGGCGCGGTGCGCGGTCGAATCGGGTATGCGTTTGATCGCTTTCTCGTTTACGGAGCAGGCGGCCTCGCGTTCGCCGATCACGAGGTGAAGGCGCAGGGCGCCGCAGGCGGGTCGGACGACACGGTGGCGATCGGCTGGACCATCGGCGGGGGCGTCGAGGCGGCTGTGACCGATAACGTCACGGCGCGCGTCGAGTACCGCTACTCCGACTACGGGACGGACACGTTCAGCGTGTCCGGGAGTCGGGTAAAATCGGATCTGTCCGAGAACCGGGTGATGCTCGGCGTCGGATATAAATTCTCAACCGGCTGGTAAGGTTTATCGGTCATTCGGTTGGGCCTGACCTGCGGTCTCGCATCGCAGGTAAAATTACTGGCGATTGATGTAGATCATTGTCAGTTGTCACCACGTGTAGTTGTCCGTTTCGAGTAGAGGCTTTGGACCGAAGATTGATCACTGTTGCAGTTTAGGCACTGCACTTCGGCCGCCTTTCCCCTTAAATGGCAGACACGGAGCCTGGATACGTTCAGGCCGAACATCAGTAAGAGGGTACTCAAAATGATCCGTCGCTTCCTTCTCGGCGCTGCCTCGGCTGCAGCGGTCGTCGCCGTGGTTCCCGCCGCTATGGCTGCGGATCTCCCGGCCTACGAAGCTCCGATGGCCGCCGTCGCCGTGCCGTCCTTCACCTGGACCGGCCCGTACATCGGCGCTCAGGCTGGCTACAGCTGGGGCCGCACCATCAACCGCAAGGCCGATGGCCTCGTCGTCGGCGGCTACGCCGGCTACAACTACCAGTTCGACGGTTCGCCGGTCGTGATCGGCATCGAGACCGACTTCAACTACGCGGATATCGACGCCAAGCGGAGCAGCGCCCGGGCGACCACGGACTGGAACGGCGCCACCCGCGCTCGCCTCGGCTACGCCTTCGACCGGTTCCTCGCGTACGGCACCGCCGGCGTCGCCTACGCCGACCGTGAGATCAAGTCCCGCGTCGGCGGCGGCAAGGACGACACCACCGCGTTCGGCTGGACCGTCGGCGGCGGCGTCGAGTACGCTGCGACCGACGACGTCACGGTTCGCGCCGACTACCGCTATGCGGACTACGGCCGCGACAAGTTCAGCATCGACCCGACCACCAAGTCCAAGTACACCGAGCACCGCGTCATGGGCGGCGTGGCGTACAAGTTCACCAGCCCGTTCTGATAACGCCCGGGCGACTTCGGTCGCCCGGATCGTTCTTGAAAAGCCCGCGGCCTCGCCGCGGGCTTTTTTTGTTTCACGTTGCTTCGTTAATGCATGGCGGCATTGCGCAGTGGAAACGGCGAGATCTTTTCACGCCGCGATAACCTTCACGCATCGCTAACGATTGGCCGCTAGGGTCCGGTCAACGCCGGCTGCAACGCCTGCGCTTGAACCGTGTCGTTTCGCGTACGGACGCGCCCCTCATCCCGTCCGGTTGTTGAGTATCGAGGCCCCCCAATGATCCGCACCGTCATCGCCGCAGCCGCAGCCGTCGCGCTCGCGGCTCCCGCCGCCTTCGCGGCCGACCTCCCCTACGAAACCGCCCCGGCCGACTACGCCGCGCCCGCGCAGGGCTACAGCTGGTCCGGCGCCTATCTCGGCGCCCAGGCCGGCTACGGCTGGTCGAAGTCGAAGAACAGGAACACGCCCGACACCAAGCCGAACGGCGGGATCGTCGGCGCCTACGCCGGCTACAACCACCAGTTCGACGGCTCCCCCGTTGTGGTCGGCGTCGAGACCGACTTTAACTACGACGACGGCGAAGACCGCAAGAGCGGCGGCGGCGTGAGCGTCCGCAACAAGAAGAACTGGAACGGCGCCACCCGGGCCCGCGTCGGCTACGCCTTCGACAAGTTCCTGGCCTACGGCGCCGCCGGCGTCGCCTACGCCGACCAGAAGGTCTCCGCGTCGAACGGCGTCGTCGCCGGCCACGACAGCAAGACCGCCGTCGGCTACACCGTGGGCGTCGGCGCCGAGAGCGCGGTGACGGACAACGTCACGGCGCGCGTCGAGTACCGCTACACCGACTACGGCAGCGACAAATTCAACATCGACGGCGCGAAGCTGAAGAGCTCGACCACCGAGAACCGCCTGATGGGCGGCGTGGCGTACAAGTTCAACAACATGTGGTGATCACGCGCCGCTCCCGCGGCTCGACGGATCTCCAAACCCCCGTGCGATTTGCTCGCGCGGGGGTTTCTTTTTACGCCGCGCGCCTGTGTTAACGTTCGGTTGACTCAGGGAAACTTTAGCGGCCGCAGCAAGCTTGCGTTAACCGAAAGGCCGCCTCACGGAGGTATCCTGACGGCGTCGCTGTCGCACCCGGATCCCCCGCCGATGCTGCTTCGCCTGCTGCTCCTGTCCACGCTGATCGTTCTTGCCGGCGCGTCCCACGCCCTGGCGGCGGACGCGGCGACGGCGGCTGCGGGCCCGGCCGCGTTCGACTGGAGCGGGCCGCGGGCGGGGATCTACGTGGGCTACGGCTCGCTCGACGGCCGCGGCGCGCTGGCGGGCGCGTCGGTCGGCTACGACTGGCGCTTCGACGATGTGGTCGTCGGCGTCGACGGCGGCCTGCTCGCAAGCGACATGGACGCGCGCCGCGCCGGCGGACGCACCGAGGTCGAGGCGGCTGGCGAGATTCGCGCCCGCATCGGCTACGCCTTCGACCGTTTCATGGCCTACGGGACGGTCGGCGCCGCCTTCGCGGCGACCGACTACGTCCGGGCCGGTCGCCGCGACAGCGCGTTGCAGGCGGGATGGCTGGTCGGCGTCGGCGTCGAGGTGCGGCTGTTCGACCGGGTCTCCGCCACCGCGGAGTACGTCTACGTCGATCTCGATCGGAAGACCTTCAACGCCGGCGGCGACGTCGGTCCCGACGCCGCGGGCGGTCAGGTCCGTGTCGGCTTGAACTACCGATTTTAAGCCGCCCGCTTCAGCCCGACGACCGCGAACAGCCCGTCGGCGTCGCGCCACACGTCGCCCTCGCGCCAGCCGGCCTCCGCGGCGAGCGCCACGAAGCTGTCGACGCCGTACTTGCGCGAGCTTTCGGTGTGGATCGTCTCGCCCTCGGCGAAGGCGACCTCGCGCCCGGCCACCGCCACGACCTGCGGCGCGAGGCTCCTGAGGTGCATCTCGATCGCCTGCTCGTCCGCGTTCCAGCGCGCCTCATGCGCGAAGCGCGCGGTGTCGAAGGTCCCGTCGAGTTCGCGGTTGATGCGGACGAGGAGGTTCAGGTTGAAGGCGGCCGTCACGCCGGCGGCGTCGTCATAGGCCGGAACCAGACGGTCGAGCGGCTTCACCAGATCGACCCCGACGACCGCGCGGCCGGTCTCGCCGACATGCGCGCCGACCTGCGCGAGGAAAGCCACCGCCTGGGCCTGCGAGAGGTTGCCGATGGTGGAGCCCGGAAAGAAGCCGACGCGGCGGTTGAGCCGGGGCAGGTCCGCCGGCAGGTCGAAATCGTCGGTGAAGTCGGCCACCACCGGACGGATTTCGAGCCACGGAAACCGCTGCTCGAGCCGCTCGGTGGAGAGCGCGAGAAAGTCGCCGGCGATGTCCACGGGCACGTAGCTCGCCGGGTTGTCGAGCGCCGACAGAACGATTTCCGTCTTCACGCCCGCGCCCGCGCCATATTCGATCAGCGTCGCGCGCGGGCCGCAGAAGGCCGCGATCGCCTCCGCCTCGGAGCGGAGGATCGTGGTCTCGGTCCGCGTCGGGTAGTACTCGGGGAGCTGCGTGATCTCCTCGAACAGCTCGGATCCTCGGTCGTCGTAAAGCCACCTGCTGGGCAGCGTCTTGGCGGTTTTGGACAGCCCCTCCAGCACGTCGGCGCGAAACGCCTCGCGCTGGGCGGCCTGCAGCGGCGCGCGGTCCAGCATCAGATGTCCTCAGCCAGGCGAAGGCCGGAGAATTGCCAGCGCTTGTCGGGTGGGAAGAAGTTGCGGTAGGTCGACCGCGCATGCTCCGGCGGCGTCGCGACCGAGGAGCCGCGCAGCACGAACTGCCCGCACATGAACTTGCCGTTGTACTCGCCCACCGCGCCCTCGGCCGCCTTGAAGCGCGGATAGGGCGTGAAGGGACTGCGGGTCCACTGCCAGACCTCGCCAAACATCTGCTTGAGCCCCGGCTCGCGCGGCGCCGGCCGCGGCCGAAGCCGAAGCCGTTTCGGGTCGGACGAGGGCGCGATCGAAAGCGAGGCGGCGGCGTGCTCCCATTCCGTTTCGCTCGGCAGGCGCTTGCCGGCCCAGGTCGCGAAGGCGTCCGCCTCGAAATAGCTGACGTGGGTGACAGGGGCCGCGCGATCGATCGGCTGCATGCCGCGCAGGGTCATCGAGCGCCATCCGCCGTCGCCCTCCTCCCAGTAGAACGGCGCGGCCCACCGATGCTCGAGGATCTGCGCCCAGCCGTCGGCGAGCCACAGCAAGGGGTCGCGGTAGCCGCCGTCCGCCATGAACTCCAGCCATTCGCCGTTGGTGACCAGCCGGTCCGCCACGCGGAACGGCTCCAGCAGCGCACGGTGGCGCGGCCCCTCGCAGTCGAAGGAGAAGCCGCCACCGTCGTGCCCGATCTCGACGATCCCGCCGTCGAACGAAATCCATTCCGCCGGCTCCGCCGCTTGCACCGCCTCTGGCGTCGAGCCGTCGCGGTAGGCGGGGCGCACGGGGCTTTGCGCAAACAGGTGCAGGATGTCGGTGAGGAGAAGCTCCTGATGCTGCTGCTCATGGTGGCAGCCCAACTCGACGAGCTCTTCCGCCGCGGGATCGACGTCGCCGTCGAGGAGCCCCTCGATCGCAGCGTCCACATGGGCCCGGTAGGCCATGATCTCGTCGAGCGACGGACGGGTGATCATGCCCCGCTTGGGACGGGGCTGCCGCGCGCCGATGGTCTCGTAGTAGGAGTTGAACAGGAAGTTGAAGCGCGCGTCGAAGACGGCGTAGTCCGCCGCGAAGCGCTTGAGCACCATGGTCTCGAAGAACCAGGTGGTGTGCGCCAGGTGCCATTTGGCCGGGCTCGCGTCCGCCATCGACTGCACGGTGGCGTCCGCGTCGCTCAACGGCGACGCCAGCCGGCGGCTGTGGTCGCGAACGCTCGCATAGCGCTCGTGCACGGCCGAGCGGGCCGCTTGGGCCCGCGCCTCGCTCAAAGCCATGAAGTCCTCTCGATTCTCGCCGATCGCGATCGTCGCCGGCGTTTTCGTCAGAACGACTCCGGACGCCGTGTCGTTCCTTCGTCTACGGATCGAAAGCCCGGCGGATTACACGGCCATGCGACGGTCGTGGAAACGGCGGGATCGCCATGGGCGCCCCCGCCGTTTTCAAGCGTCGCGTTGAGAGGCTGGGTCGCCCCGAGAAAACGCCCGAAGGGCTCATGTCCCGGCCTCGAGCCGGGATGCAGACGCTCTGCGCTTTCAGACGAGGGCCCACGGCGCCAAGGCATTAGAGCCTGATCGTTTCAAAACAAGGCGCAGGCCTTTGTCCCCTCCCCCTGCGGGCAGGGTTAGAGACTGTCTGGAAATTGAGAAACTGGCTGTTGGATCGCAGTGCGTGCTTCGAGACGCCGACCTGCGGTCGGCCCCTCAGCATGAGGTAGTCCGCGTTCTGGCAGATAAAACGATCCTTATGCTGAGGAGCCCGCCTCTCGGCGGGCGTCTCGAAGCACGCACGACATCGCCCCAAATCCCTAATTTCCAAACAGACTCTTAGGGGTGGGAGTGGCGCAGAACGAAGCGCAGCGGCCGGGACATGCAGAGCGCCCGAACGCCATTTCACCCCGAGAGTCCCATCCGGAACCACCCCCACCCCCGACCCCTCCCCGCAAGGAGGAGGGGAGAGAGCGCGGCTCGCCACGGGCGAGTCTTCGGGAGGGCGCTGGCGTTCCATCTCGAACGATCAGGCTCTGGGCTGGCGACGTCGAGCGTCGATGTCCCGGCTTGAGGCCGGGACACGAGAGGCAGAGACGGAGGCCTCGGGCTCGCAGGGGGCGGAGCGGCCCCACGCCGGGGCGCTTACGCCACGGCGGCCTTCTTGGTCGCGGCCTTCTTTGCCTTCAGCGCGGCCTGGGCCGCGGCGAGGCGTGCGATCGGCACGCGGTAGGGCGAGCAGGACACGTAATCGAGCCCGATCTCCTCGCAGAAAGCGATGGAGGCGGGATCGCCGCCGTGCTCGCCGCAGATGCCGAGCTTGATCTTCGGCCGCACGGAGCGGCCGCGCTCGACGCCGAGGACCACCAGCTCGCCGACGCCTTCCCGGTCGATCGTCACGAAGGGGTCGGACGGCAGCAGGTGCTTGTCGGTGTAGTGCCTCAGGAAGGTCGCGGCGTCGTCGCGGCTGATGCCGAGCGCGGTCTGCGTCAGGTCGTTGGTGCCGAAGGAGAAGAACTCCGCGGTCTCGGCGATCTCGTCCGCCTTCAGGCAGGCGCGCGGCAACTCGATCATGGTGCCGACCTGGTAGACGAGCTTCTCGCCCGTCTCCTCTTCGACCAGCTTCGCGACGGCGTCGATGCGCGCCTTCACGAAGTCGAAGTCCGGGCGCCCCATGACGAGCGGCACCATGACCTCAGGAGTCACCGGCGCGCCGGTGGACTTGGCGGCCTCGATCGCGGCCTCGAAGATGGCGCGCGCCTGCATCTCGGCGATCTCGGGATAGGCGATCGCGAGGCGGCAGCCCCGGAAGCCCAGCATCGGGTTGAACTCCGACAGCTCGGCGGCGCGGGCGCGCAGCTTCTCGACGTCGACCCCCATCGCGGCGGCGACCTCCGCCATGTCCTTCTCGGTGTGCGGCAGGAACTCGTGCAGCGGCGGGTCGAGCAGGCGGATCGTGACGGGCAGGCCCTTCATGATCTCGAACAGAGCGACGAAGTCGGCGCGCTGGAACGGCAGCAGCTGGCCGAGCGCCTTGCGGCGGCCGGCCTCGTCGTCGGCGAGGATCATCTCGCGCACCGACACGATGCGGCTCTCGTCGAAGAACATGTGCTCGGTGCGGGAGAGGCCGATGCCCTCGGCGCCGAAGCGGCGCGCGGCGCGCGCGTCGTCCGGCGTCTCGGCGTTGGCGCGCACGCCCATGCGGCGAACCTCGTCGGCCCAGCGCATCAGCGTGGCGAAATCGCCGGAAAGCTCCGGCTGCACCATGGCGACGGCGCCGTCGAGCACCTGACCGGTGGAGCCGTCGATGGTGACGACGTCGCCGGCCTTGAACACGCGGCCGGAGACGGTGAGCGTGCCGCTCTTCTCGTCGATGCGGAGCATGCCCGCGCCCGAGACGCAGGGCTTGCCCATGCCGCGGGCGACCACCGCCGCGTGGCTCGTCATGCCGCCGCGGGTGGTGAGAATGCCCTCGGAGACGTGCATGCCGTTGATGTCTTCCGGCGAGGTCTCGGTGCGGGCGAGGATGACCTTCTTGCCCGCCGCAACCGCGACCTCGGCGTCTTCGGACGAGAACGCCAGCTCGCCCTGCGCGGCGCCGGGCGAGGCCGGCAGGCCGGTGGCGATCACCTTGCGCTCGGCCTTGGGGTCGATCGTCGGGTGCAGCAGCTGGTCGAGCGACGGCGGGTCGATGCGCGCCACCGCCTCGTCGCGGGTGATCAGCCCTTCGCTCGCCAGATCCACCGCGATCTTGAGGGCGGCCTTCGCGGTGCGCTTGCCGTTGCGGGCCTGCAGCATCCACAGCTTGCCGCGCTCGACCGTGAACTCGAGGTCCTGCATGTCGCGGTAGTGCTTCTCGAGCACGTTGGACACGCGGACGAACTCGGTGAAGACCTCCGGAAGGCGCTTCTCGAGCGACGGCGCCGCGACATTGCCCTCGATGCGCGCGGCTTCGGTGATCGGCTGCGGGGTGCGGATGCCGGCGACCACGTCCTCGCCCTGCGCGTTGACCAGGAACTCGCCGTAGAGACGGTTTTCGCCGGTGGACGGGTTGCGGGTGAAGGCGACGCCGGTGGCCGAGGTGTCGCCCATGTTGCCGAACACCATGGCCTGGACGTTGACCGCCGTGCCCCAGCTCTCGGGAATGTCGTTGAGCCTGCGGTAGGTGATGGCGCGGGCGTTCATCCACGACGAGAACACGGCCCCGACGGCGCCCCAGAGCTGGTCGCGGGGGTCCTGCGGGAAGGGCTCGCCGGTCTCCTTCAGCACCTTCGCCTTGTAGGAGGCGATCAGCGCGAGGAGATCGTCGGCGTTGAGGTCGGTGTCCTCGACGACGCCCTTCTTCTCCTTCGCGGTCTCGAGGATGTCCTCGAAGGCGTGGTGGCCGACGCCGAGCACGACGTTCGAATACATCTGAATGAAGCGGCGGTAGCTGTCGTAGGCGAAGCGGGGATTGCCCGAGCCTTCGGCCAGGCCCGCGACCGTCTGGTCGTTGAGGCCGAGGTTGAGGATGGTGTCCATCATGCCCGGCATCGAGGCGCGGGAGCCGGAGCGGACAGAGACCAGCAACGGGTTCGCGGCGTCGCCGAAGACGCGGCCGGTGATCGCCTGGATGTGGTCGAGGCCCGCGTCGACCTGGGCCTGCAGCTCGGCGGGATAGCTCCGCCCGTTGGCGTAGTAATGGGTGCAGACTTCGGTGGTGACCGTGAAGCCGGGCGGCACCGGGAGCCCAAGGTTCGCCATCTCGGCGAGGTTCGCCCCCTTGCCGCCGAGCAGCTCACGCAGCTCGGCGCGGCCTTCCGCACGTCCGTCGCCGAAGGTCAGCACCCACTTCGTCATGCGTCGTTCTCCGCGTGTCCGCCGGTTCCCCCGAGGGCCATTTAGAGACCCTACATGCCCGGCATTAGGGACCTTGCACGCCTTTCGTTCAATGGCAAGTTGTCGCAGAGCGATGCTGCGGCGCAGGAATAACGGAACCCGAACGGGCCTCAAACGCTCTGTTTCTTGCATGCCAAACGCCAGCGCTCCTTCGCATGTGCAAAATTGCTTTTGCGAACCACTTGCAAAAAATCGTGTTGCAAACGATTATCGTTCTCGTCTGCCCTCCGTCCCCCTGCCAGCGAGCCCTTCCCGATGACTGAACTGACCGAGCGCCTGCCCGACTCGCCGTTTTCCGGATGGCGCGGCCGCCCGGGCGAAGCGTCGCTCGCGGAGGTCAACGGCTCGGTCGGCGTGCGCGGGCGCACCCCGCTGCGGCGATTCCTCGCCTTCGTGGGGCCGGGCTACCTCGTCGCCGTCGGCTACATGGACCCCGGCAACTGGGCGACCTCGCTCGCGGGCGGCTCCCAGTTCGGCTATGCGCTGATGGCGGTGGTCGTGCTGTCGAGCCTGATGGCGATGCTGCTGCAGGCGCTGTGCGCCCGGCTCGGCGTCGGCGCGGGCCGCGACCTCGCCCAGGCCTGCCGCGACGCCTTCCCGAAGCCCGTGGCCTTCGCGCTGTGGATCCTGGCCGAGGCCGCGATCTGCGCCACCGACCTCGCCGAGGTCATAGGCACCGCGATCGGCCTCAACCTGCTGTTCGGCATTCCGCTCGAGATCGGCGTGGTGCTCACCGCGCTCGACGTGTTCCTGGTGCTGCTGCTGCAGCGGGTCGGCTTCCGCTGGATCGAGGCCTTCGTCATCGGGCTGCTGTTCGTCATCGCCGCCTGCTTCGCGGTGCAGCTTGCGATGGCCGATCCGGATCTCGGCGCGATCATCCGCGGCGTCGCGCCCACCAGCGAACTCGTGAACAACCCGGCGATGCTCTACATCGCGCTCGGCATCGTCGGCGCGACGGTGATGCCGCACAATCTCTACCTCCACTCCTCGGTGGTGCAGACCCGCGGCTACGAGCGCACCGACGCCGGCAAGCGCGAGGCGATCCGCTACGCGACGACGGACTCGACGATCGCGCTGGTGTTCGCCTTCGTCATCAACGCCTCGATCCTGATCCTCGCCGCGGCCGCCTTCCACGCCAACGGGCGCACGGAAGTGGCGGAGCTGGGCGAGGCGCACACGCTGCTGGGGCCGCTGCTCGGCGGCGCGATCGCCGCCACCGCCTTCGGCGTCGCCCTGCTCTGCTGCGGCCTGAACTCGACCATCACCGCGACGCTCGCGGGCCAGGTGGTGATGGAGGGCTTCCTGCGCATCCGGCTCGCGCCGTGGCTGCGCCGCCTGATCACCCGCGCCATCGCGATCACCCCGGCGATCGTCGTCACGCTGATCTACGGCGAGAGCGGCACGTCGCAGCTCCTGGTGATGAGCCAGGTGGTGCTGAGCCTGCAGCTGCCCTTCGCGGTCATCCCGCTGGTGTGGTTCACCGCCAGCCGCTCGAAGATGGGCGACTTCGTCGCGCCGCGTTGGATGAGCGTCGCGGCGGCCGTCACCGCGGCGATCATCGTCGCGCTCAACATGAAGCTGCTCTACGACTTCGCCAGCGGCCTCTGAGCGTCGGCACGTTACTGAACGTCAGGACGTCTTGACCTTCTTCGGCGCAGCGCCCGGCTGGGCGGGCGCCGCCTTCCGCACCGCGATTGCGGTCTCCGGGCCGTCGTCCGACTGGGTCTCGACGTCCTTCAGCAGCACGAACCGCGCGCCGGCCGCCTTCAGCGCCCTGACGCCGGCCGCGAGCCCCTCCCCCGCAGCCCGGCCGGGTTGGTTGATGTGGGCGATGATGACGTCGCCGGACTTCGCGGCCGCCACCCGCCGCGCGACGGTCGGCGCCATCAGCGAGGCGCCCATGTCGGCGTTCAGCGAGTAGCCCGCGATCGAAAACCCCTGCGCCTTGATCTCGGCGACCGCGTCTGGGCTGTAGCGGGCGGTCGCGTCGCGGTACCACCGCGGGCGCACGCCCGTCGCCGCCTCGACCGCGGCGGCGCCGCCGGCGACCTCGGCGCGGACCGCCTCCAGCGAGCCGGCGGTCTTGAGGCCGAACACCCGCGAGACGTCGGTCACCGCCGGCACATGGTTCTCGCCGTGGTTCTCGATCTCGAACAGCTCGGGATGCGCCTTCAGGGTCGCGAGGCCGGCGGGGTTCGATCGGATCCAGCGGTGGGTGACGAACACCGTCGCGGGGATGGCCTCGGCCACCAGCATGTCGAGCACCCGGTGGTCGGTCGCGCCGGAGCAGGCGTCGAGCGTCAGGGCGACGGTGCGCGCCGAGGCGTCCGGCGCGACGATCGTCAGGCGCGGCTCTACGTCGGCCGCCTGCGCGGCGAAGGGCGCGAGGCCAAGGGCGACGGCGAGCAGGCGGACCAGGCGCATGGCGGTCTCCGGAAACGAGCACGTCCCGATCCGCCCGCCATGCGGCGAATCTGGGGCGCGCCGTCCTCTATGCCGCCAACCGCTTAACGTTTCGCAGAGGCGCGAGGCGCGAAGGCCTCACTCCGGCGGCTTCGCCGTCACCTCGATCGCCGAGTACCAGGCGACGAGGTCGTCGATGTCCTCGTCGGTGAGGCCCTTGGCGACCACCGACATCATCTCGTTCACCCGCGCGCCGGACCGGAACGCCTCGAGCTGCGCCTTGAGGTAGATCTCCGGCTGCCCCGCGATGTGCGGCGCGTTCGGCATCTGCGACAGACCGTCGAGCCCGTGGCAGGCCGCGCAGGCCTGCGCCTTGTCCTTTCCCGCCGCGGCGTCGGCGAACGCCGGCGCCGCGGTAAGCGACAGGACCGCGAGGCCCGCGAGGAGACACGCCCGCGCGCGCATCACTCGCCGTAGGAGATGCGCCAGATCGCGCCCGACAGGTCGTCGGAGACGAGCATCGACCCGTCCAGCGCGATGGCGACGTCCACAGGGCGGCCGAGATAGCGCCCGGTCTTCGGATCGAGCCAGCCTTCGGCGAAGACCTCGGTCTTGTCCGCCGAGCCGTCGGCCTTCACCGAGGTGAACATGATCCGTCCCCCGACCGGCTTGGTCCGGTTCCAGGAGCCGTGTTCGGCGGCGAAGATCCCGCCGCGCCACTTCTCCGGAAACTGCTCCGCCGCATAGAACCGCATGCCGAGGTCGGCCGCATGCGCTGTGTACTCCACCTCCGGGAAGGTCACGTCCGCCGGCGGTTCCTCGTCCTTGTACTCGACCGTGCGGATCTTGCCGCCGCCGTACCACGGGAAGCCGAAGTTCATGCCCGGCTTCGGCGCGCGGTTCAGCTCGCCGGGCGGGATGTCGTCGCCCATGCCGTCCACCTGATTGTCGGTGAACCAGAGTTCGCCGTTCGCCGGGTTGAAGTCGAGGCCGACGGAATTGCGGATCCCGCGCGCGAAGACCTCGCGGTTCTTGCCGTCGCGGTCCATGCGGATGATCCCGCCGATCCCGGCCTCCGCGAAGCCCTCGAGCTTCTCCTTGGCCGGCACGTTGAACGGCTGGCCGAGCGTTATGTAGAGCTTGTTGTCCGGACCGATCGCGCAGGTGCGCGCGCCGTGGTTGAAGCTCTCGTCCTCCTTCGGGATCAGCTGCTCCGCGATCACCGCCACAGCGACGTCCGGGCTCTCGTAGAAGAACTCCGCCGCCGGAAAGAGCAACGCGCGGTTGTGCTCGATGACGTAGAGGAAGCCGTCCTTGGTGAAGCACATGCCGTTCGGCACGCTCTTCTTCAGCGAAGGCGCGAACTCCTTCACCTCGTCGGCCACATGGTCGCCGTCGCGGTCGGTGACGGCGTAGGCCTTGGACTTGCGCGTGCCGACGAAGACGACGCCGACGTTGGTTCCGACCGCCATGTGCCGAGCGTCCGGCACGACCGCGTAGAGCTCCACCTTGAAGCCGTCCGGAACCTTGATCTTCTGCGCGATGGCTTTGAGGTTCTCGGCCTTCTTGCCGCCTTGCTCGACCTGCGGAATGTCGAGGCTCGTGCCCGTCGTGCGGAACCCGCCAAGCTTGTCGAGGGCGTCGTCGGCCGCATGGGCCGGAATCGAAAACAAAAGAGCGAGCGCCGTCGCGGCGCAAAGACGCGATTTTCCCATGTCCGTTTCACTCCCTGAGCCGGGCCTTATGGCGGCCCGTGCGCGGCGATCCTGCGCTCACCTTCAAGGCCGCGCAACCGCCAGGAGTTGCGCTTGGCGATGGGCCTCGGCGAAGCTAGCGTCGCGCGCGACAGGCCGCCGCTTCGGAGACGGCGGCCGCAGGAGACGGACCGCCATAGCGACGCTCGACCCTATCCGCCGCCTCGCCGCGGCCGCCCTGCTTCTGGTCGCTGCCCTGTCGCCGGCCGCCGCCGCGGAGGACTTCTGGGCGATCGGCCGGCCGCCGTCCGAAAGCCCGCGCCGGCTCGCGCCGCCCTCGGTGTTTCCGGCGGCGACGCCCGCGGACGAGCTGCCGACCCCGAAGCTCAGGGCGCCGCCCGGCTTTAAGGTCGAGACCTTCGCGAGCGACGTGCTGGACGCCCGCATGCTGCGGGAGGGTCCGCGCGGCACGGTCTTCGTCTCCTCGCTGTTCGTGGCGAACCGCGTCTACGCGCTGGTGAAGACGCCCGCCGGCGGACGGGCCGTCCATGTCGTGCTCGACGACACGCCGCTGCCGAACGGGATTGAAGTCGCCGGTGGCGCGCTCTACGTCGCGACCCCGCGCAAGATCCTGCGCTTCGACGCGATCGAAGACCGGATCGACCGACCCGGCGAACCGAGGGTGGTCTACGACGCGTTTCCGGCCGAGGCGCCGAACAGCTGGAAGGCGGTGAAGGTCGGCCCGGACGGCAAGCTCTACGTGACGGTCGGATCGCCCTGCAACGTGTGCCGGCCCGACGACGCGCACGGCCGGATCCTCCGCATGAACCTCGACGGGACCGGCGTGGAGACGGTCGCCCGCGGCATCAGGTTTTCCGTGGGGTTCGATTTCGATCCGACGACCGGCGACCTCTGGTTCACCGACAACCAGCGCGACGGCCTGACCAACCCCGAGCCGTCGGACGAGCTCAACCACGTGACGCGCCTCGGCCAGGACTTCGGCTTCCCCTATTGCCACTCCGGCCTGCTGCCGGACCCGGCCTTCGGCGCCAGGCGCTCCTGCGCCGAATTCACCGCGCCTGAGGCGCTGCTCGGCCCTCACGCCGCGCCGCTCGGCATGCGGTTTTACCGGGGGACGGCGTTCCCGGAGAAGTATCGCAACGCCATCTTCGTCGCGCGCCACGGTCCCTGGAACCGGGCGCGCAAGCAGGCCGACGTGGTCGCCGTGCTGCGCGACGGCATGGGCCGCGTGACGGGGGTCGAGTCGTTCCTCAGCGGCTTCGTGCAGAACGACGAGTACGTGGGCCGCCCGGTCGACGTCCAGCCGCTCTCGGACGGATCGTTGCTCGTTTCCGACGACCACAACGGCGCGGTCTACCGCGTCAGCTACGTCGGCGAGTGACGCCGGAAAGCGCCAGCCCGGCGACGAGGCCGAGGACGAAGCCGAAGGCGTGGGCGGACATGCTGATCTCGGGCGTCAGCGCGTCGAACGCGATCTGGAGCGCGACGATGGCGCCGAGTTCGATCAGCCTCCGGCGGGCGCCGCGCCGGCCCTCGCGGACGTCCGTGACCAGCAGCGCGCCGAAGGCGCCGACCACGCCGAAGATCGCGCCGGACGCGCCGACGAGCAGATCCGGCTCCGCGCCGCGGAACGCGCCGAGCGCGAGCACGCCCGCCATGGAGCCGAGGCCGGCCAGCGCGTAGAGCGCGGCCATGCGCCAGGGCCCGACCCTCAGCTCGACCCGACGCCCGAAGAGGGCGAGCGCCAGCATGTTCAGGGCGAGGTGCAGCGCGCCGAAGTGCAGGAACATGGCGGAGCCGAGCCGCCACCACTCGCCGTCCTCCAGCACGGAGGGCGGCCAGAGCGCGCCGAGCTGGTACAGCGTGTCGAGGTCGGTCGGCCCGCCCCAGCCGCCGACCACGATCTCCGCGCCGAAGGCCGCGACGTTGGCCGCGATCAGCATCGCCGTGACGATCGGCCTGCGCCTGACGGCGGGAGCCGTCGCAGCCATCGCCGTGACGACGTCGTGCTCGAGACGGTCGATCGCGGCCGAGGTCTCGGGGTCGAGCGCCGCGCGCGCGCCGAGCCGGCCCCCGAGCCTGCGGGCGACCAACGCGTCCCTTTGCGGCCCCGCCGCGCTCGCCTGCACCAGCGCGCGCGCCGCGGCGTCGCCGGGGTCGGCGACGATCGCAGCCGTCGCGCGCCAGAAGTCCTTGGCGCTCGGGCTCAACGCCGCAAAGGGCGCGCCGCCGATCAGGGCCGCGACGCCGCGCTTGCGCCCGGAGAAGGCGAACAGCATGAGATCGGCGAAGGGGTCCGGCTCCTCCAGCCGGGCGTGCTCATCCGCCAGCCCCACGAGGCGGCCGGTCTCGCCGAGCGCCCGCAGCCGAAGACCCGCCGTCGCCGGATGAGTTGGGCCGCGCAGGGCGAGCAGCCCGTCCCAATCCCCGGTCAGCCGCGCGATCTCGCCCCAGACATAGGGCCGGGCGCCGGCGGGAAGGTCGTCCGCCGCGAGCCTTCGCCGGAGTTCGGGGACGACGGACACGTCGCCCGCCTGCGCCCGTGCGAGCGCGCGCATCAGGTCCGGCGCGCCGCGCCAGCCGTCGATGGGATGCAGCAGGCGGACGATCTCAGCGTAAACGCGGGCGCGCTCGAACCGCAGACCGGCGAGCTCGCGCGCCTGCCCCTGCGCGGCGAGCGCCGGAACGACGAGCAGCAGCGCCCAGCCCGCGGAAACGCCGTAGAGCGCCGTCTCGGACCCCAGCGCCACGGCCGCGCCGACGCCGAGCAGCGCCAGCGTCGCCTTCACCGCCCACCCCGTCGCGAACGGGCCGCCGCGTCGGGCGACCGCGACGGCGCGGACGAGAAAGGCCACGCACCACAGCCCGACGACGATCGGCAGGATCGGCAGCAGATCCATGAAGACCCGACCCTAGACGACCGACGCGGCGCGGGAAAGCGCCGCGCGGCGCATCGCCCTCAATCCGGCTCGAACGCCAGCGCGACGCCGTTGATGCAGTAGCGCAGGCCGGTCGGCGGCGGGCCGTCGGGGAAGACGTGGCCCATGTGGCTGCCGCAGCGGCCGCAGTGCACCTCGGTGCGCGTCATGCCGTAGCTGCGGTCGACCGTCTCGCCCAGCGCGCCGTCGATCGGCGCGTCGAAGCTCGGCCAGCCCGTGCCGCTCTCGAACTTCTCGCCCGAGCGGAACAGCGGCTGCCCGCAGCCCACGCAGGCGAAGACGCCGGGGCGCTTCTCGCGCAGCAGCGAACAGCTGCCGGGCCGCTCGGTGCCGTGGCGGCGCATCACCTGGTACTGCTCGGGGCTGAGCAGCGCGCGCCATTCCTCGTCGGTGCGGGTGACCTCGTAGACCTCGTCCAGCATCTCGGGCGCCTCCATCGGGGGTGTCATCGGGTCGGGATGTAGGTACGCGCCGGCCCGACGTCACGTTACGGCGGCGAGAACCGGTCCTTCCGCGACGCCCGTCTCCGGCTGGGGCTCGCCGGCCGCGAGGCAGAGCGCGACGACCTCGGGCAGGCTGCGGCCGACGGCGTCGGCGCCGGCCCGGCGCATGGCGGTTTCGCCCGCCTCGCCCTCGATGCTCCAGCAGCCGAGCACGACCGTCGCGCCCGGCGCGCGCCGGCGGATGCGGCGCACCGCGAGCCGCAGATGCGCCTCGCTCGGCGCGAGCGACGCGAGGAAGATCACTGTGCGCTCCGGCCCGTCGAGCTCGACCACGCTGGTCGTCGACAGGAAGTCGTCGGCCTCGAGCGCCGCGGCCATGCCGTGCTTCTCGAGCACCTGCCGCACGACGCCGGCCGCGGCCTGGTCGATCGCCCCGCGGGCGCCGACGCAGCGCACCTTCAGCGCGCGGGCGGGGCTCGCGTCCGGGAGGGCCGCGGCGGAGGCGGAGGCGTCCGCGCGCTCCACCGCGTCGACCGACTCCATGTCCTGCGTGGGGTCGACCGGCGGCTCCGGGTCCGCGTCGTCCCACTCGTCGAGATCCTCGACCAGCTCGTCCGCCGCCGCCCGCACCGTCGCGATGCGGCGCTCGTCGAGCGCGCCGCTCAGCGCGTCCCGGCTCGCCAGCATCAGGCCCGGCAGCGCGACCTCCTCGTAATAGGCCGAGAGCGAGCGCTCGCGCAGGAACTCCTCGGCCTTCTCCGCCGCCTCCGCCGGATCGCCCACCAGCATGCGCTGGTAGAACAGCTCGGGCGGCGACAGCGACGGCCGGTCGCCGAACATCACGTCGAGGAAGCGCAGCGCCTGCACATGGCGGCCGAGCACGACGAGGCAGACCGTCAGCGGCGTCGCGAGCACCAGGCCGATCGGGCCCCACAGCGCCGTCCAGAACGTCGCGGCGACCACCACCGCGACAGGGGAGAGCCCCGTGCTGCGGCCATAGGCCAGCGGCTCGACGACGTGGCCGACGATGGGCTCGACCACGGCGAACAGCACGGCGGTCCAGATCAGCATGCTCCAGCCTGGATCGACCGCGGCGGCGAGCACCAGCGGGAAGATCGCCGAGATGATCGCGCCGATGTAGGGCACGAAGCGCAGCACTGCGGCCAGGATGCCCCACAGCGCCGCGCTCGGCACGCCGATCAGCGCCAGCCCGCAGCCGATGCCGACGCCGAAGGCGATGTTGATCGCGAGCTGGGTCAGCAGCAGCCGGCTGAGACGCTTCGCGGCGTCGTCGAGCGCGGCGGTGGTGCGCTGGATGTCGTGGGCGCCGGCGAGGCTCATCAGCCGGTTCCGCAGGTCCTCCCGCTGCAGCAGAATAAAGATCACGAAGATCAGCACGATGCCGGTGGTAGCCAACGGATGGATCAGCGGCTCCAGGATCGCCTGCAGGTTCTGCAGCGGCGTCGGCGGCGGCGAGTGGATCTCGACCGGCAGCGGCTGGTCCGGCTTGCGCTCGGCCTCGATCGGCTTGCCGTCCGGCCCGAGCGTGCGGCCGCCGGCGGCGGGGGCGTTCAGCTCCTGGCCCAGGCTCTGCAGCAGCTCCGCGGCGCGCTCCAGCGTGCGGCTGCCGCCGGTGATCTCGCGGACCGACTGCGCCTTCTGCCGCATGGTGGACTGGTACTGCGGCAGGTCCGCCGCGAGCTGCCCCACCTGCCCCGCGATGATCGCGGACAGGCCGAACAGCAGCAGGAAGGCCGACAGCGCCACCACGATCACCGCGGGCGTGCGCGGCGCGCCGAGCTTCTTCGCCCGGCCGACCAGCGGCGACAGCACGAAGCTCAGCAGCAGCGCGAGCGCGAGCGGGATCAGCAGGTCGCGTCCGACGTAGAGCACGCCCACGACGATGCAGCCGATGATGGCCGCGCAGGCCACCGTGACCAGCGGGCTCGCCGGAGCGAAGCCCCGCCCCTGCGTGTCGGAAGTCTCCGCCATGACGTTCGTTCGCCCCTTGGCGCGGATGCCCGCGCCGTTCGCCCTTGCATGCCAGAACGCGTCGGAGCCCCCGCCGTTCCTCGGGAGCGCCGCAGAAAGGCCGGAACGATGAAGGAAAGGTGACGCAGGCGATCCGCCACGCCTTCCGACGCCGGTCCCGTCCCGAAATGACCCGTCATCCGCGCCCTACGCCCAAGTCGCGGACCCCCGCGCGAAGGCGCGGGCCTTGGGGCCGCCTTCCCCTAGCTCTCCGGTTGCCGCGGCCCGCGCGGCGACGCATGGTCCGCGTATGACCCTCCGGACACCGCCGCGCCCCGCCGACCCCGCCGATCGCTCCGCCACGCTGGCGCTGCTGATCGACGGCGACAACGCCTCTCCGAAGATCGTCGAGGGCCTGCTCGCCGAGATCGCGACCTACGGCACCGCCAGCGTGAAGCGCATCTACGGCGACTGGACCAAGCCCAATCTCGGCGGCTGGAAGCAGTGCCTGCTGGAGCACTCGATCCAGCCGATCCAGCAGTTCGCCTACACCACGGGAAAGAACGCGACCGACGGGGCGATGATCATCGACGGCATGGACCTGCTTTACACCGGCCGGTTCGACGGCTTCTGCCTGGTGTCGAGCGACAGCGACTTCGCGCGCCTCGCCTCGCGGCTGCGGGAGCAGGGCGTGCTGGTCTACGGCTTCGGCGAGCGCAAGACGCCGCGCCCGTTCATCACCGCCTGCGACAAGTTTGTCTTCTTCGACGTGCTGGCGCAGCCGGGCGGGCTCGCCGTCCCGGCGCCCGCGAAGACGCCCGCCGCGCCGGACCCCGCCGCGGCGACGCCGCCGGCCGGCAAAGCGACGGCCAGGACGGGGGCCAAGGCCTCGGACAAGGGAGCCGCGCCGGCGCCCGCCAAGGGCGCTGCGAAGCCGACCGTCCCGGCTGCCGCGGTCGCGAGCCCCGCGGCGAAGCCGCAGCCGCGTCGCGGCGACGCCGTCGACGCGCCGGCGCGCGCGCTGCTCACCTCGGCGCTCGCGGCGGTGGCCGAAGACTCCGGCTGGGCCAGCCTCGGCGCGATCGGCAGCCACATCGCCAAGCGCTCGCCGGAGTTCGACTCCCGCAACTACGGCTTCGCCCGCCTCAGCGATCTGGTGGAGGCCACCGGCCTGTTCGAGGTCGAACGCAGCTCGACCGGCAAGGGCAGCGTCCTGGTGCGGTTGAAGTAGATTTTTTGCGCCGCGGACGGCGGAATGGGTCCGACCGCCGTCGGACCGCCCTCCCCGTCACGCCCCTTCGCGCGCCTCAGGGGCCGCCAGCACCGTCACACGTCGGGCGTGCCCCAGGGCACTCCTCATCGTCATGCCCGCCTTAGCGGGCATCCACGACTTTCCCTCCCGTCCGCCCCGCCCGACGCCAAAGTCGTGGATACCCGCGAAGACGCGGGCATGACGGCGCGTGGACTATGCCGTCGCGTCAGCTGCGGCAGCCGTTCCGGCGCTCCTCCCGCTCGATCTCGCGCACCTTGGCGCGGTCGCGGTCGGACAGCGGCACGTCCTCCAGCCGGTCGAAGCGGCACCCAGCGTTGCCGAACGCCGCGATGGCCTTGGCCGTCTTGAAGCAGTAGCCCGCCTCCGCGTAGACCGCGTTCCGTTCGCCCCAAAGCTCGTCGCAGAGAAACGCAGCGAAAGCCGGGGTAGACAGTAAGACCGAAGCGGCAATGGTAAAGATCAATGTCTTCATTTTAAACCTGTTAAGAAAAACTAACCGAAAGAGACGGAAAGTAAGTCGAAATAGGCGTATCAACTATATGATCCGCCTCCAGCGCACGACGCACTTGATTAGCAATTTCCGATCTGTGAGATTCTATTTTTGGCACGAGCGCGTAAATATCGGACGTATCGATCTGAAGGGTACGCATTTGATTTAAGTCGAATGGAATCCTGTCCGAAGCCCTTATTATCTGAACGATTGGAAGTTTCACAGCATGCCTTAGAGCTATTTCATAAAATACATTTGGATTATGAAATGATAAATCCGCGACCACCAGTCGGCTCTTCAAAATATACTCAATAATCTGCCTCGTGATTATTCCCGGCTTATCTATTGAATCCGCACGAACAACTTTAAGGTTAAAAGAATCCAACGCCGGCTCAACGATCGAGCCCAAGAATAAATCAGAGTGTTTACGTGCTTCAGATCCCTCATTTCCTATCGGGGCTATATAAAAACATGTGGTTTCAAATTGCGCATGCTCCGAGGTGATCACGCTTACAGATGTTCGTGGCGGGATTGGCGAATTATTTTTCCAGGCCGGAGCCTGAATAGGCGACGCCGGCATCTCCGAGAGCAACATGTCCAAAGAGATAATTCTTTCTGCACCCGAAAGCGTCTTTAATAGACCCACAAATCTTAAATTCACTACGAATGTATCAACAGCCTCGGACGCTTGAGACGCATCGATACCGACGTCTTTCGCGGCATCAATTAAAACTGCGTGAGCCGGGAGCTTGTTTCCTACAAATTTCTGATAAAGTTTCTCAAAAGGCTCTATGTTGTTGATAGCTAATTGAACTCGAAATTTTGCTTGCTCTCTGGCTGATACCTGTTCATCAACAACTTTTTGTCCTTCTGCGGTAAGCTCAAGATTTTCTGCCTGAACCCCTCCTTTAGTAAGGCCATATCGCCCTGCGTTGATGATAAGTTGACGCGACCCACCACTCTCTGGAGACTTTCCTAAGTGGTCAAATAAGGTCAAGCGCTTGACGGGTTGACCGCTGCCAATCTGGAAGATCGCCTTAGCGAATCCAAGTGGTTCTTCGAATGTAGAAGCAGGAAAAGGACGCTGCGCTCTGCGCTTCTTCAAAATTTCTTCTACATTTGGCGCAGTGGAATCCGCGGCGGCAGGCTTCTTGACATCGGCAGAAATCTTTCGAGCCACGATGCTATCCCTGCTATCAATATAACCACGCTGTAATTTAAGATAGATAGTTTAGTCTTGAAGCGTTATCCCTCGCTCCCCGGCAGACGACTGAGTCGACGGGCCGCCGCGTAAGAAGACCATAGGCCTGCGCGGATGTCATCCGCGCAGGCGGAGGTCGCTTCACGCCACCCCGCGCTCCTCCACCACCGTGGTGTCCACGATCGCGCCGTCGGCGTAGAGCCAGCGGGCGAGCACGCCTGCAATCATCGCGCCGGCGATCGGGGCCAGCCAGAACAGCCAGAGCTGGGCGATGTGCTCCCCGCCGGCGAACAGCGCGGGGCCGGTGCTGCGGGCCGGGTTCACCGAGGTGTTGGTGACCGGGATGGTGATGAGGTGGATCAGCGTCAGCCCGAGGCCGATCGGGATGCCCGCGAAGCCGGTGGCCGCGCCCTTGGAGGTCGACCCAAGGATAATGAACAGGAAGAAGAAGGTCGCGAGCAGCTCCGTCAGCGGGCAGGCGCCGAGCGCACGACGTTCCGCACGCGCTCTCCCCTCGCAATGCGCCCGGCGCCGTTCCATATTCCACCCCATGCCAAAGCCCACGCGCCGCCCCTCCCCCGGCTTTTCGGAGCAGCCTCAGGCTGATTTCGACGCCGGGGCGCCCGTCGACCTGACCGAGATCTCCGGCGACCCCGCGCTGCTGCGCGCGCTCGGGCGCGGAGCAAAGGCGGCCGACGCCGCGCGGGCCGCGGTGGCGGACGAGGCGACGAAGCAGGCGGCGAGCGAGGGGCCGGCGGCGGAGATGCGGTCCCCCTCCCCCTTGCGGGGAGGGGCTAGGGGTGGGGGTGGCGTCGCCGAGCCCGGTTCTGAACCACCCCCCTCCCCGACCCTCCCCCGCAAGGGGGGAGGGAGAAACGCCGCGCCCGAAAAGGGCAAGCGCAAGCAGAAGCGGGACGCGGCTCCCTTAGGGACGCCCGACCCCCAGAAGGCCCCGCGCGGCTTCGGCGCGACGCCTGAGACGGACCTTGCGGCGCTGCCGGCGGATTTCGACCCGGCGAGCTCGGTCTCCGCCACGGTGCAGGCGCTGGAGAACCTGATCCAGCACGGCCGGCCCGAACTGCAGGGCAAGCCGTGGGTTCCGCACCGCCCGCCCCGGCCGGACAAGCTGGAGAGCGGCCAGACCTTCCGGCTGTCGAGCCCGTTCGAGCCCAAGGGCGACCAGCCGACCGCGATCGCGGAGCTGGTGGACGGCATCCGCCGGCAGGAGCGCGACCAGGTGCTGCTGGGCGTCACCGGCTCGGGCAAGACCTTCACGATGGCGCAGGTCATCCAGGAGACCCAGCGGCCGGCGCTGATCCTTGCGCCGAACAAGACGCTGGCGGCGCAGCTCTACGGCGAGTTCAAGTCGTTCTTCCCCGACAACGCGGTGGAGTACTTCGTCTCCTACTACGACTACTACCAGCCGGAGGCCTACGTCCCGCGCTCCGACACCTACATCGAGAAGGAATCGTCGATCAACGAGCAGATCGACCGCATGCGGCACTCCGCGACGCGGTCTCTGCTGGAGCGCGACGACGTCATCATCGTGGCCTCGGTGTCGTGCATCTACGGCATCGGCTCGGTCGAGACCTACACCTCGATGACCTTCGTGCTGAAGGTGGGCGAGACCGTCTCCCAGCGGCAGCTGATGGCCGACCTCGTGGCGCTGCAGTACAAGCGCGCCGACGTGAACTTCGTCCGCGGCACCTTCCGGGTGCGCGGCGACACGATCGAGGTCTTTCCCGCGCATTACGAGGACCGGGCCTGGCGCGTCGGCCTGTTCGGCGACGAGATCGAGAGCATCCAGGAGTTCGACCCGCTGACGGGCGCGAAGATCCAGGACCTCGCGGCGGTGAAGGTCTACGCCAACTCGCATTACGTCACGCCGCGGCCGACGCTGAACCAGGCGATCAAGGGCATCAAGGACGAGCTGAAGGGCCGGCTGGTCGAGCTCACCAAGATGGGCCGGCTGCTGGAGGCCCAGCGCCTGGAGCAGCGCTGCACCTTCGACATCGAGATGATGGAGGCGACGGGAAGCTGCGCCGGCATCGAGAACTACTCGCGCTGGCTCACCGGCCGGAAGCCCGGCGAGCCGCCGCCCACGCTGTTCGAATACCTGCCGGACAACGCGCTGGTCTTCACCGATGAGAGCCACGTCACCATCCCGCAGATCGGCGGCATGTACCGCGGCGACTTCCGGCGGAAGGCGACGCTCGCCGAATACGGCTTCCGGCTGCCCTCCTGCATGGACAACCGCCCCATGCGGTTCGAGGAGTGGGACGCCATGCGCCCGCAGACGGTGCACGTCTCCGCCACGCCCGGCTCGTGGGAGATGGAGGCGACCGGCGGCGTGTTCTCCGAGCAGGTGATCCGCCCCACGGGCCTGGTCGACCCACTGATCGACGTGCGCCCCGCGCGAAGCCAGGTCGACGACCTGCTGGGCGAGGTGAAGGAGGTTGCGGCCAAGGGCTACCGCTCGCTCGTCACGGTGCTCACCAAGCGCATGGCGGAGGACCTGACCGAGTACCTGCACGAGCACGGGGTGCGGGTGCGCTACATGCATTCCGACATCGACACGCTGGAGCGCATCGAGATCATCCGCGACCTGCGGCTCGGCGCCTTCGACGCGCTCGTCGGCATCAACCTGTTGCGCGAAGGCCTCGACATCCCGGAGTGCGCGCTGGTCGCGATCCTCGACGCCGACAAGGAGGGCTTCCTGCGCTCCGAGACCTCGCTGATCCAGACCATCGGCCGCGCCGCCCGCAACGTCGACGGCAAGGTCATCCTCTACGCCGACAAGGAGACCGGCTCGATGCAGCGCGCCATGGCCGAGACCGGCCGGCGCCGCGAAAAGCAGCTCGCCTACAACGCCGAGCACGGCATCACGCCGGAGAGCATCAAGCGCGACATCTCCGACGTGATGAACTCGATGTACGAGCGCGACCGCGTCACCGTCGACAAGGGCTTCGCCGAGGACGCGCCCAAGGCCGGCCACAACATGAAGGCGACGCTGGCCGACCTCGAGGCGCGCATGCGCAAGGCCGCCGGCGACCTGGAGTTCGAGACCGCCGCCCGGCTGCGCGACGAGATCAAGCGCCTGCAGGCGACCGAGCTGCTGCTCGCCGACGACCCGCTGGCCCGCCAGCAGGACATCGACCGCCAGACCGGCGGCTACGCCGGCGAGCGCAAGTACGGCCGCAGCGGCAACGAGCCCCCGAAAACGCGCGTTTCGAAGCCCAGCCTCGACGACATGGGGCCGGGCACGGACCGCGTGACGCCGCTGGGACAGACCGAGTTCAAGCCGGTGAAGCCCGACAGCATGACGACGAACTTCCGTCCGGGCGGCCGGCGGAGCGGGCCGAAGCGGCGCTGACGCGGGCGGGCTCGGCCTTCCGGGGCCTCGTCACGCCGTGAGACGGCGGTGACGCTGGACTGGCGGAGCCAGAGCCGTGTCGGGGGTTTCGTCGACGCGCTGAACCACGCCGTCATTCCGGCCGCAGCGCCGGACTCCGTCAACCCGCCGGTCGAGAACAGCCTCGAACGGCGGGCGGATGGACCCGGGACAGGCCTGGGGCGACGCCGGAGCGTGGCGCGCCCTCGCGTTCCTTGATGGAAACAGCTCTAACGCCGCAAGTAATCTTTTGCGCACATCCACCTGGACCGGCTGGCGCGGCCTTGAATTTCCGGGCGTTATATTCAAGCACTCTTAATGCATGCCCGGCTAACTTCTCGCTGTTTTTCTTCCGTCTCCAGCGAGCGCTCCGTGGCCCAGCCCGTTAACGACAACATCGAAAACGCCATCGTCATCTCAGGCGACGGCTTCACGTATTCAGGGTCGACGGCCGAGGCGACCGCGCAGCCCGGAGAGCCGACAATCTCCGAGGTCGTCGAAGGCGACTACTCCTACTACCCCTACACCGACGGCGAGGGAGTCTGGTTCGTCTATACGGCGTCGAGCGACGGGACAGTCTCGTTCAACACCGAAGGCTCCAACTTCGACACGGTGCTCTACGCCTACACATCTACCGACGGCAGCGGGTCCGTATCGTCGCTGAGCGCGCTGGCTGGGGACGATGACGACGGTGCGGGCAACAGCTCGCTCGTAACCTTCTCCGTCACGGCGGGCGAGACCTATTACATCCGCGTCTCCGGTTTCGATACGTACTCCGGAGATTACGTCTTTTCCCAAGGATCGGGCCCGACCGGCGTGGGCGAGGCATCGACCGACCTCACCGGCACGTCGGGCGACGACATCCTCGGCGTGCTGGGAGACGGCGCGCAGACCATGGTCGGCGGCCTCGGCGACGACAGCTATTACATCGACGACGCGGGCGACGTGGTGACGGAGAACGGCGACGAGGGCTCCGACACGATCTACACGCTGGTGGACTACACGCTGCCGGCGAACGTCGAGAAAATCGTCGGCCTCGGCTCGACCGGGCTCATCCTCACCGGCAACGAGTTCGACAACAGCCTGATCGGCGGCTCGGGCGGCGACACGCTGTACGGTCTCGACGGCGACGACGTCTTGAACGGCCGCGGCGGCGTCGACACCATGGTCGGCGGGCTGGGCGACGACGCCTACGTCGTCAACAAGTCGTCGGACGTCGTGATCGAGGCCGAGGGCGAGGGCGTCGACACCGTCTACGCCTCGGTCGGCTACCGCCTCTCGGACAACGTTGAAAACCTCGTCGTCCGCAGCTCCGACGGCCTGTTCGTCAAGGGCAACGCGCTCGACAACAGCATGGTCGGAGGCGACGGCGCCGACACTCTGGCGAGCTACGACGGCAATGACCGTCTGGACGGCCGCGCAGGGGCCGACCGCATGGCCGGCGGTTCGGGCGACGACGTCTACGTCGTCGACAACGCCGGCGACGTCGTGATCGAAGGCGCCGACGACGGCTACGACGCCGTTTACACCACCGTCGACTACGCCCTCGCCAACAACGTCGAGAGACTTGTGGGCCGCGGCTCCGCCGGGTTAACGCTCACGGGCAACGCCCTCGACAACGCCATCTCCGGCGGCTCGGGCGACGACCGGCTTTCCGGCGGCGACGGCGCCGACCGCATCAGCGGCGGCGCCGGGAGCGACATCCTCATCGGCGGCGCCGGGAACGACATCCTCATCGGCGGCGACGGCGCCGACACCTTCGTCTTCACGGGCCTGGACGACAGCCGGGACACGATCACGAGCTTCGAGGCCGGCGTCGACAGCGTCGGGATCGACCTTGCGGGCTTCGGCCTCTCGTCGATCGAGGCCGGCATGTTCGCCTCGACCGCAGACGGCGTCGCCACCTCTGCCGAGACGCGCTTCGTTTACAACGAGACCAACGGCCGGCTGTTCTTCGACGCCGACGGCTCGGGCTCCGGCAAGGCCGTGCTGATCGCGACGCTCCGCGGCGCGCCGGCGCTCACGGCGGACGACTTCTCGGACGCCAGCCTGCTCGTCTGAGCGCCCGTCGATACGTCGCTGCGCCGAGAACAGCGTCATTCCGGGCGTGTCCCGGAATCCATCATCCCGCCGGTTGAGAGCAGCCTCGACCGGCGGGCCCATGGGCCCGGGAACAGGCCCGGGGCGGCGGGGGAGCGCGACGCGCCGTCGCGCTCCCCTGACGCGAAGCCGCTCTACGCCGCATCGGACGGGCCCCGGGAGACGGCTGGACATCGGGAAACCGCTGTTCGGCGCTCTCCGTCATGCGCCCCTCACCGCTCCTCGATCGAGATGACGTGGTCGACGTCGTCGCCGATCAGGCCGACCAGCGACGGGTTCGCGACGGCGGGCAGCGCGGCCACGTCGTAAAGCTCCCGCACCGGGCCGGCGAGGCGGACCCACTCCACCGTCTCGCCGGACTTGACGTCGATCACAAGCAGCCCGCAGCGAGGCTCCTCCCTTCGCCGCGCCAGCTCATCCTCCAGCGGGAGGCCGCCGAAGGTCCTGTTCTCGCGGGCGAGCGACAGGGCGACTACTGCGTGGCGGCCGACGATCGTCATGCCGCGGGCGTAGCCCGGACAGAAAGCGAGCGGCTCGAACCGGCGGGCGGCGACGTCCACGAAGCCGAATTCGCCGCGGCCTGAATTCAGGACCCAGAGCCTGCCGTCGACCAGCCGGGGCGAATGGGGCATCGAGAGCCCCTCGACCACCGCCTTGCTGGTGGCGACGTCCATGACCATTCCGCCGTCGCCGCGCATCTCGCGCCAGCCGCCCGGCGCGTCGGAGCGGCCGACGATAGTGACGTAGGCCGGCGTCTCGCCGCGCATCGCGAGGCCGTTCAAGTGGCAGCGGTCCTCCGGCTGCAGCGCCGTGACGAAGGGCGGCCGCCACACCGGCTTGAACGAATGGCCGTCCGAGACCGAGGCGAGGCAGGAGAAGCGCGTGTTCACGAAGATCGGCCGCATCCGCGGCCCGAAGCCGACGTCGTGGGAGTCGGACGCGCCGGTGATCCATCCGGCGTGGGGCGCATAGACGGCGTCGTGGCCGTCCTTCCGCTGGCCGCGCGGCAGCACGTCGTCGAAGCGGAGGATCTGGTTGTGGGTCGCGAGGGCGAAGCTGCGGCCGCCGGGCGCGACCGCGATCCCCATGGACCGCTTGAACGACCGCTCGAACACCGACAGCCGCCCGTCCGGCCGCGCGCCCAGCAGCAGCAGCTTGCCCGCCTGGTAGGTGGAGAAGGCGAGGCTGACCTTTGCGCGCGCGAGCCAGGCGGCGAAGCCGGGCGATGTGGAGACGGCGAAGGGCTCGGCGGAATCAGTCACGCGGCGACGCTCGGAAGCTTGAGGCGGGGTCCGGCGGCGCTGAGAGACCGCGCCGCGAGCGATAGCCGCGCAGTGATCCCAGCGCAATCGCAAGGGCCGCGGCGCGTCATGCGGGAACGGCTGCCGCTTGTCCCGCCCCGGACACGTTGCTTGTCGTGTTAAGGCACACTTTGATTTTCGATTGAACATTACACGGTTAAACTTTCGTAGAGAGAAGCTCCCTCTTATAGCGCGCACGAAGACGCCTTTAGGAGCGGACGCCGATGGCGCAGCCTGTCAACGACAACATTGAAAACGCCATCGTTATCGCCGGCGACGGCTTTTCCTTCACCGGGACGACCGCCGACGCGACCCTGCAGGTCGGCGAACCGGCCGCCTACGACGGCGACCCCTACCCAAGCAACGACGCCGACGACAGCGTCTGGTTCGTCTACACGGCGTCGGCGACGGGCACGATCGTTCTCGAAACCCAAGGTTTCGATTCGTCGTTCGGCTACAACGTCTTCCGCTCTACAGATGGTTCTTCGTCGTTCGCATCTCTCCAGGAGTTCGCATCCGGCGCCAGCTTCGGCTCGGGCGATTTCTACGAAGAAATCAACGTTGTCGCGGGGGAGACCTACTACATCCGGTTCGCGAGCTACGGCTACAGCGACGGCGATTACACGCTGATCCAGAGCTCCGGCCCGGCCGGCGTGGGGGCGCCTTCAACCGACATCGTTGGCACCCCTGGGGACGACGTTCTCGGGACGCCGCTTGACGGCGCGCAGACCATGATCGGCGGGCTCGGCGACGACACCTACTACGTCGACAGCCCCGACGACGTGGTGACGGAGAACGCCGGCGAGGGCTACGACACGCTCTACACGACGGTCGACTACACGCTGCCTGCGAACGTCGAACGCATCATCGCCTTCGTCAACACCGGCCTCACGCTTACCGGCAACGCGCTCGACAACAGCCTGATCGGCGGCGCGGGCGACGACACCCTGAACGGCCGCGGCGGCGTCGACACCATGGTCGGCGGGCTCGGCGACGATTCCTATGTCGTCAACAAGCCGTCGGACGTCGTGGTCGAACTGGCCGGCGAAGGCGTCGACACCGTCTACACCACGTCCGGTTACCGCCTGTCGGACAACGTCGAGAACATCGTCATCCGCAGCGACGCCGGCCTGTCCGTCAAGGGCAACGCCCTCGACAACGCCATGACCGGCGGCGCGGGCGCCGACACCCTCACCGGCTATGACGGCGACGACCGCCTCGACGGCCGCGGCGGCGCCGACCGCATGGTCGGCGGCGCGGGCGACGACAGCTACGTCGCCAACGACGCTGGCGACGTCGTGGTCGAACTCGCGGACGAGGGCTACGACACCGTCTACGCCTCGGTCGACTACACGTTGACCAACGACGTCGAGAAGCTCGTCGGGCGCGGCTCCGCCGCTCTGACGCTCACCGGCAACGCCCTGGACAACGCCATTTCCGGCGGCTCGGGGGCGGACCTGCTCTCCGGCGGCGACGGCGCCGACCGCATCAGCGGCGGCGCGGGCGACGACATCCTTATCGGCGGCGCCGGAAAGGACGTTCTCATCGGCGGCGCGGGAGCCGACACCTTCGTCTTCGCCAGCCCGAGCGATCTGCGCGACACCATCACCGACTTCGAAGTCGGCGTCGACAAGGTCGGAATCGACATCGGAGGCTTCGGCCTCGCGACGCTCGAGGCCGAGATGTTCGCCTCGACCCCCGACGGCCTCGCCGCCTCCGCCGAAACGCGCTTCGTCTACAACGAGACCAACGGCGCCCTCTACTTCGACGCGGACGGCTCCGGCGACGGCAAGGCGGTCCAGATCGCCACCCTGCGCGGCGCTCCCGCGCTTTCCTTTACGGACCTGTCGATCTTCGGCCTCGAGGCCTGACGACTGCCAGCGCGAGCGATGAGGAGCGCGAAGCTGTCCTCATCGCTCGTCGATCGAGACGACGTGACGCCCGCTCCGGAGGCTCGCCTCATCCTGGACGGGAGAGGGCGCGGCCCTTGCCGGCCGCCTTGGCGCGGTACATGGCGGTGTCGGCGACCGCAAGCAGCCGGTCGGCGTCGCGCTCGTCGTCCGGGAACAGCGACGCGCCGACGCTCGCGCGGCAGACGAGCGCGAGTTCGCCCACGACCACGGGCTCGCGCGACAGCGCCGCGACGACCCGGTCGCCGAGAGCCTGCAGGTCGACCCGGTCCGCGATCCCCGGCGCGAGCAGCACGAACTCGTCGCCGCCGACGCGGGCCACGAGATCGCCCGGCCGAGTGCAGCTTTCCAGCCGCCGGGCCACCGCCCGCAGCAGCGCGTCGCCCACGCCGTGGCCGTAAAGGTCGTTGTGGCGCTTGAAGTCGTCGAGGTCGATCAGCAGCAGACCGATCCGCCCGTCGGCGGTGGCGACCGCCCGATCGAGCCGTCCCTGCAGCAGCGCGCGGTTCGCGACGCCGGTCAGCGTGTCATGCTCGGCGAGGTGGCGGAGCGCGTCGCGCTGGCGTTCGAGCTCGCGGCCCTGCTCCTCCAGCTCCGCCTGCAGGCGCTGGCGCGCGGCGATCTCCTGCTTCAGCGTCTCATTGATCTCGTGCAGCCGCAGCTGGTCGCAGGCGAGCTCCGCCAGACGCGCGAGGATCTCGCGCTGGCCGGCGTCGAGCGAGCGCGGCTTGTCGTCGATGACGCACAGCGTGCCGAGATTGACGTTGGGCGTCAGCGACAGCGGGGCCCCGGCGTAGAACCGGAACGACGGGTGCTCCGTGACGAGGATGCTGTCGGCGAACCGCGAGTCCTCCGCGAGGTCGTCGACCACGAGCAGGCCCGCGCCTTCGATGGTGCGGTTGCAGAAGGCGAGCCCCCGCGGCGCGCCGTCCCCCTCGACGCCGCGCTTCGCCTTGAACCACGCCCGCTCGCGGTCGATCATCGTCAGGATCGCGACGGGCGCGAGCAACAGGTCGCGGGCCAGCGCCACGATGCGATCGAAGCCGGGCGGCGGCGGCGCGTCCATAATCCGCAGCCGCTCGAGCGCGGCGATCCGCTCGTCCTCGTTGCGTGAGGCGTACGGCTGGGTCATAGGCTGGCCTCTCGGTCGGCGCCGCACGTCGGGGAGCGACCAACGCCCGGCGAGGGCGCAGGCTTCGCCCTCGCGCCTGGGTTCGCCCCTCGAGCGACGCATGCCAAACGTGAAGCGACTCTTAAAGTCATGATCGTCATCACACCAAATTTGTCGATCGATGATAACGAGGTCGAACTCACCTTCGTGCGGTCGTCGGGCCCCGGCGGGCAGAACGTCAACAAGGTCTCAACGGCGGTGCAGTTGCGCTTCGACGTGCGCCGCTCGCGCTCGCTTCCGAACGACGTGGCGATCCGCCTCATGAAGCTCGCGGGCTCGCGGCTGACCAACGACGGCGTGCTGGTGCTGACCGCGCAGTCGCACCGCACGCAGGGCGACAACCGCGCCGAAGCGATCGAACGCCTGACCGCGCTGCTGCGCGAGGCGGCGGAGAAGCCGAAGCCTCGACTGCCCACGCGGCCGACCAAGGCCTCCAAGGTTCGCCGGATCGAGGGCAAGACCAAGCGCGGCGACGTCAAGGCGCTGCGCGGCCGGCCGACGATGGACTGATGGCGGCGGGGGTCCCCGTTCGGGCTACTGTAACGATGCGCCGAACTATGAGTCGGCTAAGCGGAGAGCGGGCATGGACGGCGGGGCGAACGGCGGATGGGGCGCGGTGCGCCCGCGGTTTCACGGCGCGAAGCGCGCGATGGCGCCGATCGTCCTGAAGGGTCTCGCCCTCAGCATCGTCACCCTCGGCGTCTACCGGTTCTGGTACCAGACCGACGTCCGCCGCTTTCTCTGGAACAACGTCGAGATCGACGGCGACGCGCTTGAGTACACCGGGCGCGGGCTCGAACTGTTCATCGGATTCCTCATCGCCCTCGGCGTGCTGATCCCGCTCTACGGCGCGGCGGCGCTGCTCGGGATCGCGGCGGGCGCCTTCGGGCCGCTGGTGCAGGTGGGCGTGTCGCTCGTCGTGGTCGTCCTGGCGCAGTACGCGCTTTACAGGGCGCGCCGCTACCGGCTGACGCGCACGATCTGGCGCGGCGTGCGGCTGCAGCAGACCGGCTCGGGCTGGGCCTACGCCGGACGGAGCCTCGGCTGGCTGCTCGTGGCCGTCGTCACGCTCGGACTGGCCTACCCCTGGATGCGCGCCAGCCTCGAGCGCTTCAAGATGAGGAACACCTGGTACGGCGACCTGCAGGGCGCGTTCGACGGCACGGGCGGCCAGCTGTTCCGCAAGGGCGTCCTGCTGTGGCTGTTCGCGGTCGTCGTCGGTCTCGGCTCGGCGGCGGCCTTCCTGGGCGTGCACTACGCCGCCTCCCAGGAGGATCTGGCCGCGGGCCGGACGGCCGCTGCGGCCAGCTTCTTCACCATCACCTTCTACCTCGCGCTCTTCGTCACCTTCCCCCTGCTGAACGCCATCGAGTTCCGCTGGTGGGCGAACGGATGTCGGGTCGGCCCGGCGCGGGCGCAGTGCGATCTCGGCCTGTTCGCCTTCCTGAAGACCTATCTCGTCTTCTTCGGCGCGCTGCTGCTTCTGGGCCTCGGCGTCGCGGCCGTGGGCGGCGCCGTGTTCGCGAGCGGCGCCTTCGCCGACCTCATCGACTTCGAACGCGCCCCAAGCCCCATCGTCATTGTTCTGGGGCTCGCGCTCTACCTCGGCGCCGCGCTCGGCGCCTCGGCGCTCTGGCAGCTCATCGGCGCGCGCGGGCTGTGGCGGAAGTCGTTCGAGAGCGTCGCGATCCTGGGGCTCGCCGACCTCGCCGCCGCCCAGTCCGCGGCGCCGCCCGCCAACGCCTTCGGCGAGGGCGTGGCCGACGCGCTCGACTTCGGCGGCTTCTGAATGGGGCTCAGCGGTCCCGCCTCCTACTTCGACGGCGTCACCAGCCGGCGTCGGTCGGTGCTGGTCGCGCTCGACGACACGGGGCTTCGCCTGAGCGAAAGCGACGGCGCCGCGCCGCAGCTCTGGCCCTACTCGCTGCTGCGCGAGATCGCGGGACCGCCCGGCGCGCTGCGGCTGTCGTCGCAGTCCGCGCACGCCCTCGCCCGGCTGGACGTGCGGGACGCGGCCCTCGCCGCGGCGATCCGGGCGCGCGCGCCGAGCCTCGGGGCCGGCGAGCGCGCTGAGCGCGGCCTCAGGCGGCGCGTCGCGCTCTGGGGCTGCGCGGCCGCCGTCTCCGCCGGCCTGTTCGCAGTCTACGGCCTGCCGGCGCTCGCCGACCGGATCGCGCCGCTGCTGCCCTGGAGCGTCGACCAGCGCATGGGCGAAGGCTTCGACGCCCAGATCCGCTTCCTGCTGCCGACCGGCGACGGCGACTTCGAATGCGGCGCAGACGACGGCGAGGCGGCGGGCAAGGCCGCGCTCGACGCCTTGTCGAAAAAGCTCTCCGACGCCGCGGCGCTTCCGGCGCCGTTGAAGATCGTGGCCGTCCGCAGCTCAATCCCGAACGCCTTCGCGCTGCCGGGCGGCTACATCTACCTGTTCGACGGGCTGATCCGCGAAGCCGAAACGCCCGACGAGATCGCCGGCGTGCTGGCGCACGAGATCGGCCATGTGGCGCACCGCGACGGCTCCCGCCGCGTGCTGCAGGCGAGCGGGCTGTCGTTCCTCTTCGGCTTCGTGCTCGGCGATTTCAGCGGCGGCGCGGCGACGATCTTCGTGGCGCGCGTGCTGAGCGAGGCGTCCTATTCCCGCGCGGCGGAGAGTGGGGCCGACCTCTACGCGGTCCGCCTCATGCGCGGGATCGGCGCGGACCCTCGCGCGCTCGGGACGATGCTGGACCGGCTCGTCGCCGAGTCGAAGTCGGAGGACGGGGCCGAGGTCGAGAAAGACCGCGACGGCCGTTCCGCGCTCGACTATCTCTCGTCTCATCCGGCGGTCGCCGAGCGCCGCCGCGCGATCGACGCGGCGGCGGGCGATGCGCCGGCGACGCCCGCGCTGGACGCCGCCGCCTTCGCGGCGCTGAAGACGATCTGCGGGCCAGCGAAGGCCGACGAGGGATCCTGACCGCGTGACGTTCGACCTGAGAGAACCGCCGCGCCGCCGCTCCCGCCTTGCGGGCCTCGCGTTGGCGTTCGCGTGGTTCTCCGTTCTGGTCGCGCTCTACGCCTTCGCGCTGCTCCGCCTGCGGCTGGTGGAGCCGTTCGCGGCCTTCGCCGCCTTCGCCTCGGGGCTTGGGATCGCGGTGATCGCGATCCTGCTCGGGGCCGTCGCCCTCGTCGTCGTCTGGACCACGGGCCTGCGGGGCGGCGTGCGCGCAGCCGCGGCGATCGCGATCTCGCTCGCGGTGCTCGCTGGCCCCGCCTATGTGGCGGGCCGCGGGTTCCGCGCGCCCGTGCTGAACGACGTCGCGACCGACCTCGCCGACCCGCCGGCCTTCACCCGCGCCGGCCGCGACCGCACGCCCGGCGATCTGCCGGTTCCCGGCGCGATCGCGCCCGATCAGGCCGAGCGGCTGCGCGCGGCCTATGCCGACCTTCAGCCGCTGAAGCTTGCGCAGCCGCCCGACGAGGTGTCGAACCTCGTGATCGCGCTGGTCGAGGAGCGCGGCTGGCGCACGCTTGGCCCCACCGCCTACCCGCGCGGTGGCCCGCCGCTCGGCCGGGTGGAGGCGGTGGCGCGCACCCCCGTGCTCGGCTTCGAGGACGACGTCGTGATCCGCGTGCGCGAAGACGGAACGGGATCGCGCGTCGACATGCGCTCCGCCTCCCGCCTCGGAAGCGGCGATTTCGGCGCCAACGCCGACCGCATCCGCAGCTTTCTCGCCGACCTGAAGGCGGCGGCGGGCGGGGGGTGACGCTGAAGGCGCATGCGTGCGTCGGGCGAACTCAATGAACCACGCCGTCGTTCCGGGCGAAGTCCCGGAACCCATAAGCCCGCCGCAGCCTGGCGAAGCGCGACGTCCGGATAGGGAGGGCGCCCGCATCGCGGGGACAGGCGTCGAGACAGCCTGACGTCCTCGTGGTTATGGGTTCCGGGACTTCGCCCGGAACGACGGCGTGTTTGGCGAACGGGCGCTGAGCGCGCCTCGGCGACCTGAAGGAGACGAACGATGACCACTCTCCAAAACCCGGCCGATGAGGCGCGACAGGTCCTCGGCGCGCTCGGCGTCGACCTCGGGCGCCTCGGCGCGGCGGGGCTTCCCGCGCGGTCGCCGATCGACCGCGCCGTGATCGGGCATCTCGTGGAGACCGACGCGCGCGCCGTCGACCGCGCCGTCGGGCGCGCCGCGGAGGCCGCCCGCGCGTGGCGCGACGTTCCCCCGCCGAAACGCGGCGAGCTGGTGCGGCTGTTCGGCGAGGAGCTGCGCGCCGCCAAGGAGCCTCTCGGCCGGCTGGTGACGCTGGAGGCCGGCAAGATCCTCTCCGAGGGCCTCGGCGAGGTGCAGGAGATGATCGACGTCTGCGACTTCGCGGTCGGCCTGTCCCGCCAGCTCTACGGCCTCACCATCGCGACCGAACGGCCCGATCACCGGATGTCGGAGAGCTGGCGGCCGCTCGGCGTGGTCGGCGTCATCTCGGCGTTCAACTTCCCGGTCGCGGTCTGGGCCTGGAACGCGGCGCTGGCGCTGGTCTGCGGCAACGCCGTGGTCTGGAAGCCGTCCGAGAAGACGCCGCTGACGGCGCTTGGCGTCGACGCGCTGCTGGCGCGCGCCGTCGCCCGCTTCCGCGCGGCCGGCGGCGACGCGCCCGAGGGTCTGACCGCGACGCTGATCGGCGGCCGCCTCGTGGGCGAGGCGCTGGTCGACGACGCCCGCGTGGCGCTGGTCTCCGCCACCGGGTCCACCGCCATGGGGCGGGCGGTCGCGCCCCGTCTCGCCGCCCGCTTCGCCAAGGCCCTGCTGGAGCTTGGCGGCAACAACGCCGCGATCGTCTGCCCATCCGCGGACCTCGACCTGACGCTCCGCGCCGTCGCCTTCGCCGCGATGGGCACGGCGGGCCAGCGCTGCACCACGCTGCGACGCCTGTTCGTGCACGACGCGGTCTACGACGCCCTCGTCCCGCGGCTCGCCAAGGCCTTCGGCTCAGTCGCGATCGGCGACCCGCGCGACCCGAAGACGCTTGTCGGCCCGCTGATCGACGAGGCCGCCGCCGCCGGCATGGCCCGGGCGCTCGCCGCCGCCACGGCGCTGGGCGGGCGCGTGACCGGCGGCGAACGGCTGCCCGGCCCCGGCGTCTACGTTCGGCCTGCGCTGGTCGAACTGCCGCGGCAGGAGGGACCAATGCTGGAGGAAACCTTCGCGCCGATTCTCTACGTCGTCCGTCACGCCGATCTCGACGCCGCGATCGCGCTCAACAACGCGGCGGCGCAAGGGCTGTCCTCCTCGATCTTCACCAACGACCTGCGCGAGGCGGAGCTGTTCCTCTCCGACCGCGGCTCCGACTGCGGCATCGCCAACGTCAACATCGGGCCCTCCGGCGCCGAGATCGGCGGGGCCTTCGGCGGCGAGAAGGAGACCGGCGGCGGCCGCGAGAGCGGCTCCGACGCCTGGAAGGCCTACATGCGCCGGGCCACCAACACCGTGAACTGGGGCCGCTCGCTGCCGCTGGCTCAGGGGGTGCGGTTCGACGTGGGGTGAAGACCGCTGCGTCGAAAGCATCCCCCGTCCCAAACGCGCGCCGTCATGGTCCGGCTCGACCGGACCATCCACCCCCACGTCGAGCTCGACGTCGCCGAATGGGTCCTCCGGTCGAGCCGGAGGACGACGGAGAGGATGGGACCAGCCGCGCGCGCCTTTCGCATCCCCGCCCAAAACGAAATATAACGCTTGATGGCCCTCGCCCCGATGCTAGGCTCAGTTTCGGCAGAGAGCGGCGGGCAACGTCGCCGAGTTTAGGGGCTGTAAGAGGGAACGCGGCGACGCCCGGACCTCGGGCGACTTTCCGACAGTGAACAAAACCGTGCGCGCTTCGTCACAATACGAAGAATCGCGAAGTCGCGCGCCAAGAACGTCTTCAACGCCGCCGCATGACCCGAAAACGGGCGAGACAGGCCGGCGTATCTCTGGGAGGAGATGAAGCATGAAGCTTTCGGCGGCGATGGCCGCGGCGCTGCTCGTGGCGAGCGCGCTGCCCGCGGCGGCTCAGGTGTCGGACAACAAGGTCAAGATCGGCATTCTGAACGACCAGTCCGGCGTCTACGCCGACTTCGGCGGAAAGTGGTCCTACGAGGCCGCCAAGATGGCGGTGGAGGACTTCGGCGGCAAAGTGCTCGACATGCCGATCGAGGTCGTGACCGCCGATCACCAGAACAAGCCCGACATCGCCTCCAACATTGCGCGCCAGTGGTACGACACCGGCCAGGTCGACGCGATCATGGAGCTCACCACCTCCTCGGTCGCGCTCGCGGTGCAGGGCCTCTCGAGGGAAAAGAAGAAGATCGACCTCGTCACCGGCGCCGCGACGACGGAGCTCACCGGCAAGCAGTGCAGCCCCTACGGCTTCCACTGGGCCTACGACACCAACGCGCTCGCGGTCGGCACCGGCGGCGCGCTGGTGAAGGCGGGCGGCGACAGCTGGTTCTTCCTCACCGCCGACTACGCCTTCGGCTATTCGCTCGAGGCCCAGACCACCAAGTTCCTAACGTCGAACGGCGGCAAGGTGGTGGGCTCGGTCCGCCATCCGCTCTCGAACGCGGACTTCTCCTCCTTCCTGCTGCAGGCGCAGTCCTCCGGCGCGAAGGTGATCGGCCTTGCGAACGCTGGCCTCGACACCGCGAACGCCATCAAGCAGGCCTCGGAGTTCGGCATCGTCGCCGGCGGCCAGCGGCTGGCGGCGCTGCTGTTCACCCTCGCAGAGGTGCACGGCCTCGGGCTGGAGGCCGCGCAGGGCCTGTCGCTCACCGAGGGCTTCTACTGGGACCGCGACGACGCCTCGCGCGCGTTCGGCAAGCGCTTCTTCGCCCGCACCAAGCGGATGCCGAACATGATCCAGGCCGGCACCTACTCCGGCGTGACGCACTATCTCAAGGCGATCGCCCGGGCCGGCACGGACGACACCGAGAAGGTGGCCGAGGCCATGCGCGCCATGCCCGTCGACGACGTCTTCGCCAAGGGCGGCGTCGTCGCCAAGAACGGCCGCATGATCCACGACATGTACCTGATGGAGGTGAAGAAGCCGGAGGAGAGCAAGGGCCCCTGGGACTACTTCAAGGTGCTCGCGACCGTTCCCGGCGACCAGGCCTACATCAAGCCGTCGGAGAGCGGCTGCCCGCTGGCGCAGTGACGGCGATGTGCGCGTCCGACGCTTTTCCCGAGGCGTTGAGCCCCCTCACCCGGCCCTGCGGGCCGACCTCTCCCCGCCGGGGAGAGGTGCGAGGCGGCGCCGTCGCGCGGCCTGGCCTAGGGAGGCTCAGGTCTTCACCTCTCCCCGGCGGGGAGAGGTCGGAGGGCGAAGCCCTCAGGGTGAGGGGGCGCTTCGCGCAAAGAAGCGGACGCCGCACATGAGCGCCGCAGAAGTCGTCCTCTCCTGCCGCGGGCTGCGGAAGGACTTCGCCGGGTTCACCGCCGTGAATGGCGTCGACCTCGACCTGCGGCATGGCGAGATCCACGCCATGATCGGGCCGAACGGCGCCGGCAAGACCACCGTGTTCAACCTGCTGACCAAGTTCCTGCAGCCGACCAAAGGGCGGATCACCCTGCTTGGCCAGGACATCACAAAGACCTCGCCGTCCAAGGTCGCGCGGATGGGGCTGGCGCGGTCGTTCCAGATCTCGGCCACCTTCCCGCACCTCACCGTGCTGGAGAACGTGCGCGTCGCGCTGCAGCGGCCGAACGGGCTCGCCCACCAGTTCTGGCGGCCCATGAGCGCGCTCGACCGGCTGAACGCGCGGGCCCTGGAGCTGATCGAGCTTGTGGGCCTCAAGGACGCCCGCAACCGGCCCGCCGCCGACCTCTCCTACGGCCGCAAGCGCGCGCTCGAGATCGCGACCACGCTCGCGCTCGACCCCAAGGCGCTGCTGCTCGACGAGCCGATGGCCGGCATGGGCCACGAGGACGTCGCCGTGGTCTCCGCCATCGTCCGCGACGTAGCCAAGACCCGCGCGGTGCTGATGGTCGAGCACAACCTGAAGGTCGTCGCCGACCTCTGCGACCGCGTCACCGTGCTTCAGCGCGGCGAGATCCTGGTCTCCGGCGACTACGCGACCGTCTCCCGCGACGAGCGCGTGCGCGTCGCCTATCTCGGAGCGGGCCATGACTGAAGCCCCGCTGGCGCAGCCGCAATCTCAATCTCAGGGCCAGTCCTCGCTACGCGGGACGCAGCCGATCGTCCAGTCGCTGCTGAAGGTGCGCGGGCTGAACGCCTGGTACGGCGAGAGCCACGCGCTGCACGGCGTCGACCTCGACATCGCCGCCGGCGAGACCGTGACGCTGCTCGGCCGCAACGGCGTGGGCAAGACCACCACGCTGCGCGCCATCATGGGCATCCTGCCGAAGCGCACGGGCTCCGTCCGCCTCAACGGCCGCGAGATGATCGGCACGCCGCTGCACAAGGTGGCCGCCGCCGGCCTCGGCTTCGTGCCGGAGGAGCGCGGCATCTTCGCCTCGCTCACCGTCGAGGAGAACCTGACGCTGCCTCCGGTGGTCGCCAAGGGCGGCTTCACGGTCGAGGAGCTCTACGCGCTGTTTCCAAATCTCAAGGAGCGCCGGCGCAGCGCCGGCACGCAGCTTTCCGGCGGCGAGCAGCAGATGCTCGCCATCGCCCGCGTGCTCCGCACCGGCGTGACGCTGCTGCTGCTGGACGAGCCGACGGAGGGCCTCGCGCCCGTCATCGTCGACCGCATCGGCGAGATCATCCTGGAGATGAAGCGCCGCGGCATGACCGTGCTGCTGGTGGAGCAGAACTTCCGCTTCGCGAGCCGCGTGGCGGACCGGTTCTACGTGATGGACCACGGCCAGATCGTCGACGGCTTCGCGGCGGCGGAGCTGCCCGGCCGCATGGACCGGCTGAAAGAGGCGCTGGGGGTGTGACGGCGATGATGACCCGGCCTGAAAGCCCCCTCACCCGGCCCTGCGGGCCGACCTCTCCCCACCGGGG
This sequence comes from Methylopila sp. 73B, assembly GCF_000526315.1. Lineage (NCBI taxonomy): Bacteria > Pseudomonadati > Pseudomonadota > Alphaproteobacteria > Hyphomicrobiales > Methylopilaceae > Methylopila > Methylopila sp. 73B. The sequence continues at coordinate 224,377 of NZ_JAFV01000001.1, read as the reverse complement.
AGAGGTGAAGGCGAGCGTCTCGGTCGCAAGTCGGAGCGACACGGCGCCGTTTGGCGACCTCTCCCCGGCGGGGAGAGGTCGGAGGGCGCAAGCCCTCCGGGTGAGGGGGCGCACGCTCCCCGATCGAATCGCTGCGGAGCGCGCGCCATGACCATGGTGTTCGGCGTTCCGCTTCAGGCGCTCTTGGGGCAGCTGCTGGTCGGTCTGATCAACGGCTCGTTCTACGCGCTGCTGAGCCTCGGCCTCGCGATCATCTTCGGGCTGCTGCGCATCATCAACTTCGCCCATGGCGCGCAGTACATGCTGGGGGCCTTCGTCGCCTACCTGCTGCTGGCCTACGCCGGGATCGGCTACTGGGGCGCGCTGATCCTCGCGCCGCTGATCGTGGGCCTCGCGGGCGCGGCGATCGAACGGCTGGCGCTGTCGCGGCTCTACGACCTCGACCCGCTCTACGGGCTGCTGTTCACCTTCGGCCTCGCGCTCGCGATCGAGGGCTCGTTCCGCTACGTCTACGGCTCGGCCGGCCAGCCCTACGCGGTGCCGCAGGCGCTCACCGGCGCGCGCAACCTCGGCTTCATGGTGCTGCCGACCTACCGCGGCTGGGTGGTGGTCGCATCGCTCGCGGTCTGCGTCGCGACCTGGCTCGCGATCGAGAAGACCAAGTTCGGCGCCTATCTCCGCGCCGCGACCGAAAACCCGACGCTGGTGCGCGCCTTCGGCGTGAACGTGCCGCTCCTGCTGACCTTCACCTACGGCCTCGGCGCGGCGCTGGCCGGGCTCGCGGGCGTGATGGCCGCGCCAATCTACCAGGTCAGCCCGCTGATGGGCTCCAACATCATCATCGTGGTGTTCGCGGTGGTGGTCGTCGGCGGCATGGGCTCGATCCTCGGCGCGGTCGTCACCGGCTACATGCTGGGCCTGTGCGAGGGGCTCACCAAGGTGTTCTACCCGGAGGCCTCCAACATCGTGATCTTCGTCATCATGGCGATCGTCCTGCTGATCCGCCCCGCGGGCCTGTTCGGGAGGACGGCGTGACAGGATCCATGGCTGAGAGCCCCCTCACCCGGATCGCTGCGCGATCCGACCTCTCCCCGCTGGGGCGAGGTGACGCGCGGCGCCGTCGCGTTTCGTTTCAGGAGGAGACGCAGGCCTTCACCTCTCCCCGGCGGGGAGAGGTCGGCGCGAAGCGCCGGGTGAGGGGGCGCGCGGCTACCGGCTTGAGGACCACCCAGCCATGACAGACGCCGTCCTCGCTCCGCCCGCCAGGCGCTCGAAGACGCGTGGGATCGCGCTGATCGCCGTGGGGCTCGTCCTGCTCGCGGTGGCGCCCTTCGTGGTCTACCCGATCTTCGTGATGAAGCTGCTGTGCTTCGCGCTGTTCGCCGCCGCCTTCAACCTGCTGCTCGGCTACGCCGGCCTGCTCTCCTTCGGCCACGCGGCGTTCTTCGGCGGCGCGGCCTACTTTACCGCCCATGCGGTGAAGGAGTGGGGCCTGACGCCGGAGCTCGGCGTGCTGGTCGGCGTCGCGGGCGCGGCGGCGCTGGGGCTGGTGGTCGGCTTCCTCGCCATCCGCCGGCAGGGCATCTACTTCGCCATGATCACGCTGGCGCTCGCCCAGATGTTCTTCTTCTTCTGCCTGCAGGCGCGCTTCACCCATGGCGAGGACGGCATCCAGGGCGTGCCGCGCGGCCATCTGTTCGGCGTGATCGATCTCAACCAGCCGCTCGCGATGTACGGCTTCGTCGCCGTCGTGTTTCTGGCCGGCATGTACGCCATCCACCGCATCACGGAATCGCCCTTCGGCATGATCTTGAAGTCGATCCGCGAGAACGAGCGGCGGGCGACCTCGCTCGGGATCTCGGTGGGGTCCTACAAACTCGCCGCCTTCGTGATGTCGGCGGCGCTGGCGGGGCTTGCCGGCGCCACCAAGGCGCTGGTGTTCCAGTTCGCGACGTTGACCGACGTCGGCTGGCAGATGTCGGGCGAGGTCATCCTGATGACCCTGCTCGGCGGCATCGGCACCATGATCGGACCGGTGGTCGGCGCGGCCATCGTCACCGCGCTCGAAAACTACCTCGCGACCTCGGACTTCCCGCCGACGATCGTCATCGGCGTGGCCTTCATGCTCTGCGTGCTCGCCTTCCGCCGCGGCGTGGTGGGCGAGCTACTGGCGACCCGCTGGGGGAAGCGGCTCGCGGGACGGGACGAGGACTGAGCGGTTCTCGTGGGAGCGCCACGCATCCGAAAGCGCGCGCCACGTCCGCCCAACCCACGCCGTCATGGTCCGGCTTGACCGGACCATCCATCCCCGCCGTCGAGCGCCACGTCCCCTTTGGGCCCTCCGGCCAAGCCGGAGGAGGACGGCGAGAAGAGAACAGCTCACCCGCACGGTCTCATTTCAGCTTCCCCACAGCCCATCGCGTCCTCGCCCCTCCCCTCGCCCGCGCTTCGGTGTAGCGTCGCCGGTCCATGGCGAGTTTCAGCTTCCTCCACGCGGCGGACCTTCACCTCGACAGCCCGCTGATCGGCCTCTCCGGCCGCTCGCCGGACTTCGCGGCGCGCGTGGAGGACGCCTCGCGCACCGCGCTCGACGCGCTCGTGCAGCTTGCGATCGACGAGGGCTGCCGCTTCGTCCTGCTGTCCGGCGACGTGTTCGACGGCGACCTGCGCAACGTCCGCACCGGCCTGTTCCTCGTCTCCCGGCTCGCCCGGCTGCGGGAGGCGGGCGTCGGCGTCTACATGATCCTCGGCAACCACGACGCCGAGAACCGCTTCATGGCGAAGCTCGACTTCTCCGACAACGTCACGCTGTTTTCGCCCCGCGCCGCCCACACCGCGACCCTCCCCGAGCTCGACGTCGCGATCCACGGCCGCAGCTTTCCCCAGCGCGACGTGACCGAGAACCTCGCCCAGAGCTATCCCCCGCCGGTCCCCGGCGCGTTCAACATCGGCCTGCTGCACACCGCCTGCATCGGCCACGAGGGCGAGCACGCCGCCTATGCGCCCTGCTCCGTCCAGCAGCTGGTCAACCACGGCTACGACTACTGGGCGCTCGGCCACATCCACGACCGCGGCGTGCTCAACGAGCGGCCCTACGTGCTCTACCCCGGCAACCTGCAGGGCCGCAGCGCGCGCGAGACCGGGCCGAAGGGCGCGACGCTGGTTCGCGTGCGGGACGGCGCGGTGGAGAGCCTGGAGCACCGGACGCTCGACGCCGTGCGCTGGGCGCACGAGCCCGTGGACGTCGGCGGGACCGCGACCACGGCCGACGTGCTGGACCGGCTGCGCGACGCGATGGAGCGCGCGGGCGAGGCCGCCGAGGGTCGCCCGCTGGCGCTGCGGCTGACGCTCGCCGGCGAGACGCCGCTGCATGGCGAGCTGGCGCTGCGCCGGGCGGAGCTGCGCGAGGAGGCGGAGACGATCGCGGCTGGCCTCTCCGCCGACGTCTGGCTCGAAAAACTCAGCCTCGCCACCCGCGCGCCAAGGGCCGCGGAGGCGGCGCCAGACCCGACGGTCGCGGGCCGCATCCAGGCCGAGATCGCGGCGCTGCCGGCGGAGGCGCTCGCCGAGCGGCTCGAGGCCCGGATCGCCGAGATCCGCACCCGCCTGCCGGCTTCGGCGCGGGCGGAGGCGCTGGTAGAGGCGCTGCGGGCGGAGGCCCCGGCGCGGGCCCGCGCGCTGGCGCTCGCGCTTGTCGGCGAAGGACGCGACGATGCGCTTCGCTGAACTCGCGCTCGACAGCTACGGCGCCGTGAAGGCCCGCACGATCGCCTTCCCCCATCCCGGCCTCACCGTCGTCTATGGGCCGAACGAGGCCGGCAAGAGCACCTCGCTCGCCGCGGTCGGCGACTTCCTGTTCGGCGTGCCGACGCAGACCTTGCGCGGAAGCGTCTTCGGCTACGACGCCATGCGGATCGGCGCGCGGCTCGTCCGGGCGGACGGGATCGAGCTCGCGCTCCGTCGCCGCAAGGGCCGGGCCGGGCGCACGCTCACCGACTGGGACGGCGCGCCGGCGGACGAAGGCGTGCTCGCCGCGCTGCTGGGCGCGACCACCCGCGAGCGCTTCGAAAACCTGTTCGGCCTCGACCACGCGCGCCTGCGCGACGGCGGCGAGCGCATGTTGACCGCCGACGGCGAGATCGGCCGACTGATCGTGGAGGCCGGCGGCGGCCTGAGGAGCCTCGTCGCGCGGCTGGAGACCATCGACCGCACGCTCGACGGCCTGTTCGCGCCACGGCGCTCGGGCGAGCGCGCCTTCTACAAGGCGCTGACCGCCTTCGAGGAGGCCGACCGGGACGCCAAGGCGGGGCTGCTCACGAAGGAAGCCTACGATCGCGCGCGCGCGAGCCTGACCCACGCGGAGGCCGAGACCGCGCGGCTGCGGGAGGCGCGCCGGGCGCTCGCCCGTGAGCGGTCGGCGCTGGAGCGCATCGCCCGCGTTTCGCCGCTGCTGCAGCGGCTCGAACTTCTGTCGGAGCGGCTCGCGGCCGATCCCGACCTCGCCCGTCTGCCGGACGCCTTCGCGCACGAGGCCCGGGCGGCGCTGACCGCCTGCGCCGAGGCTGAGAAGGCGGCGGCGGAAAGCGACGCCGTGGCGGAGACGCTGAGCCAGCGGCTCGCCGCCATCGCCGTCGACGACGCGCTGGCGGCGGCCGAGGCCGCAATCCGCGACGTCGTCGAGGACTTCGTGCATGTGGCGAAGGCGCGCGAAGACCGGCCGAACCGGCAGCGCGAGCTTGCGCAGGCCGAAGCCAACCTCGCGCGGCTGCGCCGCATGATCGGGGCGCGCGAGGACGAGGACCTGAGCCTGCGCCTGCCGCCGCCGGAGGCGGTCGAGGCCGTGCGCCGGCTCGCGACCGCGGCCGAGGCTCGCGCTCCAAAGCGCGCGGCGCTGGAGGCTCAGCTCGGCGACGGCGCGCTGGCGCTTCGCCGGCTCGACGCCCGCATCGCGGCGGCGCGCGACGCCGGCCATCACAGGCCCTCGGGCGTCGCCTCGGGCGAACTCGCCGGCCTGCCCTCTCTGGCGGCCGAGGCGGAGGCCCGCGCGGGCCGCGCCCGGACAGCCTCCTCCGACGTCGCCGCCCGCGCGGCGGCGCTCGGCTTTCCCGACGCTGCGGCTGTGCGCGATCTCCCCTGCCCTTCGGCCGACAGCGCCGGGCGCCTGCTGGCCGCCGCCGAGGCTCGCGCCGAGCGGCGTTCGCGTCACATGGAAGCGGGAGTGGCTGCGCAGGCGAAGCGGGCGGCGGCGCTGGCCGCGATCGCGCGGCTGCAGGCGGGCGGCGAGATCGCGACCGACGCCGCGCTCGGCGCCGCACGGGCGGCGCGCGAGACCGCGTGGGCGCAGGTCCGCGCGGCGCATCGCGCAGGCTTGGCGGACCCGGATCAGGCCGTGCGCACGGCGGAGGTCGAGACTGTCGACCGCGCGCTGGCGCAGGCCGACGAGCTCGCCGACCGGCGCGCCCGCGAGGCCCAGCGCGCCGCAGCGCTGGCCCAGGCCGAAGCGCAACGCGACGACGCGGCGGCCGAGAGCACAGCCGCCGACGCCAGCATCGCCGCGATCGACCGCGAGACCGAAGCGGCCGCGGTCGACCTCGCCGCCGCCTTCCCTGATGTCATCCGGCGCGCGCCGTCACCCGTCGCGCTCAAGGCCTTCGCCGACGCCCGCGACGCGCTAATCGCCGCCGCGGCGGCGGCCGAGACCGCGCAGGCCGACGCCGAGGCCGCCCGCCGGGCGCTCGAGGCCCCACTCGCGGCGCTCAGCTTCGCCGAGCGCGCCTGCGGGCTTGCGCCCACGGAGGGTTCGCCCGTCGCCGAACGGGCGCGGCGGGCGCTTGCGGGCGTCGCGGCCCACGACGAGGCCCACGCCGAGCACCGCCGCGACCTGAAGGCCCGCGAGGACGCGGACGCTGCGACCGAGCGCGCGCGCGCGGGCCTCACGGCGCTCGACCGCGAGGAGGCGAGCTGGGCCGAGGCCTGGGGACCGGCGCTTTCGCGCCTCGCGCTGCCCGCCTCAACGACGCCGGAGGACGCGGCCTCCGCCGCGCACGAATGGGCCGGCGCCCGTGGCGTGCTGGACGCCCTGGGACAGGTGCGCCGGCGGGTGTTCCGCATGGACGAGGACGAGGCGGACCTGAAGGCGCGCGTCGAGGCGATCGGCCAGGCGTCCGGGCTCGCGCTGCCGGAGGACGCCGTCGCCGCCGCGCGCATGCTGCAGGCGCGGTTCGTCGAGAACGACGCCGCCCGCGCCCGACGCGAAACGCTGGCTCCCGACGCCGAGGAGGCCGCGCGCATAGCCGCCGCGCGCCGGCTCGCGCTCGCGGAGCGGGAGGCCGCGGCGGCGCGGCTCTGCGAGATCGCGGGGTTGCTTGACGACGACTGGACGGGGCTCGCGGCGCTCGCCGAACGCCACGCCGGCCGTCTCGCCCTGACGGACGAGATCGCCCGCGCCGAGGACGGCCTCGCGACCGCCGGCGACGGCCTGCCGCTCGACGCGCTTAAAGCAGCGGCGGCGGAGCGCGATCCCGATTCGCTCGCGGGCGACCTTGCCGCGCTGGAGGACCGGGAACGGGAGCTCGACGCCGACGTCGAGGCCGCGAGCCTCGCCGAACATGCGGCGCGCGCGGCGGTCGCCGGCCATCACGAGGCGGCGGGGGTCAACCGCGCGGTCGTCGCGCGGGAGAGCGCGACGGCGGAGCTGCACGACGTCGCCGAGCGCTACGTAGAGCTGTCGCTCGCCCGCGACCTGGTCGAGGGCGCGATCGCCAAGGTCCGGGCCGAGCGGCAGGACCCGTTGGTGGCGCGGGCCGCAGCCCTGTTCCAATGCGCCACCCGCGGCGCCTACGCCGGCCTCGGCGCGGAGGTGGACGCCGGCGGCGCGCCCTCGGTGGTGGGGCTGCGCGCCGACGGCTCCCCGGTCGAGGTCCGCGCCATGAGCGACGGCGCGCGCGACCAGCTCTACCTCGCCTTTCGGCTGGCGAGCCTCGAGGCCTACGCCCGCGAGGCCGAATCCCTGCCCTTCGTGGCCGACGACGTGCTGGTGCACTTCGACGACGCCCGCAGCCGCGCCACGCTGGAGCTGCTGGCGGACTTCGGCGCGACGGCGCAGACGCTGCTGTTCACGCACCACGACAGCGTGCGGGCGATGGCGGAGACGCTGGCCGCGGACGGCCGCTGCGGGGTCGTGACGCTCGAGTGAGAGAGCTGCGGTCTCCCGCTCCTGCCCCACCTCGGCGTGGCCTGCCCCTGGCGGATCACGCGCGAGGATCCCTCCTCAAGCGCAGCTTGGGAAGAGTGGCCTCGGCGCAGCCGAGGTCGGGTGGGGCCTTGGGCGTCGGGCGAGACGGCGGTCGGGAGCTTCGTTCTGAGGCCCACCCCACCCGGCCAGGCTTCGCCCGTCCACCCTCCCCTGTCCCAGGGGAGGGATCCCCCGCGCCTGCTTGGCGCGCGCGATAAGGGCGTCCCTCGATGGCGACACATTCGCCACCGCCGCGGAGCCGGATCAGGCGCGGGGATCCCTCCTCAAGCGCAGCTTGGGGAGGGTGGCCTCGACGCAGCCGAGGTCGGGTGGGTCCTTGGGCGTCGAACGCGACGGCGGCGAGCTTCAGCCCGCGCCCACCCCACCCGGCCCGGCCGGGCTTCGCCCGTCCACCCTCCCCTGTCCCAGGGGAGGGACGCCCGCGCCATTCCGCCGGGGCGCGCGAACGCGACGCGATCCGATCACTCTATCGTGACGAACTCTTCCACATGGCGGCGCAGCTTCAGGGTGTGCTCGCGCACCAGCCGCTCGGCGCGCTCGCCGTTGCGGGCCTCGAGCGCCTCGACGATCTCGCGGTGGTCGAGGATCGAGCGACGGGCGCGGTCCTGCTCAAAGATCGTCCGACGGCGGATCGCCCGGACATGCATGAACAGGCCGTTCGCGATGTCGCCGATCAGCTTGCAGCGCGACAGCGCGATGATCGCGGCGTGGAATCGGATGTTGGCGTCGGAATACTCGCCCATGTGCGAGTCGACGTCGTCCCCGGAGAAGGTGTCGACGAGGGCGTGCAGGGCCCCGATCTCGTCGTCGGCGGCGACCTCCGTGACGAGGCGCGCGGCCATGCTTTCGAGGGCCGCCCACACCGTGATCATCTCGAGAATTTCCGCCTTGGTGCGGCGCTGGATGTAGACCCCCCGGCGGGGTTCTGCGCGCACCAGGCCCTCCTGTTCGAGCTGCGCCAGCGCCTCCCGCAACGGGGTGCGGCTTACGCCGATCGACAGCGCGAGGGCACGCTCGTCGAGCCGGAGCTGGGCGCGCTCGTCATAGATGTTCATCTCGAAGATCGCGGCCTTGATCGCCTCGTAGGCCCGCGTCTTGAGGCTCTGCGCGCCCGCGATGGGCCTCAGCTCAAGTCCGTCCACGCGCTCCCCCCGAGCCTTTCCGACGGCCTCCGCCGACCCGGCATAATTGCATGACTGGCCTGCGTAATGCCACCAACCACGCAAGAATATATCCTAAAGTCGATATGAACGTTGTGATTAGTTCGTCTAACGGCGCATAAATGGAATATTGCATGCCACTCCCGCTTTGCTTAGCGTCGCTGAAACACGCGTCCTGGGGGCGCGGGAAGCGGTCGTCGGGCGGCCGGTTCCGGACGTTCTGGGGGAGGACCGCATGGAAGAGTTAGCCGCGCTCGCAGGCGGGTTCGCCGTCGCCGTGACGCCGTACAACATCGCGTTGATGGTGCTCGGCATCGTGCTGGGCGTGGTGATCGGCGTTCTCCCCGGCCTCGGCGGCGCCAACGGCGTCGCCATCCTCCTTCCGCTGACGTTCTCCATGGAGCCGACGTCGGCGATCATCATGCTGACGTCGATCTACTGGGGCGCGTTGTTCGGGGGGGCGATCACCGCGATCCTGTTCAACATACCGGGCGAGCCGTGGTCCGTCGCCACGACCTTCGACGGCCACCCGATGGCGCAGCGGGGCAAGGCGGACGAGGCGCTGGTGGGCGCCTTCACCTCCTCCTTCGTGGGCGCGATCTTCGCCGTCGCCCTCATCACCTTTCTCGCCCCAGCCGTCGCCAAGTTCGCGTTGAAGTTCGGCCCCGCCGAGTTCTTCGCGGTGCAGTTCCTCACCTTCGCGAGCTTCATCGGCATGGGCCGCGGCTCGCCGGCGAAGACCATCGCCTCCATGTGCCTTGGTTTCGCGCTCGCCTGCGTCGGCCTCGACGGCGTCACCGGCTCGCTGCGCATGACCTTCGGCCACGAGGAGCTGCTGAACGGCTTCAAGTTCCTGGTCGCGGTCATCGGCCTGTTCGGCATAGGCGAGATCCTGACCTCGATGGAGGACGGGCTGAAGTTCTCCGGAGCCGACGCCAAGCTCAAGATGGACGCCGTCATCCGCACCTGGCGCCAGCTGCCGAAGATGACCGGCACCTTCATCCGCAGCTGCATCGTCGGCTGCTGGATGGGCATCACGCCGGGCGGCGCGACGCCGGCCTCCTTCATGGGCTACGGCCTCGCCAAGCGGTTCTCCAAGAACGGCAAGAATTTCGGCAAGGGCGAGCTCGAGGGCGTCGTGGCGCCGGAGACCGCAGCCCACGCCGCCGGCACCGCCGCCATGCTGCCGATGCTGACGCTCGGCATCCCGGGCTCGCCCACCGCCGCGGTGCTGCTCGGCGGCCTGCTGATCTGGGGCCTCCAGCCCGGCCCGCTGCTCTTCGTGGAGCAGAAGGACTTCGTCTGGGGCCTGATCGCCTCGATGTACATGGGCAACGTCGTCGGCCTGGTGATCGTGCTGACCTGCGTGCCGCTGTTCGCCGCCATCCTGCGGGTGCCGTTCTCGATCATCGCGCCGGCGATCGTCGTGGTCTGCGCGATCGGCGCCTTCACCGTGAACAACGCCATGTTCGACGTGTGGATGATGCTGGTGTTCGGCGTCCTCGGCTACCTCTTCACCAAGCTCGGCTACCCGCTGCCGCCGCTGGTGCTGGCGCTCGTCCTCGGCGACCAGGCCGAGAGCTCGTTCCGCCAGGCCATGCTGATCAGCCAGGGCGACGTCACGGTGTTCTGGTCGAACTGGCTGTGCGGCGCGATCATGACGCTCGGCGTGGTCATGGCCTTCTGGCCGCTCGTCTCGGGCGTCATCGCAAAATTCAGGGGACCGGACCGCGTCGCCAAGGCGGCGTGAGGAACGGATGACAGACGCCGCGCGACACGCGGCGCATCAGGAGGGTGAGCATGAAAACGACATTTAAGAGCGCAGCCAAGCGCCTCGGCCTCGCCGTCGGCCTCGCGGCGGCCGCCGCGGCGCCGGCCTGGGCCTGGGAGCCGACCAAGGCCGTCACGCTGATCATCCCCGCCGGCACCGGCGGCGGCGCGGACCAGATGGCCCGCTTCATCCAGGGCGTGATCCAGAAGCACGAGCTGCTGTCGAAGCCCGTCATCGTCGTCAACAAGGGCGGCGGCGCGGGCGCCGAAGGCTTCCTCGAGATGAAGGCGAGCGCGAGCGATCCGCACAAGATCATCATCACGCTCTCGAACCTGTTCACCACCCCGCTCGGCACCGGCACGCCCTTCAACTGGAAGGAGATGAAGCCGGTCCGGATGATGGCGCTCGATCAGTTCATCCTCTGGGTGAACGCCGAGAAGCCCTACAAGACCGCCAAGGAGTACGTCGACGCGGTGAAGGAGGCGCCCGACCGCCAGTTCAAGATGGGCGGCACAGGCTCCAAGCAGGAAGACCAGATCATCACCACCGCGATCGAGCACGAGACCGGGGGCAAGAAGTTCACCTACGTGCCCTACGACGGCGGCGGCAAGGTCGCGGTCCAGCTCGTCGGCGGCCACGTCGACTCCTCGGTCAACAACCCGATCGAGGCGGTGGCGCAGTGGCGCGGCGGGCAGCTCCGCCCGCTCTGCATCTTCGACACCAAGCGCTCGACCTACACGCAGAAGGTGACCGAGACGCAGTCGTGGGCCGACATCCCGACCTGCGAGGAAAGCGGGCTGCCGACGCACTACCAGATGCTGCGCGGCATCTTCACCACCAAGAACGCGACCCCCGAGCAGGTCGCCTTCTACTCCGACCTCCTCAAGAAGGTGATGGAGACTCCGGACTGGAAGGAGTTCATGGAGAAGGGCGCCTTCAACCAGACGACCATGACCGGCGCCGACTTCGAAGCCTGGTTGACGGACGCCGAAGCCAAGCATCGCACGCTGATGCAGGGCGCGGGCTTCCTGGCAGCCAGCGCGCAGTAACCCCGACGACGCGGGCGAGGAACCACGCGCATGAGCGCCATCAATCCGGACCAGATCCACGACGTCGAGGCCGAAAAGCCTCTCGTCAGCATGCGCGTCGCGGACATCGGCGTCGCGCTGCTGTTCCTCGCCGCGAGCGGGATCGTGATCGCCGACAGCATCCGCCTCGGCTTCGAGTGGCGGGAGAACGAAGGGCCGGCCCCGGGATACTTCCCGTTCTACGTGGCCGTGGTCATGGCCCTCGCGAGCGTCGTGAACCTAATCCGCGCTCTGCCCGCCTCCCAAGACGGCGCGACGCCGATGACCAGCGTGCAGGGCTTCGGCCGCATGTCGGCGATCTTCGTCCCCGCGGTCGTCTACGTCGCGGCGATCGCCTTCATCGGCATCTACGTGTCGTCGGCGCTCTATATCGCGGCGTTCATGCTGTTCGTCGGCAAGTTCCCGCTGTGGAAGGCGATCGCGGTCGCCGGCGGCGTCTCGATCGTCAGCTTCCTGATGTTCGAGGTGTGGTTCCTGGTGCCGCTGCCGAAGGGTCCGCTCGAGGCCGCCTTCGGCTTCTAGAACCTCGCTCCATTCGACGCCCAAACGGGCCGGTCGCGACAGACGTCGCGGCCGGCCCGTTTTTCTGTTAGGGTGACCTCAGCACGCCGCATCTGTGCCCGGCGCACCACGCCTGCGTGCTCAAGATCCCACGGTTGCGCCAATTGCAATTGTCATTTGCCCGCGCGCCACTTATGTCAGGCGCGCTTCTATCAAACCCATCGGAAGGTCAGCGTCACACATGCTGAAAGACGACAGCTTCGAGTCCCGTCGCAACGCATCGCTCGAGGCCAAGAAGGATTTGCTCGCCCGTTTCCGCACCGCCGCCGAAGATCCGGCCGCGAAGAAGCGGATGGCCGAGCGCGCGGCGATCGCCGCCGCCCGCGAGGCCCGTGAGCGGGCCAAGGAAGAAGAGCGCCGTCGCGTGATGGAGGCGAAGCTCGCGGAGGAGCGCCGAATCGCCGAGATGATCGAAGCGAAGCGTCGCGCCAAGGAGGAGGCCGCCGAGGCCGCCCGCCTCGCCGAGGAAGAGAAGCGCGTCGCCGCCGAGGCCGCGAAGAAGGCCGCCGAGGCCAACAAGAAGATCACCGCGACGACCCTCGCCGCCCGCGCTCTCGCAGCTGACATCATGCGGATGAGCGGCGGAGCTGATTCGGCCTATCCCGCGCGCAAGGCGCGTCGGGCGGGCTGACGACACAAGAAAACCCGCCTGGCTGACAGACGGGTTTTCCCTTCGATCTAAGCGAAGCCCGGTCGCCTTGACGGCGGCCGGGCTTCTTGCGTTCAGCGATCAGGCCGCGGCGCGGTTGACGCCGCCGGTCGCAAGCGCCGTGAGCTTGGTGTCGGCCGACTTCTCCTCGCGGAGGGTCTGCTCCAGCACGGCGGCGCAATCGGCCCGCCCAAGCTGCTTCGCCCAGGCGACGAGCGTGCCATAGCGGGTGATCTCATAATGCTCGACGGCCTGCGCCGAGGCGATGATCGCCGCGTCGAGAACCTGCTTGTCCTCCACGTCGCCGGCCACTTCGTTGGCCTCCTCGATGATGCCGTTGATCGCGGGGCACTTCGTGGTCTTGATCTCGGCGCCGTGCATCTCGAACACCTGCTCGAGCCGCTGCACGTGCGTCTCGGTCTCGGCGAGATGGCTCTGCAGTCCCTGCTTCAGCGACGGGTTCGTCGCTTTGTCGATCATCTTCGGCAGGGCCGACAAGATCTGCTTCTCGGCGTAATACACGTCCTGGAGCTGATGCACGAAAAGGTCGTCCATCGTCTTAATGTCTTTTGAAAAAAGACCCATAGCTTGCCTCCTGACAGTCGTTTCGTTTCGTCGCGCCGCTGATGTCTTCGCGGCGCCGTCGAGGAATCAACATCTCAGGCGGCGGGTCGTTCCGGGCTGCGCACATGAATTTGTCGACCGTTCGCTTGCGCGAGGCCCTACCGGCGACGCAATGACGGGGTCAGCATCGTCGCGAACGGCCGTGGGGGTCGTTCGAAACTCAAGAGGATCGCCCATGCGCGCCTGCGCCGTCGCCCTTCTCGCGCTCTCGCTTCTTCCAAACGCCGCCTTCGCGCAGGAGACGCGCGAGCCGCCGGCCGTCAGCGTCACGGGCGAAGGCGTGGTCGCGGCGACGCCGGACCGAGCGGCCGTGACGAGCGGCGTCGTGACCCGGGCCCAGACGGCCGGCGCGGCGCTCGCCGCAAACGCGACGGCCATGACCAAGGTCTTCGCGGCGCTGAAGGCCGCCAGGATCGAGGACCGCGACGTCGCGACCTCGGCGCTCGGCCTCCAGCCGCAGTACGACTACGCCGACGGCCGCTCGCCGAAGCTCGTGGCCTATGAGGCCCGCAACGCCGTCACGGTCCGGGTGCGCGAGCTCGACCGACTGGGCGCGCTGCTCGACCAACTGGTGCAGGCCGGCTCCAACCAGCTCGAGAGCCTCGTCTTCGAGGTGTCGGACGCCGACAAGCGGCTGGACGAGGCCCGCAAGGCCGCGATCGCCGACGCCCGCCGCAAGGCCGAGCTCTATGCCGAGGCGGCGGGCGCGAAGCTCGGCGAGGTGCTCTCGATCGCGGAGAGCGGCGGCGCCGAGCCTCCCGTCCGGCCCCAGGCCATGCGCGCGAAGGCGATGGACGCCGCGCCCGCCCCGACTCCGGTCGCCGCGGGCGAGCAGGAGCTACGCGTCGAGGTTCAGGCGCGGTGGTCGATCGTGCGGTGAGTCGCCTGTGACGATGCGTTAACGCCGACTCGTTAGGATATTTTCCCGAGTAGAGACGCGTGAGCGCCGCGGAGTCGGCGCCGCGCCGGGACGGTTTGGGGGAACGCAGATGACCTTCGGTTTTGGCCGCTCGGCGAAAGCCGCCGTCGCCGTGGAGCGCGCGCCGGAGAGCGCCGCGATCGTCGACCACACCACGCTGATCGCCGCGCTCGACGCGCTGAAGCGCGGCGCCCCGGTCGCGCAGTGGCCAGCAGGCGACGTGGGCGCGGCCCTGAAGGCCTTCGCCGAAGAACTGGAGCGCCGCCAGCGCGCCGACCTGGACTCCGTCGTCGGCTTCGCCGCGAACGCCGCCGCCACGGGAACGGGCGTCGGCTGGGTGACGCACGACGTGCGCCAGGTCGCCGAGAGCACCTCGGCGATCGCGAGCGCCGTCGAGGAGCTCGCCAACTCGATCTCGGAACTGTCCGCCACCAGCCGCACCGGCGCGGACGACGCCGTCTCCGCCCAGGCGGAGACCGCGTCCTGCGTCGACGAGATGCGGCACGCCGCGGAATCGATGGACGCGATCCGCGAGCGCGTCGCCGCCATCGCGGCCCGCATCGGCGTGCTCGAGGACGCCGTCCGCCAGATCGCCGACATGGCCGGGATGATCGAGGCGATCTCCAGCCAGACCAACCTGCTCGCCCTGAACGCCACCATCGAGGCGGCGCGCGCCGGCGAGGCCGGCCGCGGCTTCGCCGTGGTCGCGAACGAGGTCAAGTCGCTGTCCGGCCAGACCGCGAAGGCGACGGAGCAAATCCGCGGCCGCATCGCGACGCTGACCGAAGAAACCAACGCCATCAAGGCGGCGACGGCGGAGAGCGCGCAGGTCGTCGCGTCCGGCGAGACCATCATCCGCACGACCGGCGCAAAGGTCGGCTCCGTCGGCGAGCAGGTGACCCTGATTTCGAACAACCTCAACGCGCTCGCCGAGGTGCTCGGCCAGCAGCGCGCCGCCACCAACGAAATCTCGGAGAACGTCACGCGCATCGCCGAGACCGCCCGCAAGACCCGCGGCGAAATCGACGCCGCGCTCGGCAAGCTGGTGCTGGCCGAAGAGGCCGCCATGGCCGGCGTCGAGGCCGGCGCGGCCAAGGGCGTCGAGAACTACGCCCTCGCCCGCCTGCCCGCGGACGCCGGCGTCGCTCACCGCAAGCTCGCGGCCGCCCTCGTCGGGCTCTCCGGCCCGACCTTCGACGCCGATGGCTTCGGCGCCCGCCTCGACGGCGCGGCCTCCGACGAGGTCATCCGTCTGCGCGACAGCTTCCGCCGCGACGCGACGCGCATGATGACGGCCGTGAAGGCGCAGGACTGGACCGCCGCGACCGCGAGCTTCGAAGCCTGCGAGGCCGGCCTGAAGCAGCTGGAAAAGCTCAGCGCGCAGCGCTGAGCAGCGTCGGCTTCCTCAGGGAGGTTTCGCGGCGGCGGGCCGCCGACCGGAAGGTCTGAGCTAGGGTTGGTCTTTCTTCGCCCACTCCTTGAACTGACAGAACAGAATGAGCCTCGTCTCGCTCTGCTTGCGCAGATCGGCCATCACCTCGTCGAAGGTGCGGCTCGTCCGCGTCGAGGTGATGAGAAGCGGATCGATCACGGAGAAGCTGCCGCGGGCCACCCAGGTCAGGAGGCAGGCGCCTGTCACCCACCATGCCGGCAAGTAACCGAACCTCGCGATCGCCCGCGGAACCGCTCCCTTCATCGCTTCCATGATCGGATGGCCTTTGGTCGTCGCGATGATCGAGTTGGTGAAGAAGAACGCGCCTCGACCTAAGTCCCTCATCGTCTTTCCGGGAAGCAGCATCGCCCCCTGCATGGACAGCACATCGTGCATCGCAACGCCGATGTCGTAGGGGATGATGTCGGAGTCCACGTACATCCCCCCTTCCGCGGCGAGGATGTGGATGCGGGCGATATCGACGGCGGCGGCGTAGAGGCGGTGGGACGCGTAATACTTATAGTCCGCGTCTTCCTTCAAGCCGAGGCCTGCGAGATCTCCATCCCTCCAAAGCTTGTAAGCATAGCCGTACTTCTCCGCGTATTCTCGCCAGAATCTGTTTGATCGCTCAGGTGGGGGACGGTGGCCGATCCAAACCTGATGGATGGTCTTAGGGATGGGCTGCCTGCCATGAGCGGCGCTTCTCCGAAGAAACTCGATGTCCTTTGCTTCAGGAAGCGGGTCGACCGTCCTAAAATCGGGTACGGCCGTCAGCACCATCGCACGGAACTGAAACGTTTCGATGTTCCATGGACGCGCCCAGGACCTCCAGCCCGCGCCGCTCACCGCCGCGTCCGCAGGTTCGATCGGATCGGCCTCGTCTTGATCTTGATCTTGATCTTGATCTTGATCTTGAGGCGCCGAGCGATGGCTTGAAGCCCGGCTTCGCATCCACTTCATGCGAATCTTATGCTCTTCGGGCAACAGACCGGCCCGCGTCCGTCGATCGTCTCCAGAGTTGCAGGCTCTCATCAAGGCCGAGACGCGCTTGACGTCATGTTTCCGGTCAATGAAAATGAGCTGCATCAGCAGCTTCTTAAGGACGGAGAAAGTCTTCGGACCGCTGTTCGTCTGATCGAGCCTCGTCGCCATCGCAGCGCGCGCAAACAACTGGATCGTCTCGGTCCGGCCTTCCTTGAGCGCCGCATGTCCCAGGTTGACCAGCTTTTCAACGGGCAAGGCCTTCGCCAGTTGAGCCTCCGCCAGCGTCCAAAGCGCTTCGCTGCCGAGAGCCGCCAGCCGAGAGGCGATCGCATCCCCGACGCCCCCTTTATCTCGGGATACCGCAAAGCTGGTACAGAGCGCTGCGATCTCGCCCGCCTCGTTCTGAAGTCGGGCCGCCAAGCCTTCCACGGCTTGGCCGACAACAGGAAATGAGCCGCTTCGCGCTTTCACGGTCAGCATCGTGAGGGCTTGATCAACATCCCCCGACTCGAGCGCTCTGCTCAGCAACGTTTCGAACGGGTCCGCCGATCCTTCGGTTGAGGCCGCCGCTTCAACGGCCTCGGTCAGACGGTCTATAGACCTTTCCGCAAACATACGTTCGAGCGCCAGCTGAAAGTCAGAGACGTCGAGTAACTCACCTATCGGTGCTGCACCATGCTCCTGATCGCTTGGCAATTACATCCCCCAATGACCGCAACACCGGGCTAAAAACCCAGACCGCCTGAAGTTCTGGCGGTCTGGTTGGAGAATGTCTACGATTCAGTCATCGCTGAGCGGCCGGCCCACTTTCGGCATCGCGCCACATGGCCGGGGACCGTCCTTCTATTTCTCGAATGCGGCTGTCAGCTTGAGGTCGACTTCGTCGGAGACCACGGGCACGAAGGCGCCAAGGCCGAACTCGCTGCGCTTCAGCTTGGCGGTGGCGGAGAATCCAACCGTTTCGGCCTTCGACATCGGGTTCGCGCCCGCCCCGTGGAACGTGGCGTCGAGCGTCACCGGCTTGGTCACGCCGTGGAGGGTCAGGTCGCCGGTGATCTTCGCGGTGTCGCCCGAGGCTTCGACCTTGGTGGAGACGAAGGTCGCCTTCGGGAACTTGGCGGCGTCGAACAGCTCGGCGGTCTTGAGGTGGGCTGCGAACTTCTCGGAGGTGACGGTCAGCCCGCTGATCGGAAACTCGATCGAGAGCTTCGCGTCGCCGGGCGCCTTCGGGTCCAGCGTCAGGCTGCCGCTCGGCTGACCGAAGGCCCCATAAAGCGTGGAGAAGCCCATGTGGTCCACGGACCAGACCACCTGGGTGTGGTTCGGATCGACCTTGTAGGTCCCTGCCGCGACGCGCGTGGCGTCCTTCACGCCGGGCGTCTCCTGCGCGAACGAGGCCACGGGCGCTGCCGCGAGCAGGGCGGCGGCGAGAACGAACGACAGAGGCTTCATGGGCGGCGATCCTCGCGCAGGGATGGAAGACCTGATCCATGACGGACCGCGGCGGCGGCGTGAAGGCGCGCCGGCTCAAAGACGCGTGTGCGAAAACGCCCGTTCAGCGCCGCTCGCGGCTGTGGCGGACGCGGAGAATGGTGATGATCTCGCGGTCCGCGTCGATGCTGTAGTCGATGAGATAGACCGCGGAGCCGAAGGGCGCGACAAGCCAGCGGATTCCGGAAGGGGAAATGCGTGGGCCGCGGTCGGCGAACTCGCTGAGGGTCGTCGCCGCTGTCTTGGTTAGATTGACGGCGCGCAGCGCGGACGCTCGATCGCTGCTTTCGAGAAATGTCGCAAGGCGTTGGACGTCACGACCAGCGGCTTGAGAAAGAACGACCTTCAAAAGCGTTTGGGCTCAGGAAGCGGCGTAGGTCGCCCTACGGTCTGGTCACGTAACCAATCGATAATCTCGTCCACTTCGTAGCCCAGACGCGTGCTCCGCCATTCCGCCGCGCGCGCGTCGAGGTCCGCAAGGTCCGCCGGATCGAGTTCGGCCACCTCGAGGGACGCCAGATCGAGGACGTGGGCGTCCAGCGAGACGCCCCGCTCCGCCGCGCGCCTTTTCAAGCGCGTCGGCCACGTCTTCGTCGATTTCAATCGTGCGGCGCCGGCCTTCCATGCGAGCAAAGGTAATCCCGTTTCAACGTCCCAGGAAGAGAGCGACCGCAGAACCGGTCGCGCGCAATTGGCGTCGCCGGAAGTGTGCGGCTCCCTCGAGCGCCTCGACGAGGCTTGGCCTAAAACGACGAACGGCGGGCCAAAGCCCGCCGTTCGATCGATCTCTGTCCTGCGAACGCCGCCGTCTCAGTTGTCGAGGAAGCTCCGCAGCTTCCGGCTCCGGCTGGGGTGCTTCAGCTTGCGCAGCGCCTTGGCCTCGATCTGGCGGATGCGCTCGCGGGTCACCGAGAACTGCTGGCCGACCTCTTCCAGCGTGTGGTCGGTGTTCATGCCGATGCCGAAGCGCATGCGCAGCACGCGCTCCTCGCGGGGCGTGAGCGAAGCCAGGACGCGCGTGGTGGTCTCGCGCAGGTTGCTCTGGATCGCCGCGTCGATCGGCAGGATCGCGTTCTTGTCCTCGATGAAGTCGCCGAGGTGGCTGTCCTCCTCGTCGCCGATCGGGGTCTCGAGCGAGATCGGCTCCTTGGCGATCTTCAGGACCTTGCGGACCTTTTCGAGCGGCATGGCGAGCTTCTCGGCCAGCTCCTCCGGGGTCGGCTCGCGGCCGATCTCGTGCAGCATCTGGCGGCTCGTGCGGACGATCTTGTTGATCGTCTCGATCATGTGCACGGGGATGCGGATGGTGCGCGCCTGATCCGCGATCGAGCGGGTGATCGCCTGCCGGATCCACCACGTGGCGTAGGTCGAGAACTTGTAGCCGCGGCGGTACTCGAACTTGTCCACCGCCTTCATCAGGCCGATGTTGCCCTCCTGGATCAGGTCCAGGAACTGCAGGCCGCGGTTGGTGTACTTCTTGGCGATCGAGATCACGAGACGCAGGTTCGCCTCGACCATCTCCTTCTTGGCCTGCCGGGCCTCGCGCTCGCCCTTCTGCACCATCTGGACGATGCGGCGGAACTCCTGGATCTCCAGGCCGGTCTCGGTCGCGAGGTTATGGATGTCGCCGCGGATGTCCTTGACGAGGTCCTTCTCGGCCGCGACGAAGCCCTTCCAGCCGCGCGTGCCGAGCATGGCGACGCGACGGATCCAGTTCGGGTCGAGCTCGTAGCCCTGGTACTGCTTCAGGAAGTCGATGCGGTCGACGCCGAACGACTCCGCAAGCCGCATCAGCCGGCCCTCGAGCGCGACCAGCCGCTTGTTGATGTCGTAGAGCTGCTCCACCAGCGCGTCGATGCGGTGCTGGTTGAGCGAAAGCGACTTCACGTTCAGGACGATGTCGTCCTTGAGCTTCTTGTACTTGCGGTCCTGCGCCGGCGAGAGCGTGCGGTTCTGCAGCCGGTTCTCGACGTTCTGGTCCTGCAGGCGACGCAGCTTCTTGTAGTCGTCGGCGACGGCGTCGAAAGTCTCAAGCACGCGGGGCTTAAGCTCAGCCTCCATGGCGGAGAGCGAGACGTTGTTCTCCATGTCGTCGTCTTCGAGGTCGCCTTCCGGCGGCGTCTCGGCTTCGGCGGCCTCGGTCTCTTCGCCCTCGGCGGGCGCAGCGGCGCCGTTCTTGGCGTCGGGGCCGGCGTAGGTCGCCTCGAGGTCAATGACCTCGCGCAGCAGAATTTTGCCCTCGTTGAGCTCGTCGCGCCAGATGATGATCGCCTGGAACGTCAGCGGGCTCTCGCACAGCCCGGCGATCATCGCCTCGCGGCCGGCCTCGATGCGCTTCGCGATCGCGATCTCGCCCTCGCGCGACAGCAGCTCGACCGAGCCCATCTCGCGCAGGTACATGCGGACGGGGTCGTCGGTGCGGTCGGTGGGCTCGGTCTTCTGGACGACGGCGACCGGCGCGGAGCGCGCGGTCTCGACCAGATCGCCGCCCTCGGGCTCGTCGTCGTCGGCGGCGGCGGTCGCTCCCTCCTCGCGCTCGCCGCTTTCGGCCTCCTCGGACTCGACCACATTGATGCCCATCTCGTTGAGCATCGCGTAGATGTCTTCGATCTGGTCGGATGTGTTCTGTTCGGAGGGGAGAACCTCGTTCAGCTCGTCGTAGGTCACATAGCCGCGCTTCTTCGCGGCTTTGATCATGCGGCGTACGGCCTGATCGCTGAGATCCAGCAGGGGACCGGCCTCGGTCTCCGGAGCTGCGGTCTCGGCTTCGTCCTTCGCCTGCAATTTGGTAGCCATATGTTCCAGTCTCCGAGCCGGCGCGTCCGCCGGCCACGCGATCGATGTCGTCCCGCATCGGCCGCCGTCAACCCGGCGGCCGCCGCGAATCGCACGTCACTAAGCTTAAGCCAACCCGCTTTACGCCCAGTTTACCAACACGAGCCCCAAGCACGTAGGGCTGTCACCGCACCTGAAACCCTTACGTCCTCTGGGGACGCGCTACATCGATCGAACCGTGCGCCCGGATGCGCCGCCGAAGTTTTCGATCGAAGCCTCGGAACCCTCCGCCGCGGACAGCTGCCTTTGAATTTCGACGATCCGACGGAAGTTGTCGTCCGTGAAATCACGGCCAAAGTCCTGCTCAGCCGAGCGAAGTTCCCTATGTAACGCGCGCACCTTGATATGCAAGGCCGCAGCGTGCCGCCATGCGGTCTCGGCGTCGCGCGGGTCCGCATCCGGGCCGACCCACCAGTTGCTGGAAAGCAGCGCGGCGTCGGCCCGCGCCAGCAGCGCGCCGCCGTCCGTCACGCTCAAGGCGTCGCGCATGGCCTCGCGCGTGGTGGCGCCATGGGCGTAGGCGTCGAGGGCTGCGCGCCGCAGCCGGTCGAGGTCGCGGGTCGACAGGTCGAGCTCCGCAAAGGGTTCGGCGAGGTCGCCCAGCATCTGCGGGTGGTTGACGACCGCGAGCACCAGCGCGACCTCCCGCCCCGGCAGACGCCCGGCGCCGGGCCCGACGAGGGGGCTCTGCCGCAGCGTGGCGGAGGCGGTGATCGGAAGGGCGTCGAACGGCGCGCCAGGCCGACGGCCAGCGCCTCGGCCGCCGCCGCGCGCGTTCGGGATGAACCGGCCGGCGCCCGCGCCCCGGTTTCCGCCGTTGCGGCGCGCGTCGCCGCCGGCCCGGCCGAAGCCGGCCAGACGGCCCTCGATCGCGGTCTGGTAATGCCGGCGCACCGTCTCGTCGCGGATCGCGGCGAGCGCCGCCTTGAGGCGCGTCTCGAAGGCGGCGGCGCGCTCCGGCGTGTCGGTGGGGCTCGCCTCGAGCTCCTTCGACCACAGCACCTCGACCAGCGGCGCCGCGCGGCCAAGGACCGCCTCGACCGCCTCGCGGCCTTCCGCGCGCACCAGATCGTCCGGGTCCTGCCCCTCGGGGAGGAAGGCGAAGCGGAGCGAGCGGCCGGGCGCCAGCAGCGGCAGCGCCGTCTCGATCGCGCGGAAGCCGGCGCGGCGGCCGGCCTTGTCGCCGTCGAAGCAGAGGATCGGCTCGGGCGCCATCTTCCAGAGCAGCTCCATCTGCTCCGCGGTGAGCGCCGTGCCGAGCGGCGCGACCACATGGGCGATGCCCGCCGCCGCCAGCGCGATGACGTCGACATAGCCCTCGACGGCGACCACCGTTCCCGCGGGATGGGCGGCGGCGCGGGCGCGGTGATGGTTGAAGAGGGTCGCGCCCTTGTGGAACAGCGGCGTCTCGGGCGAATTCAGGTACTTCGCGGGGGCGTCCGACTGCATGGCGCGGCCGCCGAAGGCGATCACCCGGCCGCGGCCGTCCTGGATCGGGAAGATGATGCGGTCGCGAAACCGGTCGAAGGGCTCCGGCACGTCGTCGCCCGAGACCAGCAGCCCGGCCTCGACCATGTCGCCGATCGGCACGCCCGCCTTGCGCAGGTGGCTCTTGAGCGCCGAGCGGTCGTTGGGCGCGTAGCCCATGCGGAACGCGGCCTGGGTCGCGGGGCTAAGGCCCCGGCCGCCGAGATAGCCGCGCGCTGCCGCTCCGGCGCGGCCCTGCAGCTCGCCCTCAAAGAACCTCGCCGCCATCTCCATGATCTCGACGAGGCCTGCGCGCGCCTGCTGGCGCTGCTGCTCCTCCGGCGTCTCCTTCGGCATTGGCACGCCGGCGATTTCCGCCACGCGCTCCACCGCCTCCGGGAACGAGACGCCCTCGGTCTCCATAAGGAACTTGAACACGTCGCCGTGCTTGCCGGACGAGAAGCAGTGGTAGAAGCCCTTCTGGTCGTTGACGAAGAAGGACGGCGTCTTCTCGGCGTTGAACGGCGACAGGCCTGCGTACTCCCGCCCCTGCCGCTTCAGCTTCACGCTGCGGCCGACGACCTCGGACACGGGGATCCGGTCGCGAAGATCGTCGAGGAAATTGGGGGTGAAGCGCATGGGCGCGAGCGACTCAGGGGGCGGAGGCCGGTTTCGGGAGCGATCGATCTTTATATAGGCGCGCGGACCGTCGCGCGCGCGCCGGATCGGCCCGCCCCCGTTAATCACAGGGCGCGGCTCCGCCCCTGTCCCCGCTCGCGCCCTCCCCCATAACTCCCTGACCAAGAACGATCGCTCCGCCACGCTTGCGGACGGAGCGCGGACAGGGAGGACGTTCATGACCGACAGCCCGACCCTCGGCCGCCGCGAGGTTCTCGCCGGCGGCGCGGCGCTCGCCGCAGGCGCCGCCTTCGCGCCGCTGGCGCAGGCGCGCGACTTCCGGCCCGGCGCCGAGCCCCTGCGCTATCCCGACCCCGACGTCGTCGCGCTCGACCCCCGCTTCAAGAAGTACAAGCTCGGCAACGCCGCGATCGAGCGCATCCACACCGGCCTGCGCTGGGCGGAGGGACCCGCCTGGAACGCCGTCGGCCGGTACCTGCTCTGGAGCGACATCCCGAACGACGAGCAGCTGCGCTACACGGAGGAGGACGGCCACGTCTCGCGCCGGTTCCGCGCCCCGTCGGGCAACTCCAACGGCAACACTTTCGATTACCAGGGCCGGCAGGTCTCGTGCCGTCACGGACATCGCGACGTGGTCCGCTACGAGCACGACGGCCGCATGACGGTGCTGGCCGCGGGCGTCGACGGCGGGGCGTTCAACGCGCCGAACGACGTGGTCGTGCACCCGCTCGACGGCTCGATCTGGTTCACCGACCCGGGATACGGCGCGCTGATGGAGTACGAGGGCCATCGCCTACTGGAGAGCGCCTCGAGCCCGCAGCCGCTTCGAAAGGAGGCGGTCTACCGCATCGACGGCCAGACCGGAGCTGTGGCCAAGGTCGCCGACGACCCGGTGAAGCCCAACGGCCTCTGCTTCAGCGCCGACTACGCCAAGCTCTATGTCGCCGACACCGGGGTCTCGCACTATCCCGACGCCAAGAGCCAGATCTGGGTCTACGACGTCGACGGCGCGGCGTTGAAGGCCCCGAGGACCTTCGCGGGCATGGAGATGGACGGCCGCACCGGCTTCGCGGACGGCGTCCGCTGCGACGAGGACGGCAACGTGTGGGCCGGCGCGGGCTGGGCGGGCGAAGGCTACGACGGCGTCCACGTCTTCGCCCCGGACGGCGCGCGCATCGGCCTGATCAAGCTGCCGGAGATCTGCGCCAACCTGTGCTTCGGCGGCCAGAAGCGGAACCGCCTGTTCATGGCGGCCAGCCAGTCGATCTACGCGCTGTATGTCGAAACCCGCGGCGCGCACATCACGTGAGAGGCGCGCGGGCCGTGGGGACGCCGCGCGCCTCCCGTGTCACGCGAACCCGACGAAGCCCTTCTGAACCTGCTCGACCTTGCGGCTCCGGCGCAGGAACACGCCGATTCCCTCGCGCCCGCCTTCCGCGTTGGAGTTGCCCTCGATCGTCGTCAGCCGGCCGTTGGCGTTGTCGACGACGATGCCGGTGTGGCCCGCGCCTCCGCCGAAATCCATGTAGAAGATCATGCCGGGGGCGACCAGCGACGGGTTCCTCCGCGCCGCCGCGGCAGTCACGACGGTGGCCCCAGGAACCGACTGCGCGAGATCCCAGCCGCGCAGCACGCCGGCCGTCTTCGGCACGGGCGCGCCGCGGCCGAGGTCGGACGCCGCCTCCTTGAAGCACCAGTAGACGAAGGCCATGCACCACGGCAGCCCGAGGCTGCCGGGACTCGTGGCGGTCATGTAGAGGTCGACCTTCGGCCCGCGGTTCGAACCCAGCGGCGCCTCGCGGACGCCGATCTCGCCTTCCGCGATCTCGATCGCCCTGCGCCCGAGCGCGGAGGTCGCGGCCGGGACGAACGCGCTCGACGCGGGCGCGGCGGGGCCTCCGAACAACGCCGCCCAGGTTTCGGGGCCGACGACGCCGTCGATCTCCAGAGGCTCGCCGCCCCGGCCCACGGACCGCGCCTGAAACATCTTCACCGCGCTTTCCGTGGCCGGGCCTAAATCCTGGTCGAAGCCCTTCGGGTCGCACCCCAGAGCGGCGAGCCTGCGCTGCACGAGTTCGACCTCGGGGCCGTTGGACTCCGGCGCGAGGTAGCGGCCGGGATAGGGCGGCGGGGCCGTCTGGCCCAACGGGGCGGCGTCGTCCTCGGCCAGGGCGGGTGTGGGCTTGACCGCCTCGTCCGGCTTGGGCGCGCCGAAGCCCGGCAGCGCGATCTCGCCGACCTCGGCGAGGTGGATCAGCAGCGCGAAGGCGCCGACCTGCGCGCTGACGAGATCGGGATCGAAGACGCCGTCCGCGGCGTACTTCCCGCGGGTGTAGATCGTCGTCCCGCTCCAGAGATACGGGGTCTTCACCTGCGGGTGATGGCGACGGTAGCCGAGGCCGTTGTACCCCTCGAGGACGCAGCCGATCCCCGCCACGCTCCAGTCCGTCCAGGCCGCGAGACCCTCGCCGGTCAGCGCGTCGATCGCGCTTGCGAACCAGTCGAACGGCGGCGAGCCGGCCGTGGGCCGCCCCTCCGGCACATGGACCGTGCGAGCCGTCAGCGGATCTCCGTTGTGGAGATGGCGTGTCATTGACTGTGACGACTCCAGGTTGTGAATCGCGGCGACGACGAACCACGGCACGCCCGTCGCCTGTTCGACCGTCATGTAGGCGGTGCGATGCGCCGGGCTGAGGGCCCGTCGCGCGACCGCCTTGATGGCCGCCAGCCACTCCGGCCGGATGGCCGCCTGAGAGAACAGAAGATCGTACTGAGCCCGAAGCTCCTTCGTAACCGCGCCCGCCATCGCAATCCCCCTCTGGTAGAGGAATGAGATTGACACAACTTATACGTTCGTAAAGCGCATTGCTGCGCGCGTGGGTTGGCGCCTTCCGCCCTGTGGGAATTGACATGCCCGGCCGCCCCCTCTAGAGAACCGCCACGTCGCGCGGGGCCGAAAGCTCCGCGCTTACGTTTATGCGCACCCGTGGTCCGGCGTTTCGCGACGACCGGGCCTGTCGGCTTTCCATAAGGACAGCAGCAGGAGGGCGCGTTCCTCAACCTCTCGAAGGAGGACGCGATGTCGAAGCGACACGCCTCGAAGTACAAAATCGATCGCCGCATGGGCGAGAACATCTGGGGTCGTCCGAAATCCCCGGTGAACCGCCGCGAGTACGGCCCGGGCCAGCATGGCCAGCGCCGCAAGGGCAAGCTCTCCGACTTCGGCGTGCAGCTGCGCGCCAAGCAGAAGCTCAAGGGCTACTACGGCTCGATCTCCGAGAAGCAGTTCCGCCGCGTCTACGCGGAAGCGACCCGCCTCAAGGGCGACACCTCCGCGAACCTGATCGGCCTGCTCGAGCGCCGTCTCGACGCGGTGGTCTATCGCGCGAAGTTCGTGCCGACCGTGTTCGCCGCCCGCCAGTTCGTGAACCACGGCCACGTCACTGTGAACGGCCGCCGCGTCAACATTCCGTCCTACCTCGTGAAGGTCGGCGACGTAATCGAGGTCAAGCAGGCGTCCAAGCAGCTCGCGATCGTGCTCGAGGCCGCGGCCTCCGGCGAGCGCGACGTGCCGGACTTCCTTGAGGTCGACCACGACAAGATGGTCGCCAAGTACATCCGCATCCCGGCCCTGACCGAGGTGCCCTACCCGGTCCACATGGAGCCGAACCTGGTCGTCGAGTTCTACTCGCGCTGATCAGGTCCCTCCGGGATCGTTTGGAATGCGAAAGGCCGCCCTTCGGGGCGGCCTTTTGCGTTGCGCTGGAAGGACAAACGCGATGCATCGCTTCGTGATCGCAGCAGCGACAACTTTGTTGTTGTCAGGGTGCAGCGCGCTGCTGCGCGTGGACTTCATCAGGCCGTCCACCGGCGCGATGACGTCCTGCGGAGCAACCCATGGATGGGGATGGGCGGCGACGCGTCAGGCTTGGCGGCGGATCGACACCTGCATCTGGCAGGCGCGAAAGGACGGTTATGTCGTCGCTCCGTCCACGCCTGCCGACATTCGCGCGGAGGCAGAAAGAGCAGGTCGCTGAGCGAATGCCGCCGGCCGCGCCTATCGCTTTTCGCCGATTCCTATCCACAAAATTTCGTCGATTCGGGCCGGGTCCGAATCGACACTCTCATCACCGACGAAGCGTGCGAACTCTAAGTGTCCGTCCTCGAACACGTCGATCTCAAGCCGCCCACCCACCAGCGTTACGGACACAAGAACGGTGTCGTCGCGGTGGCGATCGAGTCTGAAGGGGAAACTACCCTCCTCAAGACGCCGCAGAAGGCGATAGAGCGGATGGGGGTCGATGTTCCTCATGTCCTCACGCCACCGCCGGCGCGTTCCCCAGCCGCACCACCACGATTTCCGGCGGAACCCCAAACCGCACGGGCAGGCCGCTCATGCCGATGCCGCCGGAGATAATCATGTGGCGCCCCTCCTCCACCACGTGGCCGTAGCGGAAGCGGCCGCGGTAGTCGCGTGGGATGAAGGGGTTCGGCATCCCCGGCACGTAGATCTGGCCGCCGTGGGTGTGGCCGGCGAGCGTGAGCGACACGCGCGCGGGCATCTCGTCGAAGATGTCCGGCTCGTGCGCCAGCATCACCACCGGGTCCTTGGTGCGGATCTGCGACAGCGTCGCCGGCAGGTCGTCCTCGCCCATGCGGCGCCGGCGGTCGAACAGGTGGGCGAGCTGGTCGCCGAGGCCGCCGAGCCAGAACCGCCGGCCGCGGTGCTCGATCAGCTCGGCCTCGTTCTCCATGATGCGGATGCGCGCGCCGTCGAGCGCGCCGCGGATCGTGTCGGCGTTGTGCCACCAGTCGTGGTTGCCGAGGATGGTGTAGAGGCCGAGCGGGGCCGACAGGTCGGCGTAGGCCGCAGCCCACTCGTTCGGGGGCACGCGGGCGGCGACGAAGCGGTAGGTCGCCTCGTGGTCGCCCAGATGCACGATGAGGTCGGGCTTCAGCGCGTTGACCGTCTCGACGATGCGCTTCACCCGCGACATCGGCACGAAGGGCTCGCAGACGTGGACGTCGGCGATGACCGCGATCGAAAGCGGCAGGTCCTCGGGCCAGCCCGGCGGCTTCAGACGGTACTCGGTGACGTTGAGCATCAGGCCGGGTTCGACCAGCCCGGCGTAGGCGCCGCCCGAGGCCGCGACGAGGAAGCCGGCGCCGGCGGAGGCGAGCAGCGCGCGG
This sequence comes from Methylopila sp. 73B, assembly GCF_000526315.1. Lineage (NCBI taxonomy): Bacteria > Pseudomonadati > Pseudomonadota > Alphaproteobacteria > Hyphomicrobiales > Methylopilaceae > Methylopila > Methylopila sp. 73B. Next base: position 196,312 of record NZ_JAFV01000001.1, on the reverse strand, counting down.
CGAGTGATCAGCGGCATAGGCGGCCCAAGGCTCGAGCGACGACGCGAGATGCGGCGCCGCCGACATCTGCCGCCGGATCGCGGCGGCGTCGAGGCGCGCCGCGATCAAAAGCTCAAGAGACTTAAAACGGCGTTCGGGATCGCCGTGAAACGTCATGCCCGGCCACGCCGGGCATGACGACGAGGGTGGCTCGAGCGCCTTACGCCGGCTGCTTCAGCGCGACGCCGGCGTCCTTCAGGTGGGTCTGAAGCTCGCCCGCCTGGAACATCTCGCGGACGATGTCGCAGCCGCCGATGAACTCGCCCTTGACGTAGAGCTGGGGGATCGTCGGCCAGCTGGAGAACTCCTTGATGCCCTGGCGCATCTCGTCGCTCTGCAGCACGTTCACGCCCTGATAGGGCACGCCCAGATAGTCGAGGATCTGGACGACCTGGCCGGAGAACCCGCACTGCGGAAACTGCGGCGTGCCCTTGAGGAAGAGCACGACGTCGTTGTCGGCGATCGCCTTCGCGATGTCATCCTTGGCGCTCATGATGTCTTTCGCCTTTTCGAATGTGAAAACGGGTCAGGCCTGCGGCGGGGCGCTGGTCTGCAGCGCGAGCGCGTGCAGCGCGCCGCCCATCTGCCCTTTCAGCGCCTGATACACGATCTGGTGCTGCTGGACGCGGCTCTTGCCGCGGAAGGATTCGGAAACGACGACTGCCGCGTAGTGATCGCCGTCGCCGGCGAGGTCGCGGATGGTCACCGTCGCGTCTGGCAGGGCGTCGCGGATCAGCTCTTCGATCTCGCGGGCGTCCATCGGCATCGGCGTCTGTCTCCGTCAGGCGTCGGGCGCGGCGTCCGCCGCCGTGCCCGCCATGAAGCGCGGGAACCAGCCTTCGTGGGCCTCGCGCAGTTCGTTCAGAAGGATGGGGGCTTCGCGGCCCGGAATCAATCGGTCGCCGCCCGTCAGGCCGATCCGCGTCGCCGTGACGCCGGCTTCGCTCGCCGCGGAAATGACGAGACCCGCCTTGGATTCGTCGACCGTCACCACGTAGCGGGCCTGATCCTCGCCGAAGAACCAGGCGTGGGGCGCCGCATTCGCCGGGGCGTCGTCGAGCGACGCGCCGATGCGGCCCGCGAGCGCCATCTCGGCGACGCTGAGCAGCAGTCCGCCGTCGGACACGTCGTGGACGGCGGTCGCGGCCCCGCTCAGGATCAAGCTGCGCACGAAGTCGCCGTTGCGAAGCTCCGCCGCGAGGTCGACCGGAGGCGGCGCCCCCTTCTCGAACCCCGCGACGAGCCAGAGCCAGCACGAGCGGCCGAGCCAGCCGATGCCGTCGCCGATCAACAGGATGGCCTCGCCCTCGCGCTTGAAGGCGATGGTCGCGCTCTTGGAGACGTCGTCCAGCACGCCGACCGCGCCGATGGTCGGCGTCGGCAGGATCGCGCGGCCTTGGGTCTCGTTGTAGAGCGAGACGTTGCCGGACACGACGGGGAAGTCGAGCGCCCGGCAGGCTTCGCCGATGCCCTTAATGCAGCCCACGAGCTGGCCCATGATCTCGGGCTTCTCGGGGTTGCCGAAGTTCAGATTGTCGGTGACGGCGAGCGGGCGCGCGCCGACGGACGTCAGGTTGCGCCAGGCCTCCGCCACCGCCTGCTTGCCGCCCTCGAACGGGTCGGCCTCGCAGTAGCGCGGCGTCACGTCGGCGGTCATCGCGAGGCCCTTGGGGCCGCCGTTGACGCGGATCACCGCCGAGTCGCCGCCGGGCTTCTGCACGGTGTCGCCGAGGATGATGTGGTCGTACTGCTCCCACACCCAGCGGCGGGACGAGAGCTCGGCCGAGCCGATCAGCGTCAGCAGCGCGTCGCGGGTCCCGACCTTGGCGTCGACGTTGGCGGCGGAAACGGCCTGCGCCTTCGGCGTTTCGACCCACGGGCGGTCGTACTCCGGCGCCTCGTCGCCGAGCTCCTTGATCGGCAGGTCGGCCTTCAGCTCGCCGTTGAGGTAGACCTTGAAGCGCAGGTCGTCGGTGGTGTGGCCGACCACCGCGAAGTCGAGCCCCCACTTCACGAAGATCGCGCGGGCCACGTCCTCCTTCTCGGGGTGCAGCACCATGAGCATGCGCTCCTGGCTCTCCGAGAGCATCATCTCGTAGGCCGTCATGCCCTCTTCGCGCACCGGCACGTTCTCGAGATCGAGCCTTATGCCGAGGTCGCCCTTCGCGCCCATCTCGACCGCCGAGCAGGTGAGGCCCGCGGCGCCCATGTCCTGGATCGCGACGACGGAGCCGGAGGCCATCAGCTCGAGGCAGGCCTCCAGCAGCAGCTTCTCGGCGAAGGGGTCGCCCACCTGAACGGTCGGGCGCTTCTCCTCCGACCCGGCGTCGAACTCGGCGGAGGCCATGGTCGCGCCGTGGATGCCGTCGCGGCCGGTCTTGGAGCCGAGATAGACCACGGGCAGGCCGACGCCGCTCGCCTTGGCGTAGAAGATCGCGTCCGCCTTCGCGAGGCCGACCGCCATGGCGTTGACCAGGATGTTGCCGTCGTAGCGGGTGTGGAAGCCCACGAGGCCGCCGACCGTCGGCACGCCGAAGGAGTTGCCGTAGCCGCCGACGCCGGCGACGACGCCCGACACGAGATGGCGCGTGCGGGGATGCTCCGGCGCGCCGAAGCGCAGCGCGTTCAGCGCCGCGACGGGGCGCGCGCCCATGGTGAAGACGTCCCGGAGGATGCCGCCGACGCCGGTCGCAGCCCCCTGGTAGGGCTCGATGAAGGACGGGTGGTTGTGGCTCTCCATCTTGAAGACGACCGCGTCGCCGTCGCCGATGTCGACCACGCCGGCGTTCTCGCCGGGGCCCTGGATGACGTGGGGGCCGGAGATCGGCAGCGTCTTCAGCCAGAGCTTCGACGACTTGTACGAGCAGTGCTCGTTCCACATCGCCGAGAAGATCCCGAGCTCCGTGAAGCTGGGCTCGCGGCCGATGAGGGACAGGATGCGCTCGTACTCGTCGGGCTTGAGGCCGTGGGCGGCGACAAGGTCGGGCGTGATGGCGGGCTCGTGTGCGGTCATCGATCTCGCGGGCGCGGACGTTTCGGAGGAGGCCGGGCCTTGCTACGCCAATGCGGCGCGGCATGCTAGAGTGCGCCACGGTTCGAACGGGTCGCGGATCAGCCATGAGCTTGCCCCTTCTAAAGCCACGACGACTGACCGTCGACGAGTTTCGAGAGCTCGAGGCGAACGCTCCCGAAGACGAGCGCTGGGAGCTTCTCAACGGCGTCATCTACAGATCGATGGCGGGCGGGACCGTCCGGCACAACGACATCGTCCAGAACGTGTCGTCTCGTCTTCGCGGCGAACTGCGCCGCATCGGCTCACCGTGCCGCACCTCGACGGAGAACGTCCGGCTCGACATCCCCGCGATCGGAGCCTCCACGCTTCCCGACGTCTTCGTCAATTGCGGGCCCCGGCCGGGCGCGGCGCGGACGCTCGACGACGCGACCGCGGTCGTCGAAGTCCTCTCGCCCTCGACCAGCGCACGCGATCGCGGGGAGAAGCTCGACGCCTACATGACGCTGCCCGGTCTACGGACGATCGCGCTGATCGAGCAGGATCGGATGCACGTCGCGACCTACACGCGGACGGACGACGGTTTCCTGCGACAGGATCTCACGTCGCCCACCGACCGCGTGGCGTTCGACGGGCTCGACGTGTCCATGACGCTCGCGGAAATCTACGAGGACGTGGCCTTCGACGCGGCCTGACCCGCGGGATGGTCCATCGGCGCATGTCGCCCCTGCGCGAAGCCTGCGGCGCTCGGCGCGCGCATGCGGTATACCGTCCGCGTGATGCGGTCCCTCCCCCCGATTTCCACCTGGCGCCCGCCGGTCCAATGGGCCGCGACGCTTGCGTTGTCGGCCGCGATCGTGGTGGCGCTCGAAGTCCTGGGGCTGCCGGCCGCGCTGCTGCTCGGCCCGATGGTGGCCGGCATCGCCATCGCCGGGCTCGGCGGCGCGCTCAGCGTGCCGCGCAGCCCGTTCCATCTGGCGCAGGCGCTCGTCGGGCTGATGATCGCCCGCAGCATCCCCGCGAGCTTCCTCACCGAAATCGCCAAGGACTGGCCGATCTTCATCGGCGGCATCGTCTCGACCACCATCGCGAGCAACGCGCTCGGCTATCTGCTCGCGCGGCGTCAGGTGCTGCCAGGCACGACCGCGATCTGGGGCTCCTCCCCCGGCGCAGCCTCCGCGATGACCTTCCTAGCCGAGGCCTACGGCGCGGACGTCCGGCTAGTCGCCGTCATGCAGTACCTGCGGGTCGTCCTCGTCGCCGTCTCGGCCTCCATCGTCGCGCTGATCTGGGTGTCGCCGGACCGCGGCGCGGCGAGCGTCGACTGGTTTCCGCCGGTGGACTGGCCGAGCCTCGTCGCCACCCTCGCGCTGGCCGCGGCGGGCGCCTGGGCCGGCCGGCGCTCCCGCCTGCCGGCGGGGCAACTGCTTCTGCCGCTCGCGCTCGGGGTGCTGCTGCACGATTTCGGGCTTCTAAAGATCGAGCTTCCGCCGTGGCTGCTGGCCGCGAGCTACGCTCTCGTCGGCTGGAGCATCGGCCTGCGCTTCACCCGGCCGATCATCCTGCACGCGGCGCGGGCGCTGCCGATCCTCGCGGTCTCGGTGCTGACGCTGATCGCGCTCTGCGGCGGCTTCGCCGCGGCGCTGGTGCATTTCGCAGGCCTCGACCCGCTGACGGCCTTCCTCGCCACCAGCCCCGGCGGCGCCGACTCGGTCGCGATCATCGCCGCGTCGAGCGACGTCGACCTTCAGTTCGTCATGACCATGCAGACCGCGCGGCTGGTGATCGTGCTGCTCACCGGCCCGAGCGTGGCCCGGTTCATCGCCCGGCGGATCGAACGCCGGCGAGCGGCCGAGACGCCCCCTAGCCCTTGAGGCGCGCGATCATCGCCTGCGCGGCCGCCGGATTGCGCACCTTCGCGCCCGAGATGAAGAAAGAGAACACCTCGCGCGGCGTCTTCGGCGCCGGCGCGCGTCCAAGCGCCGGCAGATCCTTCGGCGTCTCGCCCCTGGCGTAGGCCGCGAGCCGCTTCGCCCAGGCGTCGAGCTCGTCCTCGGCATAGCCGGTCTCGACCTCCTCTTGCGCACGCTCCAGCCGCAGGTAGACGAAGTCGGCGGTCGGATCGGCGATCATCGGGTGGTCGGAGTCGTCGAGGATCACCTGCGCGACGTTCGCGTCCCGCAGCATCTCTACGAACCGCGGGTCGGCGAAGCTCTCGTGCCGCGCCTCGATGACGTGGCGCAGCGCCACGCCCTTGTGCTTCGCCGGCAGCAGCTTGAGGAAGCCCGCGAGATCGTCCGGATCGAACCGCTTGGTCGCCGCGAGCTGCCACAGGATCGGGCCGAGCTTGACCCCAAGCTCCGTCACGCCGCTGTCGAGGAAGCGCGTCACCGACCCGCCGCCTTCGCTGAGCACCTTACGGTTGGTCGCGAAACGCGGGCCCTTCACCGAGAACAGGAAGTCGTCCGGCGTCTCCGAGGCCCACTTGCGAAAGCTCTCCGGCTTCTGGGAGCCGTAAAACGTCGCGTTGATCTCGATCGCGGTGAGACGCTCGGCGGCGTAGGCCAGCTCGCGCTTCTGCGTCAGGTCATCGGGATAGAAAGTGCCGCGCCACGGCTCGAAGGTCCAGCCGCCGATCCCGACCCGGATCGCCCCGGCCGCCATCACGCGGCCTTCGCGAGCCCTGCGAACAGCGCGAGGCCGTCCGTGCCGCCGACCGCGGCGTCGATCAGGTTCTCGGGATGCGGCATCATGCCGAGCACGTTGAGGTTTTCGGAGTAGATCCCGGCGATGTCGTTGATCGAGCCGTTGGCGTTGGCGAGCCCGCCGACGGTCCCGCTCGCGTCGCAGTAGCGGAACGCCACGCGGCCCTCGCCTTCGAGCCGCTCGATCGTCTCGGGGTCGGCGAAGTAGTTGCCCTCGCCATGGGCGCAGGCGACCTCGATCACCTGGCCGGGCTGGTAGCCGGTGGTGAAGCGGGTGTCGACGCGCTCGACCTTGAGATGCTGCGTCTTGCAGATGAAGCGCAGGTTTTTGTTGCGGGTGAGGATGCCCGGCAGCAGGCCGCTCTCGACCAGGATCTGGAAGCCGTTGCAGATGCCGAGCACCAGCCCGCCGCGTGCGGCGTGGGCGCGCACCGCGTCCATGATCGGCGCCCGCGCGGCGATCGCGCCGCAGCGCAGATAGTCGCCGTAGGAGAAGCCGCCGGGCAGCACGACGAGGTCCGTGCCGGCGGGCAGTTCGGTGTCGGCGTGCCAGACCATGGCGGGCGCCGAGCCCGTCCCGGCCCGCAACGCCGCCGCGACGTCGCGCTCGCGATTGGACCCGGGAAAGACGATGACGGCGGCGTTCATGGCTCTCGGTCCTCGAAGCGTTACTGCTCGATCTTCAGCGAGGCGAGCAGGGCCTCGATCTTGGGCTGGTGGGTCGCCCAGCTGTCGGACGGCGTCACGCAGTTGAAGGCCACGTCGTAGCCTTTCGCGGCGACGAGGAACAGCCCGAAGCGCAGCTTGCCGGGCTCCCCTTCCGCCTTCAACTCCGCCCAGTGGCCGGCGTTCGGCCCGAAGCGCTTCGGCGCGAAGGGCGCGACGTAGGAGGCTGCGAAGTCCTTGGGGGCGCTGGCGATGACGCCCTCGCCGAACTTCGTCGCGGTCTCGTCGGCCAGAGCGACGCCGGGGCGCGCCTGTTCGTCCGCGCGGGTCTGGATGGTGCAGAACACGCGCTCGCCGCCGCAGGCCTTGTCGGTGCAGCGCACGCCGATCTGCCGCACGGTCTGGAACTTGGTCCAGTTGGCGCCGTCCGGCAGAAGCGAAAACACGCCGTTCGGGCCTCGGATGTCCGGAATGGCCGCGGGCTTCGGCACCCCTTGCGCGAAAGCGGCCCCGGCCGCGATCACCAAGGCGGCGGCGCTGAGCGCAGCCATGGGAAGACGGGTCGTCATAGTCGGGATCACCCCGCGATGTCGTAGCGATAGCTCTCGATGACGGTGTTCGCGAGCAGCTTCTCGCACATGGCCTTGAGGGTCGCTTCCGCCTCGGCGCGGTCTTCGGTGGCGAGCTCGACGTCGAACAGCTTGCCCTGGCGGACGCTTTCGACTCCGGGCACGCCGAGGGAGCCGAGCGCTCCCTCGATCGCCTTGCCCTGCGGATCGAGGACGCCGGTCTTGAGGGTGACGGTGACGCGCGCCTTCATGATCGGAATCCTCTCGAGCGACGGTGGCTACAGGGTGGCGTCGAGCGCCTTGTTGATCTTCGCGGCGCTGTCGTCCCGCAGCTTAAGAGCCGCGCTCTCGCCCTTCGTCAACACCTGAACCGCCATCAGCCGCTCGGACTTGGCGTCGAAGATGGTGGACATCACCGCCGAAGACCCGTCCGGGCAGCCGCCGGCGCTGTCGATCTGCACGCGGGCGTCGTTGATTTTCTTGATGTCGTAGCTCTTGAAGGCGCAGCCCGTCGCCTTCATCGATTCCTCGTTGCCGTATTTGAAGGCGGTCAGCGCGCCCTGGGGATCGGCGACGACTTTTTTCAGATACTCGCCGCTCGGCTTCGCCGCGCTGATCCCCAGCACGCCGCGGCCGCCGCAGCTGTCCTTGTCGCAGACGTAGGTCACGCTCTCGCCGGTCGCGTTCTGCTTGGTCCAGCCGGCGCCGACCTCGCCGAGGGTCTTCTCGATGTCGAGTTGGGGCGCGTCGTCCGCCGTGGTCGCGGCGGGAACGGCGGCGGGCGGCGCCGCGGTCTGTGCGGCGGCCGGGAAGACCGCGAGGCAACCCGCGGCGACGATCAAGGCCCTGATGTTTATGGGCATATTATTATCCTCCCTTCCGAAACGACGACGCCCCGCTCGGGTGGGAGCGGGGCGTCGGCAGTCTTATGAACCGTGAGGCTGGGGCGCGCTATGCGTCCTTCGACGTCACCAGCACCGGGCCGCGGCCGTTCGGGACCTCCGACTCAGGCAGGATGCCGAGCCGGCGCGCGACCTCGGAATAGGCCTCCACAAGGCCGCCCATGTCGCGGCGGAAGCGGTCCTTGTCGAGCTTGTCGTTCGACTTGATGTCCCAGAGGCGGCACGAGTCCGGGGAGATCTCGTCGGCGACGACGATGCGGACCGTGTCGTTCTCCCAGAGCCGGCCGGTCTCCATCTTGAAGTCGACGAGGCGGATGCCGACGCCGAGGAACAGGCCGGACAGGAAGTCGTTGACGCGGATCGCCAGCGCCATGATGTCGTCGATCTCCTGCGGGCTCGCCCAGCCAAAGGCCGTGACATGCTCCTCGGAGACCATCGGGTCGTTCAGGGCGTCGTTCTTGTAATAGAACTCGATGATCGAACGGGGCAGCTGGGTGCCCTCCTCGATGCCGAGCTTGGTCGCGAGCGAGCCTGCGGCGACGTTGCGCACCACGACCTCGAGCGGGATGATCTCGACTTCGCGGATCAGCTGCTCGCGCATGTTCAGCCGACGGATGAAATGCGTCGGCACCCCGATGTCGTTGAGGTGCTGGAAGACGAACTCCGAGATCCGGTTGTTCAGGACGCCCTTGCCGTCAATCACCTCGTGCTTCTTGGCGTTGAAGGCGGTGGCGTCGTCCTTGAAATGCTGGATCAGCGTGCCGGGCTCAGGTCCTTCATAGAGGACTTTCGCCTTGCCTTCATAGATGCGGCGACGGCGGTTCATCGGCGTATACCGTGGCTTGAGGAAATCCATAACACCTGCCGGTTTGTCGTGTCTGACCGGATGGTCGTCGGTCCGGCGGCGCGCAAGAATCGGTCGCCTCCGGTGGAACGGAGACGCCATGCGCGCGGCCGGACCGTAGCCGATCAGGCCGTCCAGCACAACGAGGGCGACCGCGAAGGCCGCCGCCACATTCCAGCCATGCGACTTCGGAAACCGTAAGGCGTCAGCGCGTCACAGCGCGGACGCCGCGCCGCCCGCATGATCCCAAGGACGTTCCGCAATGACGCGCACAGCTAGAGCCCTCGCCATCCTTCTCGCCGCCTCAGGCTCCGCCCAGGCGGCGGACATCTGTCCGGGCGTCACGCTCCAGGACGGCCCGCAGCCGCCCGCGTGATGGTCGCCGTCGGCCGTCAGATCAGCGGCGGGGCGTTGCCGATCGACAGGACGCTGACCGCGGACCGTGGCATATCTACCACGTGCGGCCGAAGACGGCGGACCCGCTGTACCTGTTCTTCCACGGCGATCCCGCGAAGACGAGCCGCATCTACCTGTCGCCCGGCCTCGGCCGCCCGACGAGTACGCCGACATCAAGATGGAGGTGGAACAGAACGCGACCGGCATCCCGCCGGCCCTCGCCGCCTGTTTCGCGAAGCTCGTGACCGGCGCGCAGTGACCAGAGCCGTCTTTTGCAGGGCGTTCGGTGACGCAACGGCCGGCTATGCGGACGCGCTCATGTCGGTCCTTCAAACTTTGATGACGCGGGCTCCGACAATCGGCATCGGGGCCCGCGTCGACGGTCAACGCATCAGAAGGACAAGCGAGCGGGCGGCGATCTCCAGCGGTTCGCCATCGCTCTCCAGAGCCCGCTCCTCGACCTCGTCCGGCGTCTCGGTGTCGATCACGACCCGCCACGGCGCGCCGCTTTCGGCCGCCGGCAGCGCGAATGGGACAACGCCGTCATGGCTGTTGAAGATCAGGATCGCCTGCTCTTCGTCGGTCGTGAGCTGCAGGCCGATGCAGTCGGCCCCGGCGTCGCCCCACTGCTCCTCGGTCTGCTCGCCGCCGCCGGGGTTGAGCCAAGTGACGCCCATTCCGTCGCGGAAGCTCGCGCGCCGCAGGATCGCATGCTCTGCGCGCAGCTTCACCAGCCGCCTGGTGAAAGCCAGGAGCTTCTGGTTGTTCTCGTTGAGGTCCCAGTGGACCCACGAGATTTCGCTGTCCTGGCAGTAGCCGTTGTTGTTGCCGCCCTGGGTGCGGCCGAACTCGTCGCCCGCGAGGATCATCGGCGTGCCGTGGCTGAACAGCAGCGTCGCCAGGAAGTTGCGCTTCTGGCGCTCGCGGACGGCGACGATGCCCTCGTCGTCAGTTTCGCCCTCGACGCCGTAGTTGTAGCTGCGGTTGTCGCCGTGGCCGTCCTTGCCGTCTTCGCCGTTCGCCTCGTTGTGCTTCTCGTTGTAGGTCACCGTGTCGTGCAGGGTGAAGCCGTCATGGGCGGTGACGAAGTTCACGCCGGCCCACGGGCGGCGGCCCTGGCGGTCGTAAATGTCGCCCGAGCCGGTGACGCGCGCGGCGAAGTCGCCGAGATGGCCGGCGCCCTGCTTCCAGTAGTCCCGCACGTTGTCGCGGTACTTGTCGTTCCATTCGGCCCAGCCGGGAGGGAAGCCGCCAACCTGATAGCCGCCCGGTCCGATGTCCCAGGGCTCGCCGACCAGCTTCACTTGCCGAAGAACAGGGTCCTGCCCGATCGCGTCGAAGAAGCCGGAGCGGGCGTCGAAGCCGTAGGTCTCGCGGCCGAGGATGGTGCCGAGGTCGAATCGGAAACCGTCGACATGCATCTCCTCCACCCAGTACCGCAGACTGTCCATCACCATCTGCAGCACGCGCGGATGGCTGAGATTGACGGTGTTACCGGTGCCGGTGTCGTTGATGTAGTAGCGATGACTGTCCGGCATCGTCCGGTAGTAGCTGAGGTTGTCGATGCCCTTGAACGACAGCGTCGGCCCGAGCTCGTTGCCTTCCGCGGTGTGGTTGTAGACCACGTCGAGGATCACCTCGAGGCCGGCGTTGTGGAACGCCCGCACCATGTTCTTGAAGCTCGCGAGCCGCGCCCGGCCGGACTTGTTCTCGCCGCCGGCGTAGCGGCCCATCGGCGCGAAGAACCCGATGGTGTTGTAGCCCCAGAAGTTTTTCAGACCCTTCGACTCGAGGTGCTGGTCGTCGAGGAAGGCGTGGACCGGCAGCAGTTCGACCGACGTGACGCCCAGCGACTTAATGTGGGCGATGACCTCTTTCTGGCTCAGCCCGTCGAAGGTGCCGCGGATCTCCTCCGCCACGTCCGGATGCAACATCGTGTAGCCGCGGACGTGAGTCTCGTAGAACACGGTCTTGTCCCACGGCACGTTCGGCCTGACGTCGCCGGTCCAGTCGAAGGCGGTGTCGGCGACTTCGCACTTCGGCATGAACGGCGCGCTGTCGCGCTCGTCGAAGGACAGGTCCTTGTCCTCGGCGTTCATGTCATAGGCGAAGTGCGCATCGTTCCACGCGATCGAGCCGACGAGGCTCTTGGCGTAGGGGTCGAGCACCAGCTTGTTCGGGTTGAAGCGGTGGCCTTCCTCGGGCTTGAAGGGTCCGTGGACGCGGTAGCCGTAGATCTGCCCGGGCGCGATCCCCGGGAGATAGCCGTGCCAGATCTCGTCCGTGTACTCGGGGAGGGTGACGCGCTCGATTTCGTTCTGGTTCTCGTCGAAAAGGCACAGTTCCACGCGCTCGGCGTAGGCCGAGAAGATCGCAAAGTTCGTTCCCTGGCCGTCGAAGGTCGCGCCGAGCGGTTGCGGCCGTCCGGCCTCGGCCCGACGGTCGGTCTTAATATCGCCCATGGAAGATGTCGCCTCGCCTCAAGCGGGCCGAAGCGGCCCGCGATCCCGTCACCGCATCACAACGAACGCATCCGCGCGTCGTTCCGAGCAATCGCGCGCTAACTTGCACGAAGGCTGCGGAGCGCGAGGCTCTCAGCCCTTCGATTTTTTCGACGACTTGCCCCCGGCGGACCCTTCAGTAACCTTTGCAACCTTCGCCGCGTCGGCGGCGCGCTTGCCGTTGGAAGATTTGCCGCCGCCCGCTTTGGCCTCTTTCGGTTCGGCCGCCGGGGCGGTGTTCTTGGCGGACTTGTTTCCTGTCTTCGGAGGCGTGCCGGCGGCCGCCGCTACAGCCTTCGCTTTGGGAGCTTTACTCCCTTTCGCCTTGGCGTCCGCGCCCGCTGCGTCATCGGGCGACGGCGGCGAGCCCTGCTCTGCGGCATAGCGTCTTTCGGCCTCGCTCCAGTGGCGCGCTCCCGCGCCTTCCGGGCGGCCGTCCTCTTCCCAGATCTGGTAGGCGAGATCGCGCACCCGCCGCTCTCGATCGCTCATCTCTCGGCTCCTTTCACGTCAGGCAAGGGGTTGTCGGACTGAACCGCTGACCGATCTGTGGGGTTCCGCACGACCTCCCGCTGGACGTCGCGTCCCACGCCGATTCGATCGCCGTAGCCTTCAATTTAAGGGAGACCGCCGCATGACCCTCGCCTCAATCGACGCCATCGAGGGCGTGAAACGCCCACGCATTGCGATCGAGGCGGTGACGCCGACGGTGGATGGGGGGCGGTTTCCGGTAAAGACGATCGTCGGACGCGATCTGGTGGTCGAGGCCGACATCTTCGCGGACGGCCACGAGGTGCTGAAGGCCGACGTTCTCTGGCGCCCGCTGGGCGGGGAGTGGCGGCGCAGCCCGATGGCCTACGTCATCAACGATCGCTGGCGCGGGACGCTCACGCCCGACGCGATCGGGCGCCATGAGTTCGTTGTCGAGGCGTGGTGGGACGACTTCGGCACCTTCCGGCGCGATCTGACCAAGAAGCGCGAAGCCAGTTTGGACGTGCGGCTGGAGACCGACGAGGGTCTGCTCCTGCTCGAGGACATCGCAGCCCAGGCCCCCGCCGAGACAGCCCGAACCCTTTCTGACTTTATCCTGTCCACCCGCGCCGCCGACGTCCCGACGCGTGTGGTCGAGCTGCTCTCGCCGGAAGCGCACGCTGCGGCCGTCGCCGCCGACCCACGGGCCTTCGCCTCGCGCTCCGACATCTTCGGCGTCGAGGTCGAACGGGTGCAGGCCGAGTTCGCAAGCTGGTACGAACTGTTTCCGCGCTCCGAGAGCGGCGATCCGACGAGGCACGGCACCTTCCGCGACGTCGTCAAGCGGCTGCCGATGATCCGGGACATGGGCTTCGACGTGCTCTATTTCCCGCCGATCCACCCGATCGGAACGAGCAACCGCAAGGGCCCAAACAACACCCTGACCCCCGGTCCGACCGACGTCGGCTCGCCCTATGCAATCGGCGCGCGCGAGGGCGGCCACGACGCGCTGCATCCTGAACTCGGCTCGATCGAGGATTTCCGCGCGCTGGTGCAGGCGGCGAAGGAGCACGGGCTTGAGATCGCGCTCGACTTCGCGATCCAGTGCTCCCCGGACCACCCGTGGCTGAAGGAGCACCCCGGCTGGTTCAAGTGGCGCCCGGACGGCTCCATGAAATACGCGGAGAACCCGCCGAAGAAGTACCAGGACATCGTCAACGTCGACTTCTACGGACCGGACGCCGTGCCTGGCCTGTGGATCGCGCTGCGCGACGTGGTGCTGTTCTGGGCGTCCGAGGGCGTCAAGACCTTCCGCGTCGACAACCCGCACACCAAGCCGTTCCCGTTCTGGGAGTGGATGATCGCCGAGGTGAAGGCGATGCATCCCGACGCGATCTTCCTCTCGGAAGCCTTCACCCGCCCGAAGGTGATGTACCGCCTCGCGAAGGTCGGCTACTCGCAATCCTACACGTACTTCACCTGGCGGAACACCAAGCATGAGATGGCGGAGTACTTGACGGAGCTGACGACGACGGCGCCGAAGGACTTCTTCCGCCCGCATTTCTTCGTCAACACGCCGGACATCAACCCCTACTTCCTGCAGACGTCGGGCCGTCCCGGCTTCCTGATCCGGGCGGCGCTCGCGACCACGCTGTCGGGTCTCTGGGGCATGTACAACGGCTTCGAGATCTGCGAGAGCGCGCCCCTGCCCGGCAAGGAAGAGTATCTCGACAGCGAGAAGTACGAGATCCGCATCCGCAACTGGAACCAGCCCGGCAACATCATCTCCGAGATCACTCGGCTGAACCGCATCCGCAAGCAGAACCCGGCGCTGCAGACCCATCTCGGCGTGACGTTCTACAACTGCTTCGACGACCAGATCCTGCTCTACGGCAAGTCGCGGCCGAAGGCGGACGGCGCGGGCCTCGAGGACATGATCCTCACCTTCGTCAGCCTCGATCCCCACGCGGAGAAGCACGCGGCCTACGAGATCCCGCTTTGGGAGTTCGGCCTGCCCGACGACGGAACGGTTGCGGTCGAGGACCTGATGCGCGGAAACCGCTTCACCCTGACCGGCAAGTCGCAGTGGATCTATGTGAACCCGGCGGAGATGCCGTTTCACGTCTGGCGCCTCACGAACCTACCTGGAGCATCGGCATGAACGCGCCTGTGGCACACGCCGAACTAACGCAGCCCAGCGGAACCGTGGTGTCGCGCGAGGGCGTCGACCCGTTGTGGTACAAGGACGCGATCATCTACCAGGTGCACGTGAAGTCGTTCTTCGACTCGAACGACGACGGCATCGGTGATTTCCCGGGCCTGATCTCGAAGCTCGACTACATCGCGGGCCTCGGCGTCAGCGTGATCTGGCTGCTGCCGTTCTACCCCAGCCCTCGGCTCGACGACGGCTACGACATCTCCGAGTACAAGGGCGTCTCGCCGGACTACGGCACGCTCGCCGACGTGAAGCGCTTCATCGCCGAAGCGCACCGGCGCGGCCTCAAGGTGATCTCCGAGCTCGTCATCAACCACACCTCGGACCAGCACCCCTGGTTCCAGCGGGCGCGGGCGGCGAAGAAGGGCTCGGCGCACCGCAACTTCTACGTCTGGTCGGACAACGACACGCTCTACTCCGGAACGCGCATCATCTTCCTCGACACCGAGCGCTCGAACTGGACATGGGACCCGGTCGCCGGCCAGTACTTCTGGCACCGGTTCTACAGCCACCAGCCCGACCTGAACTTCGAAAACCCCGCGGTGTTGAAGGCCGTGTTCGGGGTGATGAAGTTCTGGCTCGACCTCGGCATCGACGGCCTGCGACTCGACGCCGTGCCCTACCTGATCGAGCGCGACGGCACGTCGAACGAGAACTTGCCCGAGACCCACGACATCCTGAAGAAGATCAGGGCCGAGCTCGACCGCACCTATCCCGACCGGTTCCTGATCGCCGAGGCCAACATGTGGCCCGAGGACACCAAAGACTATTTCGGCGACGGCGACGAATGCCACATGGCGTTCCATTTCCCGCTGATGCCGCGGATGTACATGGCGATCGCGCGGGAGGACCGCTTCCCGATTACCGACATCATGCGGCAGACGCCGGCGATCCCCGACAACTGCCAGTGGGCGATCTTCCTTCGGAACCACGACGAGCTGACGCTCGAAATGGTGACCGACAAGGAGCGTGACTACCTCTGGAACACCTACGCGTCCGACAAGCGCGCCCGCATCAACCTCGGCATCCGGCGCCGTCTCGCCCCGCTGATGGAGCGCGACCGGCGGCGCATCGAGCTGATGAACGCGCTGCTGCTGTCGATGCCCGGCACGCCGGTGATCTACTACGGCGACGAGATCGGCATGGGCGACAACATCCACCTCGGCGACCGCGACGGCGTGCGCACGCCGATGCAGTGGTCGATCGACCGGAACGGCGGCTTCTCGCGCGCCGATCCTGCGTCGCTGGTGCTGCCGCCGGTGATGGACCCGCTCTACGGCTACTACGCCGTCAACGTCGAGGCGCAGGCGCGCGACCCGCACTCGCTGCTGAACTGGACGCGCCGGATGCTGGCCACGCGGCGGCGGCACGCCGCCTTCGGGCGCGGGACGATCCGGTTCCTGTTCCCGCAGAACCGCCGCATCCTGGCCTACCTGCGCGAGCACGACGGCGAGGCCATCCTGTGCGTCGCCAACATGGGCCGCAGCCCCCAGGCGGTCGAACTCGAGCTCTCGGAGTTCGAAGGTCGCGTGCCGGTCGAACTGACGGCCGGCTCGGTGTTCCCGCCGATCGGCCAGCTCACCTATCTGCTCACGCTGCCGCCCTACGGGTTCTACTCATTCGTGCTGACGACCGCGCAGGCGGCGCCCGCCTGGCACAGCCCGGCCCCGGAGCCCCTGCCGGACTATGAGACGCTGGTGCTGCGCGCCGGCGTCGACGACGCCATGCAGACCGAGGCGCGCAAGACGCTCGAGACGGCGGTGCTGCCGACCTACCTCTCCAAGCGCCGCTGGTTCTCAGGGAAAGACCAGAAGCAGATCCTGCCGCGCATCAAGTCGCTGACGCGGCTGTCGGCGCGCGGCCAGGACATCGGCCTGGTCGAGGTCGAGGTCACCGGCGGCGCGGAGCCGACCCGCTGGTTGCTGCCGCTCGCGGTCGTCTCCGAAGACGAGACGTTGTCGGCGCTCCCCGGCCGCCTCGCCCTCGCCCGCGTCCGCAAGGGCCGCGACGTCCACCTCTTGACCGACGCCTTTGCAATCCCGAGCTTCGCCTTCGCGATCGCCAACGCCCTGCGGGACGAACGCGTCATCGACGGCGCGAGCGGACAGATCCGGTTCGAGCCGACCGCCGGCGTCGAGATCCCCACGCTGCCGGACGACGCCGAGATCCTGTGGCTGTCCGCCGAGCAGTCGAACTCGTCGCTGATCGCCGGCGACCTGATGATGATCAAGCTGCTGCGCAAGATCGCGGCGGGGCGGCATCCGGAAGCGGAGATGGGCCGCTACCTCACCGAGCAGGGCTACGCCAACGCGGCGCCCTTCCTCGGCGAGATGGTGCGGGTCGACGCGGATGGGCGACGCGCCACGCTCGCGATCATCCAAGGCTTCATCCGCAACCAGGGCGACGCCTGGACCTGGACGCTCGACCACCTCACCCGCGCGCTCGACGAGTTCGGGGCGACGGGCGGCGGCGAGATGGCGGACGACCATCGCTTCGCGGAGTTCACCGCCTTCGCCGCGACGCTCGGCAAGCGCCTCGGCGAGCTGCATGCGACGCTGGCGCGCCCGAGCGACGATCCGGACTTCGCCCCGCAGCCCGCCGCCACCAAGGACGTCGAAAGCTGGAAGGCCCGGGCGCTGTCGCTGCTCGACGGCGCGATCCACGCCCTGCAGGCCAAGCCGACCTGGGAGACCGAGGCGCTCGGCAAGCGGGCGGAGTCGGTCGTCCGCCGCAAGGAGGCTCTCGCCGCCGCGATCGGCCGGCTGGCCGACGAGGGCGTGGGGTCAACCGTCAGCCGCATCCACGGCGATCTGCATCTCGGCCAGATCCTGGTCGCGGGCGACGACATCGTCTTCATCGACTTCGAAGGCGAGCCGGCGCGGCCGCTGGAAGAGCGTCGGGGCAAGGCGAGCCCGCTCCGCGACGTGGCCGGCGTGCTGCGCTCGTTCGACTACGCCGCGGCGATGGTCGGCCGCAACGAGCAGGCCTCGGCTCATGTCGCCGGCCCGCGCCGCGAGGCCTTCATCGAGCGCTTCCGCGCGGACGCCGGAGAAGGCTTCCTCGCGGCCTATCGCACCACGATCGAGGCGGCCGGCGGCGGCGTCTCCGAGCCGCTGCTCGACATGTTCCTGATCGAGAAGGCGGCCTACGAAATCGCCTACGAGGCGGCCAACCGGCCGGCCTGGATCGACGTGCCGCTGGGGGGCCTCCACGCCCTCGCCGCCCGGCTGGCGCCTGACGACGGAGCCTCCGCATGACGGTGACCACCACCTCGCTCGACCGCGGCGCGCGCGACGCCCTCGCCCAGGGCCGCCACGGCGATCCGTTCGCCGTGCTCGGCCGCCATGACGACGGCGACGGACCCTACGTCCGCGCCATCCTGCCGGGCGCGCTCAAGGTCGGGGTCGTCGACCGCGCAAGCGGCGCGTTGGTCGGCGAACTCGCGGACGTCGGCGACGGCGTCTGGGAGGGCCGCGTGCGCGGCGTCGATCCTTATCTCCTGCGGATCACTTGGCCCGGCGCGGTTCAGGAGATCGAAGACCCCTACACCTTCGGCTTGCTGCTCGGCGACCTCGACCTCCACCTCATCGCCGAGGCGCGCCACTTCCAGCTGGCGTCGGCGCTGGGCGCCAACGCGATGACCGTCGACGGCGTCGCGGGCGTCCGCTTCGCGGTCTGGGCCCCGAACGCGCGCTCGGTCGCCGTCATCGGCGACTTCAACGCCTGGGACTCGCGCCGCAACCCGATGCGGCTGCGCCAACCGGCCGGCGTCTGGGAGCTGTTCGTGCCGCGCGTCGGCCCCGGCGAGCGCTACAAGTTCGCGATCCATGGACCGGACGGCGCGCGCCTGCCCGACAAGGCCGATCCGGTCGCGCGCGCTTATGAGATGTCGCCGGCGACTGGCTCCGTGGTGGCCTCGCCCGAGCCCTACGTCTGGACCGACGCCGACTGGATCGAGCGCCGCACGAAGGCGCAGGAGCCGGACCAGCCGCTGTCGTTCTACGAAGCGCACCTTGGTTCCTGGATGAAGGCGGACGGGCGCGAAGTCGATTGGGCCTTCGCGACCGAAAAGCTGATCCCCTACGCCGTCGACATGGGATTCACCCACATCGAGCTGCTGCCGATCACCGAACATCCCTTCGGCGGCTCGTGGGGCTACCAGCCGCTCGGCCTGTTCGCGCCGACCGCGCGGTACGGCGCTCCGGAAGACTTCGCGCGCTTCGTCGACGCGGCCCACGCCGCGGGCGTCGGTGTGGTGCTGGATTGGGTTCCCGCCCATTTCCCGACAGACGCCCACGGCCTTGGCCGGTTCGATGGCACCGCGCTCTACGAGCACGCCGACCCGCGCGAGGGGTTCCACATCGACTGGAACACCGCGATCTACAACTTCGGCCGGCGCGAGGTTCAGGGCTTCCTGATCGCCAGCGCGCTGCATTGGCTGGAGACCTTCCATGTCGACGGGCTGCGCGTCGACGCCGTCGCCTCGATGCTCTACCGCGACTACAGCCGCAAGGCCGGGGAGTGGGTGCCGAACCAGTACGGCGGCCGCGAGAACCTGGAGGCGGTCGGGTTCATCCAGCACCTGAACGCGGTGGTGCGCGAGCGCGCGCCGGGCGCGATCATGATCGCCGAGGAGTCCACCGCCTGGCCCGGCGTGACGCGGCCGACGACGGAGGGAGGCCTCGGCTTCCACTACAAGTGGAACATGGGCTGGATGCACGACACGCTCCATTACATGGAGCAGGATCCGATCTACCGTCAGCACAACCACGACGGCATAACCTTCGGCCTGGTCTACGCGTTCTCGGAAAAGTTTGTCCTGCCGCTCAGCCACGACGAGGTCGTGCATGGCAAGGGCTCGCTGATCCAGAAGATGCCGGGCGACCTCTGGCAGAAGTTCGCCAACCTGCGCGCGCTCTACGGCATGATGTGGAGCCACCCCGGCAAGAAGCTGGTGTTCATGGGCGCTGACACCGCGCAATGGCGGGAGTGGAACCATGACGATCAGGTCGACTGGCCGGCGCTGGATGATCCGAACCACGCCGGCATCCAGCGGCTGATGCGCGACCTCAACCATCTGTACCGCGCCAATCCCGCGCTTCACCGCCGCGACGCCGATCCCGCTGGCTTTCGTTGGGTCGTCGGCGACGACAGCGCGAACTCGGTTTTCGCCTTCCTGCGCGTCGGCGACGAAGGCGACGCGCCCATCCTCGTGGTGGCGAACCTGACGCCCGTGCCGCGGCACGGATATCGGATCGGCGTTCCGAAAGCCGAAACGTGGAGCGAGATCATGAACACGGACGCGGGGATCTACGGCGGTTCAAACGTCGGCAACGGCGGCGGACTTCCAACGACGGACGTCGAAAGTCATGGGGAACGACAGGCGCTGGACCTGACGTTGCCGCCGCTCGGCGTCGTCTTCCTGCGCGCGGAATGACGGCGGCGTCGCGATCGACGCGTTACGGCGCCGCCCTCTGCGGCGCCGCGCTCATGGCGGCGTCGGACGTCTCGTCTCCGGCGTCCGCCGCCTGGAGCTACCGGGAGAACGCCGCCGCAGGGTCCGCGCTGGCGTTCTCCGTCGACGCGGCGACGAACGAGGCCCTTGGGCTTTCCTGCTCCGGCGGCCAGCTCAAGGCGGTCGTCTCGCCAGCGGCGCGCGGCGCGAAGGGTCTCGTTCGCGTGCGCTACGAGATCGACGGCGCGACCTTCTCCGAGGCGTGGACAGCAGACGGCGCCCGCCTGGTCGCCGCCGGAGACGAGGCGCGCGTCGTCCTCGATCGCATCGTCGCCGCGAAGGGAGCGATCTGGGTTCAGATCGGCGATACTGCGCAAAGGTCGTTACACTCCGCCGACGGCCTCGCAGCCCTCGTCGCGCGCATGCCGAGCGCCTGCGCGCGGGGACGCTAGACGCGCGACACTCGCCGACCACGCCGTTTCGGGACGAACCATTGCATCACGCTCGACACCATGCAGGCCCGCCCCCCACACCCGCCTGCGGACGCTTCACTGCGGCGGCGCGCCCATGAGCCAGACGCTCGAACCTGGCTCGCCCTACCCGCTCGGCGCGACGTGGGACGGGCTCGGCGTGAACTTCGCGGTGTTCTCCGCCAACGCCGACCAGATCGACCTATGCCTGTTCGACCCGTCCGGGCGCCGGGAGATCGGCCGCCTGCCGTTGCCCGAGAAGACGGACGAGGTCTTCCACGGCTATCTGCCGGAGGCGCGCGCCGGGCTGCTCTACGGCTTCCGCGCCCACGGCGTCTATGAGCCGCAGCACGGTCACCGCTTCAATCCGAACAAGCTGCTGCTCGACCCCTACGCCAAGCAGGTCGCCGGCGAGGTGCGCTGGTCCGACGCGCTCTATGGCTACCGGCTGCACAGCCCGCGCGGCGACCTCTCCTACGACCGGCGCGACAGCGCGCCCGGAATGCCGAAGGGGGTCGTGGTCGACGACGCCTTCAACTGGGGCGACGACCGGCCGCCGAACACGCCGTGGCAGGAGACGGTGATCTACGAGGCGCACGTGCGGGGCCTCACGATGCAGCGCGACGACATCCGGCCGCACGAGCGCGGCACCTTCGCGGCGCTCGCGAGCCCGCAGATGATCGAGCACTACAAGAGGCTCGGGATCACCGCGGTCGAGCTGCTGCCGATCCACGCCTTCGCGCAGGACCGCAGGCTGATCGAGCTCGGCCTGCGCAACTACTGGGGCTACAACACGCTGGCCTTCTTCGCGCCCGAGCAGCGCTACCTCTCGGACGGTTCGCTGAACGAGATCAAGGTCGCGGTCCGCCGCCTGCACGCCGCCGGCCTCGAGGTCTTCCTCGACGTCGTCTACAACCACACCGCCGAGGGCAGCGAGGAAGGGCCGACGCTGTCGTGCCGCGGCCTCGACAACGCCAGCTATTACCGCCACGTCCGCGACGACTGGCGGCTCTGCGTCAACGACACCGGCACCGGCAACACCGTGAACCTCAGCCACCCGCGGGTGCTGCAGATGGTGATGGACAGCCTGCGCTACTGGGTCGAGGCCTACCATATCGACGGCTTCCGCTTCGACCTCGGCGTCTCGCTGGGGCGCGAGGAGCACGGCTTCGATCCCGGCTCCGGCTTCTTCGACGCGATCCGCCAGGATCCGGTGCTGCAGCGGGTCAAGCTGATCTCCGAGCCGTGGGACATCGGCCCCGGCGGCTACCAGCTCGGCCATCACCCGCCGGGCTTCGCGGAGTGGAACGACAAGTACCGCGACAGCATGCGACGGCTGTGGCGCGGCGACCCCGGCCAGCGCCCCGAAGTCGCCGCGCGGCTCGCGGGCTCCAGCGACCTGTTCGACCGTCGCTCGCGCAAGCCCTGGGCCTCCGTAAACTTCGTCGCGAGCCACGACGGCTACACCCTCGCCGACGCCGCCGCCTACGTGCAGAAGCACAATCACGCCAACGGCGAGGACAACCGGGACGGCCACGGCGAGAACTATTCGTCGAACTGGGGGGTCGAGGGTCCGACCGACGACCCTGACATCCTCGAGACCCGGGCGCGCGTCGTTCGGGGGCTGCTCGCCAGCGTCTTCTTCGCCCATGGCACCCCGATGCTCCTGGCCGGCGACGAGTTCGGCCGGACGCAGGGCGGCAACAACAACGCCTACGCCCAGGACAACAGCGTCTCCTGGGTCGACTGGCGGCTGGCGGAAAGCGACGAAGGCCGGGCGCTGACCGCCTTCGTGGGGCGCCTCGCGCGCCTGCGGGCGGAGCACTCGATCCTGCGGTGCAAGCACTTCCTCCACGGCCGCGAAGAGCCCGCGCCGGGCGTGCTCGACATCGCCTGGTTCGACGAGGCCGGCGAGGCGATCAGCTCCGACGCCTGGAACAACCCCGATGAACGGACGTTATCGCTGCGACGCGCCGCCCGGCGGGAGGACGGCGCCGTTCCCATCCTGACCTTGATGCTCAATCCGACGTCCGACGACCGCTCGTTCAAGCTGCCGCCTCCGGCGCTGCCGACGACCCTGCTGGTCGACACCGCCGCCCCCGAGGCGCCGGAGCGGACGCTCGAGGATGATGTCGTCATCGTCGCAGCCCGCAGCGCCGTCCTCGTGATGGCGGTGCGCCCAGCCCCAACGCGCCCTTCCGGGCGTCACGCGAACGGAACCAAACGGTGAGCGACGCCTTCGGCCTAGATCTGACCTTCGGCGCGGCATACGGCGAGGCAGGGACGACGTTCCGGTTCTGGGCGCCCGCCCATCAGGAGGTGCGGCTCGAGGTCCGCGACGGCGAAACGATCGCGATGGAGCGCGCCGCCGACGGCTGGTTCGCGGCGACGCTGCCGGTTCCCGCCGGTGCCCGCTACCGGTTCCAGCTTCCCGACGGCCTTACCGTGTCCGACCCCGCCTCCCGGTTCCAGGACGGCGACATCCACGGCTGGAGCGTCGTGGTCGATCCCAGGGCCTATCGCTGGCGGACGGCCGGATGGATGGGCCGGCCCTGGCACGAGGCCGTGGTCTACGAGCTGCACGTCGGCGCCTTCGGCGGCTTCAAGGGCGTGGCGGAGGCGCTGCCGCGGCTGGCGCAGCTCGGGATCACCGCCGTCCAGCTGATGCCGATCAACGACGTTCCGGGCGCTCGCAACTGGGGCTACGACGGCGTGCTGCCCTACGCTCCCGACGAGGCCTTCGGGACCCCCGAGAATCTCAAGGCGCTCATCGACCGGGCGCACGAGCTCGGCCTGATGATGATGCTGGACGTGGTCTACAACCACTTCGGTCCGGACGGGAACTACATCGGCTCCTACGCGCCGACCTTCTTCCGCAAGGACCTGCACACGCCCTGGGGCGGCGCGATCGACTTCCGGCTGCCGGAGGTGCGCGCGTTCTTCACCCAGAACGCGCTGTACTGGCTGATGGAGTACCGGTTCGACGGCCTGCGCTTCGACGCGGTGCACGCGATCTCCGAGAGCGACTGGATCGACGAGATGGCGGCGACGGTCCACGCCGCCGTCGAGCCTGGACGCCACGTCCACCTCGTCCTGGAAAACGAGCACAACGAGCAGAGCCACCTCGCGGGCGACGTCGACGCGCAGTGGAACGACGACTTCCACCACGTCATCCACGTGCTGCTCACCGGCGAGCGCGAGGGCTATTATGAGGACTACGCCGAGGACACCGCGGGCAAGCTCGCCCGCACGCTGTCGGAAGGCTTCGTCTACCAGGGCGAGCCGTCGCCCCATCTCGACGGCAAGCGGCGCGGGACCCCGAGCGGCCATCTGGCCACGACCTCCTTCGTGAGTTTCCTCCAGAACCACGACCAGATCGGCAACCGCGCCTTCGGCGACCGGCTGTCCACGCTCGCGCCGGCGAAGGGCGTCGAGGCGGCGACGGCGGCCCTGCTGCTGATCCCGCACGTGCCCATGATCTTCATGGGCGAGGAGGTCGCGAGCGAGACGCCGTTCCTGTTCTTTACCGATCACCAGGGCGATCTGGCCGACGCGGTGCGCGAAGGCCGCCGCAAGGAGTTCGCGAAGTTCGCCGCCTTCGCGGGCGCCGAGGTGCCGGACCCGAACGCGCCGAAGACCTTCGAGGACTCGATCCCCAAGCCGCATCCCGAGCGGGCCGAGGCGCGCTCGGCGCTGTTCAAGACGCTCCTGCGGCTGCGGGCCGCCGAGATCGCGCCGCGCATTCCCGGTACGCGCTCCGAGGGCGCCGAGGCGGTCGGCCCGAAGGCCGCCGTCGCGCGCTGGACGCTCGGCGACGGCGCGAAGCTGACGCTCGCGCTCAATCTCGATGACAAGTCAGTGAAGATCGCCGGACTGGCCGGCCCGCTGCTGTTCGAAAGCGACCTCGGCGCGTCGGATTCCGCCCGCGCCGGCGAACTGCCCGCCTTCACGACCATCGCCCTGCTGGAGACCGCAGCGTGAGCGCTGACGACCACGTTCGCGACCTCGCCGGACGGGCGGGCTTTTCGGTCGAGTGGACCGACCAGTCCGGCAAGGCCCAGACGGTGCGGCCGGACACGCTGCGACGGCTGTTGAAGACGATCGGCCTGCCGGCCGAGTCCGAGGGCGACATCCGCTCTTCGACCGAGACGCTCGACGCCCATGCGCGCGCGCCGTCGGACTTCGTGACCGCGCGGCTCGGCGAGCCTTTCACGGTCGACGCCCGGCCGATGAGCCAGGCGCTCCTCGTCCGCGAAGACGGCGAGAGCTTCGACGTGACGCTCGGGGTGGGCGACGACGGCCGCGCCCAGATGCGGCCGATCCTCGAGCCCGGCTACCACCGGCTCGAGGTCGGCGACCGCGTGATCACCGTCGCCGTCGCGCCGCGGCGAGGCGTCAGCATCGTCGACGTCGCGGGCGCCCGCCGGATGTGGGGCCTCGCGGCCCAGGTCTACGGCCTCACGCGCTCGGGCGACGGCGGCGTCGGCGACATGGGCGGCGTCGCGGCGCTTGCTCTGGCCGCCGCGCACTCTGGCGCCGACGCCGTGGCGCTTTCGCCGCTCCACGCCGGCTTCTCCGCCGACCCCCACCATTTCGGACCCTACTCGCCCTCGAGCCGCCTGTTCCTGAACCCGCTGCACGCCGACCCCGATTTCCTGTTCGGCGAGGACCGCGTGCGGGAGGCGATCAGGGTCTCCGACGCCGAGGACGCGCGAGCCGAGGCGGAGCGTGCCGCCCTCATCGACTGGCCTGCCGCCGCGCGCGCCAAGCTCTCCAGCCTGCGGACGCTGTACGACAGCTTCCGGGCCGTCGAGCTGCAGGAGGCCTCGCCGGGCCGCCTCGCCGCCGACTTCGCGGCCTTCCGCGCGGACGGAGGGGCGCTGCTGGAGGAGCACGCGCGGTTCGAGACGCTGCACGGCGCCCGCTTCGGGGCCGACCACCGGCAATGGAGCTGGCGCAGCTGGCCGGAGGCGCTGAGGGATCCGAACAGCGCCGAAGTCGCGGCCTTCGCCGCGGAGCACGCCGACGTGGTCGGCTTCCACCTCTTCCTGCAGTGGCTCGCGGACCGCTCCTTCGGCGCGGCGCAGAAGCTCGCGCGCGACGCCGGCATGGCGATCGGCCTGATCTCGGACCTCGCCGTCGGCATGGACGCCGGCGGCAGCCACGCCTGGAGCCGGCAGGAGGACGTGCTGGTCGGCCTCTCCGTCGGCTCGCCGCCGGACCTGTTCAACCCGAACGGTCAGGCCTGGGGCCTCGCGACCTTCTCGCCGATGGCGCTCAAGGCCCGCGCCTACGCGCCGTTCCTGGCGACGCTGCGCGCCTGCATGAAGAACGCCGGCGGCGTCCGCATCGACCACGCGATGGGCCTCGCGCGGCTCTGGATGGTGCCCGAGGGCGCGAGCGCCAAGGAAGGCGCCTACCTCTCCTATCCCGTCGACGACATGCTGCGGCTGATCGCGCTGGAGTCTCTGCGCAACAACGCTGTCGTCGTGGGCGAGGACCTCGGCACCGTGCCGGACGGCTTCCGCGAGCGGCTGGCCGACGCTGGCGTGGCGGGCATGCGCGTGCTCCAGTTCGAGAAGGACGAGGCGCACTTCTTCCCGCCGTACTATTATCCCGCCGACGCGCTTGCGATGACGACCACCCACGACCTCCCGACCATGGCCGGCTGGTGGACGGGCGCGGACATCGCGCTGCGCGCCGCAATCGCGGGCCAGCAGTCCGGGGAGACGGCCGAGAACGACCTCGGCTCGCGCGCGCAGGACCGGATCGATCTCTGGCGCGCCTTCACCGAGGCCGGCGCGGCGGACGGCGAGCCTCCCGCGCCGGAACGCCCCGCGCTCGCGGTCGACGCCGCCGTGCGCTTCCTGAGCGAAACGCCGTCGAAGCTCGTGCTTCTGCCGCTCGAGGATGCGCTGGGCGTCACCGATCAGCCGAACCTACCGGGCACGCTCGACGAACATCCGAACTGGCGTCGACGCCTTCCGGCGCCCGCCTCAGACCTGCTGAACGACGAAGCCGCCCTCGGGCGGCTCCGCAGCCTCAACCGGAGACGCCACACGTGACCGACCCGCAGACGCCCGCCGCCCCGCCCCGCGCGACGATGCGCCTGCAATTCCACAAAGACTTTCCGTTCGAGAGGGCGATCCCGCTCGCGCCCTATCTCCGCAAGCTCGGGATCAGTCATCTCTACTCCTCGCCGATCCTCACCGCCCGCGCGGGCTCGATGCACGGCTACGACGTCGTCGACCCGACGACGGTCAACCCCGAGCTCGGCGGCGAGGACGGACTGCGCGCGCTGGTCGGCGCGCTGCGCGCCGAAGGCCTTGGGCTGATCGTCGACATCGTTCCCAACCACATGGCGGTCGGCAAGGACGACAACGCCTGGTGGCTCGACGTGCTGACCTACGGCCGCGGCAGCCGCTTCGCGCATTTCTTCGACATCGACTGGGAGCCGGCGGACCCGGCGTTGCACGGCAAGATCCTGCTGCCGACGCTTGGCTCGACCTACGGCGAGACGCTCCGCAACGGCGACCTGCAGATCACCCGCGAAGGCAAGCGCGGCGGGCTGGTGGTGCGTTACGCCGATCACATGTTCCCGCTCCGGCCCGAGGACCGCTACGAGATCGAGGCGGCCGGGCTCGAGGCCTACGATCCCTCGACCGAGGAGGGTCTGGCGCGCTTCCACGCGCTGCTCGAGAAGCAGAACTGGCGGCTCGCGCACTGGATGGTGGCGGGCGACGAGATCAACTGGCGGCGGTTTTTCGACGTCAACGAACTTGCGGGCCTGCGCATCGCCGACCCCGCGGTGTTCGACGCCACGCACGAGCTGCTGCTGAACCTCTACGCCGAGGGCTTGATCGACGGCTTTCGCGTCGATCACATCGACGGGCTGATGGACCCCGGCGGCTACGCCCGCCGGCTTCGCGAGCATCTCGACGACGCCCAGAGCAGCCGTCCCGGCGCGCTCGCGGGGCAGAAGGCCTATCTCGTCGTCGAGAAGATCCTCGGTCCGGGCGAGGAGCTGCCCAAGGACTGGGGCGTGGACGGGGCCAGCGGCTACGACTTCATGGACGAGGTCAGCCTGTTGCTCCACGACGCGAGCGGCGATGAAAAACTCTCCGCCTTCTGGGCCGAGATCAGCGGGCGGCCGGCCGACTTCCACGCGGAGGAGGAGATCGCGCGGCGCGAGATCTTGGACCGCTCCTTCTCGTCCCAGCTCGATCAGGCGACGGACGCGCTGCACCGCGTGGCGCGGCTTGATTTCGACACCCGCGACACCGCGCGGGCGGCGATCCGGCGTGGGCTGGTGGAGCTGCTGGCGCATTTCCCGGCCTACCGCACCTACGCCAACGCCACGGAGGGGCGGACCGAAGCCGACAAGCCGATCTTCGCGCGCGCCATGGAGAAGGCGCGGCAGTCGATCCTGCCGGCGGACCTGCCGGTGCTCGAGCTTCTCGACGGGTGGCTCGGCGGCAAGCCGGCGGTCGAGGAGCAGCCGCTCCTCCGCGACAAGGCCATCCGTCGCTTCCAGCAGCTGTCGGCGCCCGTGGCTGCGAAGGCGGTCGAGGACACCGCGTTCTACCGCCATGGCAAGCTGCTCTCGCGCACCGACGTCGGCTTCGACGTCGCGACCTTCGCGATCGACGTCCCGACCTTCCACGAAAAGGCGGCGACGCGGGCCCGCACCTTCCCGAACGCGATGCTCACCGGCGCGACCCACGACCACAAGCGCGGCGAGGACGTGCGCGCGCGGCTCGCGGTGCTGAGCGAGATCCCCGACGAGTGGATCGCCGCCGTGACGCGCTGGCGCGAGGCCGCCGCGCCCCTGCGCACGGAGACCGCGCCCTCGGCCGGGGACGAGCAGATCCTCTACCAGACGCTCGTCGGGGCTTGGCCGCACGATCTCGACCCCGGCGACGCCGACGGCTGCCGAACCTTCGCGAACCGCGTCGCCGGCTGGCAGGAGAAGGCGCTGCGCGAAGCGAAGCTCGCGACCGACTGGACGACGCCGAACGACGCCTACGAGACCGCGGCGCGCGATCTGCTGATGGGGATTCTCACCGGCCCGGACGCCGGGCTGCGCTCCGACATCGCGGCCTTTGCGGACCGGATCGGCCCGGCGGGCGCGGCGAACGGGCTCGTCCAGACCCTGCTCAAGCTGACCACGCCTGGCGTGCCCGACACCTATCAGGGCACGGAATTCTGGGACCTAACGCTGGTCGATCCGGACAACCGGCGCCCCGTCGACTACGCCGCCCGCGGAACTGCGCTCGCCAGGGCGGAGACCGCGGAAGCCGCAGCCGGCCATTGGCGGGACGGCGCGACCAAGCAGGCGGTGATCGCCGCGGTGCTCGGCGAACGCGCGCGTCGTCCCGAGCTGTTCTCGAAGGGCGCCTACGAACCGTTGGTGGTCGAAGGCCCGCTGGCCGCCGACGTGGTCGCCTTCGCCCGACGGCTTGGGGACGAGTTGGTGATCGTGGTCGCGCTGCGTCGCACGGCGCGACTGCTCGGCTCCGGACCCGAGTTCGGCCTCGCGGCGCAAGATGTCGCAGGCACACGCGTGGCCTTGCCGTCACACCTCGCGACGATCGACATGATCGATCGACTGTCGGGGCGCGGCGTCAACCGCTCGCCGGCGATCGAACTCTCTGATTTTCTTAGACTTCCCGTCGCTTTCCTGGCGCCGGCGGCAAGCGAACGCTAGTCTTTGGGATCGATTTCATTCTCCCAGCTTCGTGCTTCAATCGTTGACCGGCGCAGCAAGACGCCGACGGCCCGGGGGGGCCGGGCCTTGTTTCGCGCGCCTTCGGATGCGAGGGCCTCGCGAGACGTCGCTGATTGGGGTGAAGCGAAGATGGATGCCGTCAAGTTCACGATGTCCCGCCAGGAGGCGGACCTGGCGATCCAAGCGCTCGACGTCTATGCGACGACGCTGATGTGCGCGCCGCTTGGGCTCGGCATGGATCTGCTGGTCTCGGTCCGCGATCTCCGCGCAAGGCTGGAAGAGACAGTGGCGCAGGACGACGTCGTCCGCGACGCCGCGGGCGCTCAGGACGGCAACGTGCTGCGCTTCGCGCGCGGCTGAGCCCTAACGCGACGGTTACGCTCAGTTTTTTTGCCGTCTTCGCGATGCAGCAATCGCCATCGCGCGGCGTGCGTGTTTGACTGCGGCTCCCAGCGTCGTCACCGACGCGCCATCTGAGGGAGCCCGATCATGGACGACGTCGCCAGCCCGGCCACGAACGAGATCGCCCGACCGAAGCGCGAAGCCGCGGCGGCGGGCGCGCCCGAAGGCGGCGTCGACGCCGCCAAGCTGCGCAAGGAGATCCTGGCGGAGCTGACCTATTCGGTCGGTCGCTCGCCCGAGACCGCGAGCCCGCGCGACTGGTTCGTGGCGACCGCTTACGCCGTGCGGGACCGGATCGTCGACCGCTGGGTCGTCGACCACGCGTCCAAGGAGAAGAAGCCCGAGAAGCGGGTGTACTACCTCTCGCTCGAGTTCCTGATCGGGCGGCTGCTGTTCGACGCGCTGAACAACCTCAACCTCACGGAGGCCGCGCGAGAGGCGCTCGCGGGGCTGGGCGTCGACCTCGACGTGATCCGCACCGCCGAGCCGGACGCGGCGCTGGGCAACGGCGGCCTCGGCCGTCTCGCCGCCTGCTTCATGGATTCGATGGCCTCGATCGGCGTGCCGGCCTTCGGCTACGGCATCCGCTACGACCACGGCCTGTTCCGCCAAGGCATGCGCGACGGCTGGCAGCAGGAGTATCCGGAAGACTGGCTCTCCTTCGGCAACCCCTGGGAGTTCGCCCACCCGGAGATCGACTACCCCATCGGCTTCGGCGGCTACGTCGAGCAGGTCTACGAGCAGGGCGCGGTGCGCCACGTCTGGCGGCCGGGCGAGGTCGTCGAGGCGGTCGCCTTCGACATCCCCGTCGTCGGCTGGCGCGGGCGTCATGTGAACACGCTGCGGCTGTGGTCCGCGCGCGCGGCCGACCCGCTGAAGCTCGACGCCTTCAACCGCGGGGACTACATCGGCGCGCTTGCAGACCGGGTGCGCGTCGAGTCCATCTCGAAGGTGCTCTACCCCTCCGACGAGACGCCGAACGGCCAGGAGCTCAGGCTGCGGCAGGAGTTCTTCTTCGCCTCCGCGTCGCTGCAGGACCTCATCCGCCGCCATCTCGAGGAGCACGGCGACCTCCGTTCGCTCCCCGACCACGTCGCCATCCAGCTCAACGACACCCATCCCGCGATCGCGGTCCCGGAACTGATGCGGATCCTGCTCGACCTGCACGGATTCGAATGGGCGGACGCCTGGAAGATCACCGTCGCTACCTTCTCCTACACCAACCACACCCTGCTGCCGGAGGCCCTCGAGAGCTGGCCGGTGCCGCTGATCGACCGGCTGCTGCCGCGGCACATGCAGATCATCTATCTGATCAACGCGCTGGAGCTCGAGGCCGCCAAGAAGAAGCGCGCCGCGGACGACGCGATGCTGGCCTCCATCTCCCTCATCGACGAGAACAATGGCCGACGCGTGCGCATGGGCCAGCTCGCCTTCGTCGGCTCGCACAAGATCAACGGCGTCTCGGCGCTACACACCGAGTTGATGAAGCAGACGGTGTTCCGCGACCTGCACGCGCTGCATCCCACGCGGATCGTCAACAAGACCAACGGCATCACCTTCCGCCGCTGGCTCAGCCAGGCCAATCCGGGGCTGACCTCGATCCTCATCGACGCCATCGGGCCGGGGCTGCTCGACGACCCGAACGAGCTGATGAAGCTCCTGCCGATGGCGGGAGACTCGGCGCTGCAGGAAAAGATTTCGGAGTCGAAGCGGGCCAACAAGGTCGCGCTCGCCAAGATCATCTCCGACCGGCTCGACGTCCACGTCGACCCGGACGCGCTGTTCGACGTCCAGATCAAGCGCATCCACGAGTACAAGCGCCAGCTGCTCAACATCCTGGAGACGGTCGCGATCTACAACGCGATGCGCGCCCAGCCGATGCGGGCCTGGATGCCGCGGGTGAAGATCTTCGCGGGCAAGGCGGCGGCGAGCTACCACCAGGCCAAGCTCACCATCAAGCTCGCGAACGACGTCGCGCGGGTGGTGAACCAGGACCCGACGGTGCGGGGCCTGCTGAAGGTCGCCTTCCTGCCAAACTACAACGTGAGCCTCGCCGAGGCGATCATCCCGGCGGCCGACCTCTCCGAGCAGATCTCGACCGCGGGCATGGAGGCCTCCGGCACCGGCAACATGAAGCTCGCGCTCAACGGCGCGCTCACCATCGGCACGCTCGACGGCGCCAACGTCGAGATCAAGGAGCGGGTCGGCGACGACAACATCTTCATCTTCGGCCTGACCGCCCAGGAGGTGGAGGCCCGCAAGCGGCGCGGCCACGACGCCCATGCGGCGGTCGAGAACTCCGCGGTGCTGCGCGAGGTGCTCGACGCGATCCGCAACGGCGTGTTCTCGCCCGGCGACCCCGCGCGCTACCGCGGCTTCATCGACGGCCTGCTGGACCACGACACCTTCCTGGTGACCGCTGATTTCGACGCCTACTTCGCCGCGCAGCGCAAGGTCTACAAGCTGTGGCGCGACCGCGACGCCTGGATGCGATCCAGCATCGCGAACACGGCCCAGGTGGGCTGGTTCTCGTCCGACAGGACGATAGGTGAATACGCCGAGGACATCTGGAACGTGCGCCCGTCGCTCGGCTGACGCGCGTTTCGGACATCCGACCCTTCAACGGCCGCCCGTCGCGCTGATCCGGCGCGGCGAGGACGGCCGACGCAACGACATACCCGGAGACACGCCCGCCATGCCGCCCAAATCGCCGCTCGGCCCGCCCTACGCTCGCGGAGCCATGGCCTATGTCCTCGCCGGCGGCCGGGGGTCCCGGCTGATGGAGCTGACCGACCGAAGGGCGAAGCCCGCGGTCTACTTCGGCGGGAAGACCCGCATCATC
The DNA here is from genome assembly GCF_000526315.1 of Methylopila sp. 73B. Taxonomy (NCBI): domain Bacteria; kingdom Pseudomonadati; phylum Pseudomonadota; class Alphaproteobacteria; order Hyphomicrobiales; family Methylopilaceae; genus Methylopila; species Methylopila sp. 73B. Next base: position 164,097 of record NZ_JAFV01000001.1, on the reverse strand, counting down.
GACTTCGCGCTGTCGAACGCGCTGAACTCCGGCATCCGCCGCATCGGCGTCGCCACCCAGTACAAGGCGCATAGCCTGATCCGCCATCTGCAGCGCGGCTGGAACTTCTTCCGCACCGAGCGCAACGAAAGCTTCGACGTTCTGCCGGCGAGCCAGCGCGTGTCGGAAGAGGCCTGGTATCTCGGCACGGCGGACGCGGTCTATCAGAACATCGACATCATTGAAGACTACGCCCCGCGGCATATGGTGATCTTGGCGGGCGACCACATCTACAAGATGGACTACGAGCTCATGCTCGCCCAGCACGTCGAGAGCGGCGCCGATGTCACCGTGGGCTGCCTCGAGGTGGCGCGCGCGGAGGCCTCTGGCTTCGGCGTGATGCACGTCGACGCGACCGACCGCATCGTCGACTTCCTGGAGAAGCCGAAGGACCCGCCGGCGATGCCGGGCAAGCCGGACGTCGCCCTCGCCAGCATGGGCATCTACGTCTTCGACACGCCCTTCCTGTTCGACCTGCTGCGCAAGGACGCCGCGGACCCGAACTCCAGCCATGATTTCGGAAAGGACATCATTCCGCAGATCGTGAAGGGCGGCAAAGCCGTCGCCCACCACTTCTCGCGCTCCTGCGTGCGCTCCGCTACCGAACAGGAGCCCTACTGGCGCGACGTCGGCACGGTTGACGCCTATTTCGAGGCCAACATCGACCTCACGGACTTCGTGCCCGCGCTCGACCTCTACGACCACGAGTGGCCGATCTGGACCTTCTCCGAAATCACGCCTCCGGCGAAGTTCATCCACGACACCGAGGAGCGCCGCGGCCGCGCGGTCTCGTCACTGGTGTCGGGCGGCTGCATCGTCTCGGGCGCCGGTGTGCGGGAGTCGCTCCTGTTCACCGGCGTGCGCGCCAACTCTTTCTCGGAGATCGAGCGCGCCGTGGTGCTGCCCTACGTCGACATCGGACGGCATGCGCGCCTGAAGAACGTCGTCATCGACCGCGGCGTGAAGATCCCGGAGAAGCTCGTGGTGGGCGAGGACCCCGAGGCCGACGCCCAGCGCTTCCGCCGCACGAGCAAGGGCGTGTGCCTGATCACGCAGTCGATGATCGACCGGCTTTAGACGTAGCGGATCGACCCTCACGCGCATGGGCCGCGACTGCATCGTGGACGCCGGCGTGGACGAAGGCGCGAGAGCGGAGACGGCGCCGCGCGGTCTGCAAACGCGCTAGGATCGAAGTCGCCTTTACGCCCCCTCCCCTGAACCGCTTCGTGAGCCCTGATGACCGCCGTTCTCGCCGTCGCGTCGGAAGCCTTTCCGCTGATCAAGACCGGTGGTCTCGCCGACGTCGTGGGCGCGCTGCCCGCGGCGCTCGCGCGGCAGGGCGTCGCCGTGCGCACGCTGGTGCCGGGCTATCCCGCCGTGATGGCGGCGCTCGACGACGGCGAAGCGTTCTTCCGCTTCGACGATCTCTTCGGCGGTCCTGCGACCCTGATCGCCGGCGAAGCGAAGGGGCTTGACGTCATCGCGATCGACGCGCCGCACCTCTACGCCCGTCCCGGCAACCCCTATGTCGGCCCGGACGGCCGGGACTGGCCCGACAACGCCTTCCGGTTCGCGGGCCTCAGCAAGGTCGCGGCGGAGATCGGGCGCGGCGCGGCTGGCCTGCCGGCGCCTGACGTCGTGCATCTGCACGACTGGCAGGCGGGGCTCGCGCCGGCCTATCTCGCCTATGGCGCCGGGCCGCGGCCGAAGACGGTGGCGACCATCCACAACATCGCCTTCCAGGGCTGGTTTCCGGCGACGCTGCTGGGCGCCCTCGGCCTGCCCGATCACGCCATGACGATCCACGGCGTGGAGTATTACGGCGGGATCGGCTTCCTCAAGGCCGCGCTGAAGTTCGCGGACCGCATCACGACGGTGTCCCCGACCTACGCGGCCGAAATCCTCGAGCCCGACGGCGGCGTCGGGCTCGAAGGACTGCTGAGCGACCGCGCGGCGGACGTCGTCGGAATCCTCAACGGCATCGACGTGGAGGTCTGGAACCCCGAGACCGACGTCGACCTGCCCGCGCCCTTCTCCGTCGGCGATCGCGGCGGTCGCGCCGCGAGCCGCGCCGCGGTGCTGGCGCGCTTCGGCCTGGCGCCGGCGGCCGGGCCGATCTTCGGCGTCATCAGCCGGCTGTCGAGCCAGAAGGGCCTCGACCTGCTGGCCGACGCGGTCCCTACCCTGCTCGATCTCGGTGGCGCGCTCGCGCTTGTGGGCTCCGGCGAGCCCGCGCTTGAAGCCCGGTTCCGGGATCTGGCCGCGCGGCACGCGGGACGCATCGGCGTCTTCATCGGCTACGACGAGCGGCTCGCCCATCTCGTGCAGGCGGGCTCCGACGCGATCCTGGTGCCGTCGCGGTTCGAACCTTGCGGGCTGACCCAGCTCTGCGCGCTGCGCTACGGCGCGCTGCCCGTCGTATCGCGCGTGGGCGGCCTCGCCGACACGGTGATCGACGCCAACCCGATGGCGCTGGCGGCGGGCGTCGCGACCGGCGTCCAGTTCAACCCGGTCAACCTGAGCGCGTTGGAGACGGCCTTGCGCCGCACGGCGCAGCTCTACGCCGACGGGCAGGCCTGGGCGCAGTGTCAGGCCAACGCCATGCGCGCCGACGTCTCGTGGGACGCCTCGGCCAAAGCCTACGCGGAGCTCTACGCCTCGCTCGCCCGCTAGTCCCCACTGTGGCGTCCGGGCGACATCGCACTGCGGAATCCGCGCGACGCTTCCAAGGTCGCTCTCCTGCTGACCGGTCAGCGCTCTATTCTTGCGTCCTGTCCGGCGGTGCGACCCGCACGCCGTGGGGGCGTCGGGGAACATGATGACGTTGCGTTGGGTTCGCTCTCAGGCCTTTTCGACGCTCGCCGTCTGTCTTGCGGCCGGCGCGCTTGCGGGGTGCGGCGGGGCCGCGGGGACGGGGGCGTCCTCCTCCGGCGGCTATGTCGCGGCGGCGATGGCCACGAGCTACCCCGACACGCTGCCGGTGCAGTACCGCCGGCAGCAGGTGACGAACCCGACAGGCGAGGCGCCAGGTACCATCGTCATCAACACCAGCGACAAGTTCCTCTACCTCGTGGAGCCGGACGGGAAGGCGATGCGCTACGGCGTCGGCGTCGGCCGCGAGGGGTTCGGCTGGACCGGCGAAGCCAAGGTCGGCGCCAAGCAGGAGTGGCCGGACTGGGTGCCGCCGGCGGAGATGCTGCAGCGCCGCCCGGAGCTGCCGCTGCGGATGGCCGGAGGGCCGGAGAATCCGCTCGGCGCGCGCGCGCTCTATCTCCACCGCGACGGGCGCGACACGCTGTTCCGCATCCACGGCACCAACGAGCCGAAGACCATCGGCCAGGCCATGTCGTCCGGCTGCATCCGCATGGTCAATTTCGACGTCGAGGACCTGTACCAGCGGGTGCCGCTCGGCGCGAAGGTCGTGGTGCGGTAGGCGCTCGGCGTTCACACGAGCGCGGGCGTTTCCAACGGGGACCGATCGCGCTTTAGCGCGCCAACGCCTGACGCACGACTGCGGCGACGTCGAGATGCGCCGGCAGGTCGGTGTTGGTGTGGTGCCAGGCGCGCGGCGCGACGATGCCGGCCGGGACGCCGGGCCGCGAGTTGAGCCGGCCGAACCAGTCCCATTCGCCCATGACGTCGACAACGTTCTGGAACGCCGGCGGCAGGGCGACGCGCGCGCTGATGGTGACGACCTTGGCCGCGGCGGCGAGCCGCCGGAGGCGCGCCTCGTCCTTGCGGCGGAGCGCGTTGAGCGCCTCCGAGATCACCAGATTGCCCTTGGAGTGCCCGACCAGGAGGTCGAAGGCGATGTCCTTGCGCTCCAGCAGGGCGAGCACGGTCTGGGTGTCGAGGCTTCGGCGGATCAGCACGTCCTCGGCCCCGGAGCCGCCGGGCTCGCGCGGGGCCGCCGGGCGGCTCGCGGTGTCGAACGCCTCGAACATGCCCCGGAGGCCGCTCAGCCCGCCGAACCAGAAAAACCCGCCAAAGGCCTCCGTCGCGAGGTCGGCGAGCCCGTAGCCCGAGACCACCGCCGCTACCGGCGCGCCGACCGCCGCCGCGACGTTGCGAGCGAAGGCGGCGGAGCCCAGCGCGCAGCTTCCGACGCCCGCGACGGTCAACGTGGTGACGCCCTTGCCGCCGGACCGGATAAAATGCTCGGGTCCCGGGCACAGCGTGATGTCGCCGGCGCCCGGCGGCGGCACGATCAGGATCGCGCCCTCGCCGGCGATCCCCGGGCTGATCGCCTGCGCCTCGGCTTCGCTCACCACCTTGATGTCGTAGAACAGAGCGTCGAGCACCGCGTTCCGTTGCTGTACGCCCTCCAGAATGGCGGTGCGCACCGGCGCGGCGCCTGCGCGCTCGGGCAACGACGCGGCGCGCGCCAGTTGCGCGGCGTGCAGGATGTCGGTCGTGATTTTCACGGCGGCCCCGGGGGTGGCGTCGGTATCGCAGTGCAGCATGTCGCAGAAGCGCCCGGGGCGCAATTGCGCCATAATCCTTTACGCAACCGCGCCGTCCACGAGATCCGACGACTGCCGCTCGAACAGCCGGCGGTAGACCCCGTCCGGCCGCGCCACCAGCGCCGCGTGGTCGCCCTGCTCCACCACCCGCCCGCGCTCGAACACCAGGATGCGGTCCATCGCGCGCACGGTGGACAGGCGGTGCGCGACCACGATCGTGGTGCGGCCGATCATCAGCCGTTCGATCGCCTCCTGGATCGCGGCCTCCGACTCGGAGTCGAGGCTCGAGGTGGCCTCGTCGAGGATCAGCACCGGCGCGTCCGCGAGGAAGGCGCGCGCGAGCGCGATGCGTTGCCGCTCGCCGCCGGAGAGCTTCACGCCGCGCTCGCCGACCAGGGTGGCGTAGCCCTTCGGCAAGCGGGCGATGAAGCCGTCGGCGTTGGCGAGCGCCGCCGCGCGCTCGATCTCCGCCAGGCTCGCGCTCGGCCGGGCGTAGGCGATGTTCTCGGCCAGCGACCGGTGGAACAGCACCGGCTCCTGCGGGACGATCGCGATCTGCGCGCGAAGCGAGGTCTGGGTGGCGCGCGTCACGTCCTGGCCGTCGATCGTCACCCGGCCTCCGGTCGCGTCGTAGAGGCGCTGCACCAGCTTGACGAAGGTGGTTTTGCCCGAGCCCGACCGCCCCACGAGACCGACGCGCTCGCCCCCGCGGATCACCACCGAGAAGTCGCGGTAGAGCGGCGTGTCGTGGCCGGCGTAGTGGAAGTCGACGGTCTCGAACGCGATGCGCCCGTCGCCGATGACGATGGGCCGGGCGTCCGGGAGGTCCTCGACGCCGATCGGGACGTCGTGCAGTTCGACAAGCTCCTGCAGGTCGTTGACCGACCGTTGAAGGTCGGCGACGTGCATGCCGACGTCCCGCAGATAGCCGTGGATGACCGCGAACATGGTGAGCACGAAAGCGGCGTCGCCGGCGCTCGCCTGGCCGCTCCACCACAGCCACAAGGCGACGCCGAGCGTCGCGGCGCGCAGGGCCATCAGGATGAGGTTCTGCAGCACGCCGTTCCAGGTGCCGCGCCGCCAGGTGCGGGTGGTGCGCCGGCTCCACTTCTCCATCACTTGGGCGAGACGGCCCTCCTCCCGGGCCTCCGCGCCGAAGGCCTTGACGACGCCGTTGCAGGTGACGGCGTCGGCCAGCACGCCGCCGAGCCGAGTGTCCCAGGCGTTGGACAGGCGGGCGGCCGGCGCGACCCACAGCAGCGAGATCGCGACCGTCGTCGCCACATAGGCGACCGCGCCGAGGAAGGTGACGAGCCCCATCAGCGGCCAGTGCGCGGCGAGGACCGCGGTCGCGCCCACCAGCACGAGCAACGAGGGCGTCAGCGCAATCAGCACGAGATCGTCGAACTGGTCGACCGCCCAGATGCCGCGGGTGATCTTGCGCACGGTCGAGCCCGCGAAGTTGTTCGCGTGCCAGTCCGTCGACAGCCGCTGCACCCGCGCGAAGGCCTCGGCCGCGGCGTCCTTCATGATGATCTGGGTCATCGGGATCACGGTCATGAAGGCGACGCAGCGTGCGAGCGCGATCGCGCCGGAGAGGGCGACGATCGCGACGAAGGCCCACAGCGCGCCCGGCAGGGCCGCGTCGCGGTCGGCGGACGCGAATGCGTCCACCAGTTGGCCGGCGAACACGGGGATCGCGACGTCGGCGAGGGTCGCCGCGGCCATGGCGCCCGCGACCAGCGCGACCCGTGCGGGCTGGCGCGCCCAATGGCTGAAGACGAAGCGGACGACCTTCGCGAAGGGCGCCTCGCGAAGCGAAGTGCGGGGATGGGACATGATGGCTTCCAGCCGCGCCAAGGCGACGGCCGGCTCCAGATAGGGCGACGCGAAGCGCGGTCGCGGGTCGCACGACGACCCCGCGGACGCGTCGGCGCGCGGAACGAAGGATTAACGACGACGGAGAACTGTCGGCGGACGCGGGCGGCGGACCGCGCGCGGGTCGGGCCTAGCGGCGGCGCGACCGGCCGGAGGACATGGATGCGATGATCGCTGTCATGCAGGCTCCTCCGTTCTGGCGGCCAAATTCCGAGCCCACCCATGTACCCGGTGGCGATTCGGCCGCAAGGGGCCCCATCGAGACGCCCCAAGCCGTGTGGCCGAAAGGCCGCACATATAAAAACGCCGCCGACCTTTTCGGTCGACGGCGCTTCAGCGGAACTACAAAGGAGCCTTGACGGCCTCAGTGCAGCGTAAGCTGCGGACCAGTCAACTTGATCATCTCGTCCTTGATGCGGAGTTTTTTGCGCTTCAGCGCAGAAACCTTGACCTCATCCATATTCGGATGGGTCAGCTCGAGTTCGATTTCACGCTCGATAGCGCGATGCTTCTTCTCAAGCTGGACCAGATGCGACTCGATGGACATTAAGAACGTCTCCCTCGTCTGGTTTGACGTCATCAGCATGTCACGAGACTTTTCGTCTGTCGAACGGTCAGAAGGGCTGTCTGGCCATCACAGATGCGCGACCCGTCGCGCGCCCTTGCCGCCCGCGAGGGCCGCGGCGATACTCCGCCGCGCATGAGCGTGGCGTCGAGGCGGACAGGATGACATGGCGAGACGGGACGACGAGGAGCGGGCCGAGGAACAGGCGGCCCGGGAGGAACTCGCCCGCCTCCGCGAAGAGCATCGCGACCTCGATACCGCGATCGAGGCGCTGGAGCGCGTCGGCGCGGGCGATCGGCTGCAGATCCAGCGCCTCAAGAAGCGCAAGCTCGGCCTGAAGGACCGCATGTCCTTCCTGCACGATCAGTTGACCCCGGACATCATCGCCTGACGGCGCGCTTGCGCGCGTCCCGGCCGGCGCCTATCGTCGCCGTTCCTCCCACTGTCCCGGAGCCTTTGAGATGGTCGCGGAACGCCGCGCCGAGCCCGCGCCTGTCGCGATCGTCATGGGCAGCCAGTCCGACTGGACGACCCTTGTCCACACCGCCAACACTCTGACCCAGCTCGGCGTCGCCCACGTCGCGCGGATCGTCTCGGCGCATCGCACGCCCGACCGGCTCGTCGCCTTCGCCAAGGCGGCGCGCGAGGATGGCTTCAAGGTCGTGATCGCCGGCGCCGGCGGCGCGGCCCACCTGCCCGGCATGGTGGCCTCCATGACGCCGCTGCCGGTGTTCGGCGTGCCGGTCCAGTCGCACACGCTGTCCGGCCTCGACAGCCTGCTGTCGATCGTCCAGATGCCGGCCGGCGTCCCCGTCGGAACGGTGGCGATCGGCCGGGCCGGCGCGATCAACGCGGCCCTGCTCGCCGTCTCCGTGCTCGCGCTCAACGATCCCGAACTCGCGCAGCGGCTCGACGCCTGGCGCGCCGCCCAGACGGACAACGTCGCAGAGATCCCCGTCGGAGAAAGCTGACCATGACGAGCGCGCCCCTCAGCCCCGGCGGAACGATCGGCATCCTCGGCGGCGGACAGCTCGGGCGCATGATCGCGCTCGCCGCGGCCCCGCTCGGCCTCAAGGTCCACGTCTACGCGCCCGATCCGCAAAGCCCGGCGTTCGACGTCGCGGCCGAGCGCACGATCGCGGCCTATGACGACGAGACCGCGCTCGCGCTGTTCGCGGAGAGCGTCGACGTCGTCACCTACGAGTTCGAGAACGTACCGGCCGAGACCGCCCGGCTCGTCTCCGCCCACCGCCCGCTGTTTCCGGACGCCCACGCCCTGGCGACGACCCAGGACCGCCTGAGCGAGAAGAGCTTCCTGCGCGACCTCGGCCTGCCGACGCCGGCCTTCGCGGCGGTCGACGACCGCGCGAGCCTCGCGGCGGCGGTCGGCGCGATCAGCCGACCGGCGGTGCTGAAGACGCGTCGCTTCGGCTACGACGGCAAGGGCCAGGTGCTGGTGCGCGAGGGGCTCGGCCTCGACGCCGCGCTCGGCATGATGAACGGCCAGCCCGCGATCCTCGAGGCCTTCGTGCCGTTCCGCGCCGAGGTCTCGGTGGTCGCCGCGCGCGGCCGCGACGGCGGCTTCGCCGCCTACGACGTGGTCGAGAACCGCCACGAGAACCACATCCTGCGCACCTCGCACGTGCCGGCCGCGATCAAGCCGGAGACGGCGGCCGCGGCGGTCGCGATCGCCCGCAAGATCGCCAACGCCTTCGCCTATGTCGGCGTGTTCGCGGTCGAGATGTTCCTGGTCGATGGCCCGACCGGCGAGAGGGTGGTCGTCAACGAGATCGCCCCCCGCGTGCACAACTCAGGCCACTGGACGATCGAGGGCGCCGAGACCAGCCAGTTCGAGCAGCACGTGCGCGCCATCGCGGGCTGGCCGCTGGGCTCGACCCGCACCCGCGGCGCGGTGGTCATGACGAACCTGCTCGGCGCGGAGGCGAACGGCTGGCGCGAGTTGCTCGCCGAGCCCGGCGCGGCCGTGCATCTCTACGGCAAGGGCGAGCCCAAGCCCGGCCGCAAGATGGGCCACGTCACCCGCGTCACGTGAGGCCGTCGACACCTCGCGCGCGTAGGGACTGCGCCCGCATGGACAAGGGCCAAGCCCTCTGCTAAGCATCTTTCGGTAATGAGACGCGTGCGCCGACGGCGTGCGACGTCTTTTTGTTTTTTAGTTCACGCTCTGTCGCCGGCAGGGCGATCCGCCCTGAGACAAACGCTACCCGAGGCACGACGTGCAGGTTCTCGTTCGCGACAACAATGTCGACCAGGCCCTCAAGGCCCTGAAGAAGAAGATGCAGCGCGAAGGCATCTTCCGTGAAATGAAGCTCCGCGGACATTACGAGAAGCCATCCGAGAAGAAGGCGCGCGAGAAGGCCGAGGCCGTGCGCCGCGGCCGCAAGCTGGCCCGCAAGCGCGCTCAGCGCGAAGGCCTGCTGCCGATGAAGAAGAAGTGATTCGCTGATCCCGGGCGCCTGCTAAGGGCGCGCTGATCAACGAAATGAGCGTGAAACGCCCGCGGGATCCAGACCGGCGGGCGTTTTTGCGCTTTGGCCGCAACACTCGGCGACAAGCGGCGGCATCGCGGCGTTGGATCCGCAATCTCGCCGCAATCCGCCTGTGATTGGCGAGCCTCAGGGCGTCCAGCGGTAAGGTGGTGGGGATATGCGGCTTAGGGTCGACTCGAGCTTTCTTCTTCGCGCGGGAGCGGCGAGCCTGCTCGCCCTCTCGCTCGCCGCCTGCGACACGGTCGGCTCGGGCGCGTCGCTCGATCCGGACGCCTACGCGGCCCGCCAGTCCGACCTCGGCTCGCTCAGCCAGGTCGTCCAGCAGAACCCGAGCGACCCCGAAGCCTGGAACATGCGCGGCTCGGCCTACGCCCGCCTCGCCCAGTACGACAACGCCATCGCCGATTTCAGCCAGGCGATCCGCATCAACGGCGGTTTCGCCAAGGCCTACGCCAACCGTGCGCTGGCCTATCGCTCGCTGAACAAGACCGGCGAGGCCCTCGCCGACTACGACCGCGCGATCCAGGCCGATCCGAACTACAGCCCGGCCTATGTGGGCCGCGGCAATCTCTACCGCTCTTCGGGCCGCATGGAGCAGGCGCTCGGCGACTTCCAGCGCGCGATCGAACTCGATCCGAACAACGCCCAGGCCTGGCACAACCGCGGCCTGATCCATCAGGCGCAGGGCAACCACGACGGCGCGATCGACGACTTCACCAAGGCGACGGCGATCGCGGTGACGGCGGCTGAGCCTTACGTCGGCCGCGGCATGAGCTATCTCGCGACCAATGACCCGGACGCGGCGCTGGACGATTTTGACACCGCGCGCACGCTGAACCCCAAGTACATCGACGCCTGGATCGGCCGCGCGCTGGCCTTCGAGCGCAAGAACGACCTGCCGCGCGCCCGCGCGTCGTTCGCCCAGGCGCTCCAGATCGACCGCAACGACAAGCGCGCCACCGAGGGCTTCCGCCGCGTCGGCGGCAAAGCGGGCGTGACCTACTCCGAGGGCTGAACGCGGCTCACTCTGCGGCGGCCGCGAGGCCGCCGCAGCGCTCCTTCCGTTCGAGCGCGGCTTCCGTCATCTCGATGTAGCCGCGCGTCAGCGGAACCGCCTCCTGCCGGCGCGCGAGCTGCAGCTGGAACACCACCGCGCCCTGGTGGCGGAACGCCGCCTCGCAGGCCGCGAGATAGAATTCCCACATCCGGCAGAAGCGCTCGTCGTAGAGCCGCGCCGCCTCCTCGCGCCGGGCGAGGAACCGCGCGCGCCAGTCGCGCAGCGTGAAGGCGTAATGCAGACGCAGCACCTCGACGTCGGTGACCACGAGCCCGGCCCTCTCGATCAACGGCAGCATCTCCGAGAGCGCCGGCAAGGCGCCGCCGGGGAAGATGTACTTGTCGATCCAGGGATTGGTGAACCACGGGCCGTCCGAGAGCCCGATGGTGTGGAGCAGCATCACGCCGTCCGGCGCGAGCAGGTCGCGCGCCTTCTCGAAGAAGGCCCGGTACTGCGTCACGCCGACATGCTCGAACATGCCGACCGAGACGATGCGGTCGAAGGCGCCGTCCAGGGTGCGATAGTCGCGCAGTTCGAAACGCACCCGATCGGCCAGCCCGCCCTCCTCCGCGCGCCGACGGGCGAGCGCGAGCTGCTCTTCCGACAGAGTGACGCCCAGCACCTCGCGGGCGCCGGCGACGCCGGCGAGATAGAGCCCGAGCCCTCCCCAGCCGGAGCCGATATCCAGCACGCGCTCCCCGCCGTGGATCGCGAGCTTCGCCGCGATGTGGCGGCGCTTGGCCGCCTGCGCCTCCTCCAGCGTCATGCCGTCCCGGTCGTAGTAGGCGCAGGAGTACTGGCGGTCGTCGTCGAGGAACAGGTCGTAGAGCCGGCCGTCGAGATCGTAATGGTGCGCCACGTTCTGGCGGGAGCGGGTCAGGCCGTTGCGTTGCGCGAAGCGGCGAAGCGCGAACCGCAGCTTGTGCGAGAGCCGCACCGGGAGCGGCTCGGGCTTGCCCTTGAGCTCGCCCAGCAGCAGATCGAGCGCCTGGTAGATGTCGCCCTCTTCGACGACCAGCCGGCCATCCATGAAGAGTTCGCCCATCTTCAGATAGGGATCGAGCACGAAGGCCCATTGCGCCCCGCGGTCGGTGAAGCGAAGGGCGACCGGCGGGCCGGAGCCGTCGCCGAAGACGTGACGCGCGCCGGAGGCCATGACGACCGACAGTCGGCCGTGGCTCACGATGCGTCTCAGAATGCCTGCAAGCAACGACTCCATCAGCATGCTCCCGCACAAGCAAGGCGACGGCTTTCCGAGAGCAAAGTCCGAGCCAGACGTCCGGAAACGCTCGGGAAAACCATGGTCTCATGGTGAGGACGGCGGCGTCCGCGCGCCAGAGGGCGAGCCCCCCGACGCGCGGGCGCCGGCTATGCGTCAGGCGAAAAGCTTTCCTGTCGAGAAACTCAGGGGACGGTGGGCGCCGCGACGTAAAGCGCGCCGCCCTGGGCCAGAAACTCCTCCGACTTCGCCTTCATGCCCTCTTCCGCCGTGAACGCGACGTTCTGCGCCCTCACCTCCGCGCGCAGATCCTGCGTGATCTTCATCGAGCAGAACTTCGGCCCGCACATTGAGCAGAAGTGCGCCACTTTGTGCGCGTCCTTGGGCAAGGTCTCGTCGTGGAAGGCGCGCGCGGTGTCGGGGTCGAGCGAGAGGTTGAACTGGTCCTCCCAGCGGAAATCGAAGCGCGCGCGGCTGACGGCGTCGTCCCGGATCTTCGCCGCGGGGTGGCCCTTGGCGAGGTCCGCCGCGTGGGCCGCGATCCGATAGGTGATGACGCCGGTCTTCACGTCGTCTCGGTTCGGAAGCCCGAGGTGCTCCTTCGGCGTGACGTAGCAGAGCATCGCGGTGCCGAACCAGCCGATCATCGCCGCGCCGATGCCGGAGGTGATGTGGTCGTAGCCCGGCGCGATGTCGGTGGTGAGCGGCCCGAGCGTGTAGAACGGCGCCTCGCCGCAGACCTTCAACTGCTTGTCCATGTTGGCCTTGATCTTGTGCATCGGCACATGGCCGGGGCCCTCGATCATGACCTGGCAGCCCTTGCCCCAGGCGATCTGCGTGAGTTCGCCCAGCGTCTCCAGCTCCGCGAACTGCGCGGCGTCGTTGGCGTCGGCGATCGAGCCCGGCCGCAGGCCGTCGCCGAGTGAGAACGAGACGTCGTACTTCCGCATGATGTCGCAGATGTCGCCGAAGCGCTCGTAGAGGAAGCTCTCGCGGTGCCCGGCGAGGCACCAGCGCGCCATGATCGAGCCGCCGCGGGAGACGATGCCGGTGACGCGATCCGCCGTCAGCGGCACATGCGCGAGCCGCACGCCGGCGTGGATGGTGAAGTAGTCGACGCCCTGCTCGGCCTGCTCGATGAGCGTGTCCTTGAACACCTCCCAGTCGAGCTTCAGCGGATCGCCGTCGACCTTCTCGAGCGCCTGGTAGATCGGCACGGTGCCGATCGGCGCCGGCGCGTTGCGCAGGATCCAGGAGCGGATGTTGTGGATGTTGCGCCCCGTCGAGAGGTCCATCACCGTGTCCGCGCCCCAGCGGAGCGCCCAGACCAGCTTCTCCACCTCCTCGGCCGCGCCCGAGGTGACCGCGGAGTTGCCGATGTTGGCGTTGACCTTGACCAGGAAGTTCCGGCCGATCGCCATCGGCTCCAGCTCGACGTGGTTGATGTTGGCCGGGATGATCGCCCGGCCCCGCGCGACCTCGGAGCGCACGAACTCCGGGGTGACGAAGGCCGGGATTTCGGCGCCGAAGTCCTCCCCGTCACCCCGCCGGAGGCCCGCGCCTTCCAGCGCCTGTTCGCGGGCGAGGTTCTCGCGGAAAGCGACGTAGACCATCTCCTCGGTGACGATCCCGGCCTTCGCAAACTCGTACTGGGTGACGAGCTGGCCGGCGGAGGCCTCGCGGATCGCGCGCGTCGCGGGACAGGGCGCCACCAGCCGATCGGCGGAGACGTTGCCGTTGTCTTCGGGCTTCACGGCGCGGCCGGCCACGACGGTGTAGCCGCGGGCGGCGATCCAGCGCTCGCGCACCGGCGGCAGGCCGGCGGCGAGATCGACCGCGACGTCGTCCTCGGTGTAGGGGCCGGACGGATCATAGACCCGCACCGGCGGCTCGTTCGGATCGCTCAAGCCGATCTCGCGGAACGGCACCCGGAGCTCAGGGTGCGACTTCGGCGAGGCGTAGACCTTGCGCGAGCCGAAGATCGGCCCGGTGGTGACGCTGGTCGGCGCGGCTTTCGCGTCTTTCGGAGGGATGTGGACGTTCAATGGGAATCTCCTCGAGCGTTTCTCGTTGGGAGATCCGGATTCTGACGATTGTCAGGGAGAGCCCGGACGCGGACGCCCCTTGGCTTATCGGTTCCCGTCCCTTCGCCGGCATGACCCGGATCAGGTTCAAAGGGATCGGCCTCTGGCCATCTCAGTCCCGCATCGCAGCGGGACGCCCCTCGGAATGGCGCGAGGGTAGAAGCGGCCGACGGGGATGTCGAGACGCCGTCGTCGCTGCTAGCGTGACTGTGACGAGAGGCTCCGCGATCGCGGGCCCGCAATCTGGCGTACTCGAATGATCGAGCACCTTGTCGCCCTGGCGACCTTTCTCGGCCTCGTCCTCGCCTCGTTCGGCTGCCTGGCCTTCCATCCGCGCCTGCCGGAGCGCCACCGGAACGAGGAGACGCACAACGTGGTGCGGCTCACCGCGAACATCTTCGTGGTGATGACGTCGCTGGTGCTCGGCCTCCTCATCAACTCGTCGAAGACGGCGTTCGACGCCATCGACCACAACGTCCACGCCTTCGCGACCGAGCTCATCCTGCTCGACCGCACCTTGCGGGCCTATGGGCCGGAGACGGCGGACGCCCGCGCAAGGCTCGCGGTCTACGTCGAGCGCGCGATTGAAGGCACGTGGCCCACCACCGACGCGGCGCCGGTGGTCGAGGACGTTGCGGCCGAGAAGCTGCTGGACGACGTCGGCGCGGCGCTGCGCGACCTCCACCCGGCCGACGACGAGCGCGCCGCGTTGAAGATCGAATGGCGGCAGCGCTTCCAGAAGGTCATCGAGCTGCGCTGGGCCCTGATCGAGCATTGGGACGGCACGGTGCCGGCCCCGCTGCTCGCGGTGCTGACGGCGTGGCTGACGCTGATCTTCGCAAGCTTCAGCTACCGCGCCCCGGCGAACGCCGTCGTGATCTCGACGCTCGTGGTCGGCGCCGCGCTGATCTCCAGCGCGTTGTTTCTCATCCTCGACATGGACTCGCCGTTCACCGGTTCGATCCGCGTGTCGCCGAGCGCGATGGAGACGGCGCTCGCGCACATCCGGCGGTAAGGACAAGCGCTCAGGACGCCCGACGCCCCGCGTCGCCTCAGGCCGCCGGCGGACCTTCGGCGAGATCGCCTGACGGCAGGCGCGCCTTGACGAGCCGCTCGCCGTCCTCGGCCAGCGTGTAGATCAGGATCTGCGCGGTCCCGATATTCACGTCTTCGATCGTCTCCGGATCGATGCCGTCGAGCCGCATGAGCATCGAGCGCAGCGCGTTGCCGTGCCCCACCAGCAGCACGCAGCCTCCGGCGCGGACGGCCGGGGCGATCGCGCGCCCATAGAAGGGCCAGACGCGCGCGGCCGTCATGGCGAGGCTCTCCCCGCCCTGCGGAACCGCGTCGTAGGACTTGCGCCAAATCCTGACCCGCTCAGGCCCGAAGCGCTCGCGCGCCTGCGTCTTGTTGAGGCCCGCGAGCGCGCCGTAGTCGCGCTCGTTCAGCGCGGAGTTCCGAACCACCGGCAGGTCGGACTGGCCGAGCTCTGCGAGGATCAGCTCCATCGTCTGGCCGGCCCGCTGCAGCACGCTGGTGAAGGCGTGCGTGAAGCGGAACCCCAGCCGCCCGAGCTGCCGCCCCGCGGCGCGCGCCTCCTCCTCGCCGCGGGCGGTGAGCGCGGGATCGCGAAGACCCGAAAACAGGTCCTGTTCGTTGTCCTCGCTCTGCCCATGCCGGATGAGGACGAGACTGCGAGAAAGATCGGTGATCATCGGGGTCGTCATGCCGTTTTGGAGGTCTCGGCGCAGCATCGCACAAACGAAAAGGCCGGGCGTAATGGCCCGGCCTTCCCACGTGGTCGTATCGTCGTCGCGGCTCAGAGGCTCTTGACGATGCTCTCGGTCATCTTCTTCGCGTCGCCGAACAGCATCATGGTGTTGTCGCGGAAGAACAGCTCGTTCTCGACGCCGGCGTAGCCCGCCGCCATGCCGCGCTTGATGAAGAGCACTGTGCCGGCCTTCTCGACGTCGAGGATCGGCATGCCGTAGATCGCCGAGGTCTTGTCGGTCTTGGCGGCCGGGTTGGTGACGTCGTTCGCGCCGATGACGAAGGCGACGTCCGCGCCCGAGAACTCCGAGTTGATCTCGTCGAGTTCGAACACCTCGTCGTAGGGCACCTGGGCTTCCGCCAGCAGCACGTTCATGTGGCCCGGCATACGGCCCGCGACCGGATGGATGGCGTACTTGACCTCGACGCCCTCCTCCTTGAGCTTTTCGCACATCTCGCGCAGCGCGTGCTGGGCCTGGGCCACCGCCATGCCGTAGCCCGGCACGATGATGACCTTGGACGCGTTCTTCATGATGTAGGCCGCGTCCTCGGCCGCGCCCTGCTTCACCGGGCGCTGTTCGCCCCCGCCGGCCGCGGCCCCCGAAGCCGCGCTGTCGCCGCCGAAGCCGCCGAGGATGACGGAGATGAAGCTCCGGTTCATGCCCTTGCACATGATGTAGGACAGGATCGCGCCCGACGAGCCGACCAGCGCGCCGGTGATGATCAGCGCGAGGTTGCCGAGCGTGAAGCCGATGCCGGCCGCGGCCCAGCCGGAGTAGCTGTTCAGCATCGAGACGACGACGGGCATGTCCGCGCCGCCGATCGGGATGATGATCAGGAAGCCGAAGGCGAGCGAGGCCAGCACGATGAGCCAGAACACGAAGTGGCTCTCGGTCAGGACGAAGATGATCGCCAGGACGATGATCAGGGCGGCGAGGCCGCCGTTGATCAGGTGCCGCATGGGCAGCATGATCGGCTTGCCGGACATGCGTCCGTCGAGCTTGGCGAAGGCGATCAGCGAACCCGTGAAGGTGATCGCGCCGATCGCGACGCCGAGCGCCATCTCCACCAGCGACTGGCCATGGATCGAGCCCGGGAGCCCGATACCGAAAGCGTCGGGCGCATAGAGCGCCGCGGCCGCCACCAGCACGGCGGCGAGGCCGACGAGCGAGTGGAACGCGGCGACAAGCTGCGGCATCGCGGTCATGGCGATGCGCTTCGCGGTCACCGCGCCGATCGCGCCGCCGACGCCGAGGCCGGCGATCACGAGCACCCAGCCGCCGAGGCCATGGGGCGGCGAGACAAACAGGGTGGTCAGGATCGCGAGCGTCATGCCCGCGATGCCCATGGCGTTGCCGCGGCGCGACGTCGCCGGGCTCGAAAGCCCCTGCAGCGACAGGATGAAGAGGACGCCGGCGATGAGGTAGAGGATCTGGACGAGGTCGGTCATCGGTCCCGTCAGCCCTTCTTCTTGTACATGCCGAGCATGCGCTGGGTGACGAGGAACCCGCCGAAGATGTTGATCGAGGCGAGCACGAGGGCGACGAAGCCGAAGCCGCGAGCCCACCACGGACCGGAGCCGCCGGCGAGATCGACGCCGACCGCGAGCAGCGCGCCGACGACGATGACGGACGAGATGGCGTTGGTGACCGCCATCAGCGGCGTGTGCAACGCGGGCGTCACGCTCCACACCACGTAGTAGCCGACGAACACCGCCAGCACGAAGATCGCGAGCCGGAACACAAAGGGGTCGATGACCCCGCCGGACGCGCCATGGAGCGCCGCGCCCGCGGCGTCGGCGATCTGGTCGGCGTAGCCCTGGGCGGCGGCCGCCGCGTCACGGGCGGCGTCGGCCGCAGCCTGCGCGCGGTCCGCGGCCTCTTCAGGAGACAGGACGGCCATCAGTTCGCCTCCGCCGGTTTCGCAATCGGATGGATGACGGCGCCGTCGCGGGTGAGCGCGGTCGCCTTGACGAGCTCATCGTCCCAGTTGACGGCGAGCTCCTTGGTCTCCTTGGAGATCAGGGTCTCCAGGAAGGACGACAGGTTCTTGGCGTAGAGCGCCGAGGACGAGGCGGCGAGACGGCCGGGGACGTTGAGATGCCCGACGATCTTGACGCCGTCGATCTCGACGACCTGGCCTGCGACCGCGCCTTCGACGTTGCCGCCGCGCTCGACCGCCAGGTCGACGATCACCGAACCCGGCTTCATCGACTTGACCATCGCCGCCGTCACCAGCCGCGGCGCCGGACGGCCCGGGATCAGCGCGGTGGTGATGACGATGTCCTGCTTGGCGATGTGGGCCGCCACCAGTTCGGCCTGCTTGGCCTGGTACTCGGCCGACATCGGCTTGGCGTAGCCCGCGGCCGTCTCGGCCTGCTTGAACTCGTCGTCCTCGACGGCGACGAACTTGGCGCCGAGCGAAGCGACCTGCTCCTTGGCGGCGGGACGCACGTCGGTCGCGGACACCACGGCGCCGAGGCGGCGGGCGGTCGCGATGGCCTGCAGGCCCGCGACGCCCGCGCCCATGACGAAGGCCCGGGCCGGCGGAACGGTGCCGGCGGCGGTCATCATCTGGGGCATGGCGCGGCCGAACTCGGCCGCGGCGTCGATCACGGCGCGGTAGCCCGCCAGGTTCGCCTGCGACGACAGCACGTCCATGACCTGCGCGCGGGTGATGCGGGGCATCAGCTCCATGGCGAAGGTGGAGACGTTGGCGGTGGCGAGCGCCGCGATCGCGTCGGCCTGGCCGTAGGGGTCCATCGTGCCGATGACGAGCGCGCCGGGCTTCAGGCCCGCGACGTTCTCAGGCGACGGGCGGCGCACGGTGAGCAGCACGTCGGCGCCGGCGAGGGCGTCGGCGCGCGAGGCGGCGATTGTGGCGCCGGCCTCCTCGTAGGCGGCGTCGGTGACGCCGGAGGCGACGCCCGCGCTGGTCTCGATGCTGATGTCGGCCCCGAGGCCCTTCAGCTTCTTGACGACGTCAGGCGTCAGCGCGACCCGCGGCTCCGCCGCGTCGGTTTCTTTCGCGACTGCGATCTTCATCGGTTCAGACGACGTACCAGAGCGCCACGACCGCAAGCGTCGCGACCGCGATCGGGATGATGGTGCCCTTCTGGGACACCGCGCCGATCACGCCGCCGATGATCGAGAGCACGATGCCGAGACCGCACAGCCACCACGGACCCGTGACGCCGCCGATCGCCAGCGAGATCACGACCAGCACGATCATCGCCGTGCCGACCTTGGACATTTTCATGACCGCGGCGTAAGTCCGCTCGTGCTCCGCGTAGTCGTTGCCCGTCGCGGTCGCGAATTCCGTGGTTCCGGCCATGATAAAGTCCCTTTGTGCGTTCTAATCGGCGCTTGGACTTTCGGCTTTAGCGGAAACGCGGGGGGGAGGCAATTCCCTTTCAGCTCTTGGCATGCCAAATACCAACAGCTTTCAGCTGAGCTGAATCGTTGATAACCTAAGCGGTGTGACGAGTTGGGCTCGCCGGCGGGGTCTTCGCGTCGAGGCGCGTTCCTGCCGAGCGGTTCGCGTGGAACCCAGCGACGTCAGCGCTCTGCGGCGGCTGGCTGAACCAGGTGGACAACCTCGGCGACAAGCCCGGCGCGACGTCCGACATCCGGGCCCGAGGTCGCCTTCGACTCCAGAAACACCGCCGCCCAGGCTCGCACCTCGTCAAGCGACCGGCCGGTCTCGGCGCAATAGGCCGCCATGTATTCGGTCGCGAGCAGCCGGCGATAGGCGCGCCCCATCGGCGCAGGCGCCGGCGTTCCGATCCGCCGCGACGCAAAGATGATCGCAGCGGTGCGGCCGGCGTCCGCGGTCAGAGCCCCGAAGCCGGACCGGGCCCAGTCAAGCGCAAGCATCCGCTCGCCGTCCCACAGCACGTTCGAGGGCGAGAGATCGCCGTGGCAGAAGCCGCTCTCCGACGCGCCGATCAACTGCGGCACGCGGTCGAAATCGGCCTCCGGCGCGAGCCGTCGAAGCCGCCTGAGGGCGCCCTCGGCCGAAACGCTCTTCTTGTCGAACGTGGTGTCCGGCGGCGTCGCATGGATCTGCGCGTGGAGGCGCGCCATGCGGCGGATGAGCGGCAGGGCGCGGTGGGGCCGCCAGCGCAGGATGCGCGACAAGGGACGCCCGGCTTCGAACGAGCCGACGACCGATCGCCCCGCCGACACGGCCGTCGGCCCGTCGACGCGCCAGGTCGGGACGCCCGCCTCGTACGCCAGCCGCGCGTTGCGGCGCTCGCGCTCGATCAGATCGTCGGGCACGTCGTCGTGAAACGCCTTCTCGATCCGCCCGTCCGGCAGCCGATAGATGACGGCCTGCGTGCCGCGCCCGATTTCGCGGCGGACTGAACCTGCGCTGCGCCCAAACTCCAGAGACAGATCGCGATCCTCCGGTTGTCGACCCGAGCGCGGACCAGAGCCCGCGCTGCGTTTGCGATCGGCGAACAATAGCCCTTCGGCCTGGAGCGCGACAGCGCGGAGCGGCGCCGGCTTAGGGCGCAAGGCCCGCCTCAGCCATGGCTTCGGCCTGCCGGGCCTCGACGCGCTCGACCGTGAAGTCCGCGATCGCCTCTTCGAACAGGTGGCGGAAGTTGAGCTCGGCCTTCAGGTGCAGGAACACGCCGCCGAGCCCGATCGCGGCGCGGTCCATGAAGACGAACTCGCGCGGGATGCGGATGGGGCCCTTGCGCTTCAGCTCCTGGTGCACGCGGAAGGCTTCGGCGCGGCCATAGGCGCCGGGGGACACGCCGTCGGCGATGGTCCGCACGCGATCGTCGAGCAGCGGGCCGTAGATGAAGCGCGCCCAGATGTTGAGGACGTCGATCAGCTCGCGCTTCAGGCCGCGGAACCCCCAGGTCTCGTAGGCGTGCACCACCCGGGCGTCGTCGCCGTCGCGCAGGCCCTCGTAGAGGTCGACGACGCCGCCGACGAAGGCGGGCGGGAAGATGCGGATGCAGCCGTAGTCCAGCAGGTTCACGCCCTGCGGCTCGCCGCCCTCGTCGAAGGCCGCGTAATTGCCGAGGTGCGGGTCGCCATGGATCACGCCGTGGCGCGAGAACGGACGCCACCACGCCTTGAACATGGCGACGGCCAGCCGGTTGCGGATCTCGAGCGGGGCCTCCTTGTGAACCAGCAGGCGCCGCCCCTCCAGCCAGTTGAGCGTCAGGAGACGGCCGGTCGAGAGCTCGTTCCAGACGCCGGGCACGCGCACCTCCGACGTGTCCGCGAGCATGACGCCGTAGAGCGCGGCGTGCTTGGCTTCGCGGCGGTAGTCCAGCTCCTCGCGGATGCGCGCGCCGATCTCCTCGACGATCTCCGAGGTGTCGATCGCGCTGTCGAAGCGCCGGCGCAGGTCGAACAGCAGCGACAGCTGCGCGAGGTCCGCCTCGACCGCCGACGCCATGTCGGGATACTGCAGCTTCACCGCCAGCAGCTCGCCGCCCCGCGAGGTCGCGCGATGAACCTGCCCGAGCGACGCCGCCGCCGCGGGCTCCTTCTCAAACGATCCGAACTTCGCCTGCCAGTCCGGCCCGAGCTCCGCCGCCATCCGGCGCTTCACGAAGGCGTAGCCCATCGGCGGGGCGTCGGACTGGAGCTGCGACAGCTCCTCGGCGTACTCCGGCGGGAGCGCGTCGGGGATGGTGGCGAGCAGCTGCGCCACCTTCATGATCGGCCCCTTCAGCCCGCCGAGCGCGGCGCGCAGGTCCGCCGCCCGGTCGGCCCGGCCCGTGGCGCGCCCCAGAAGCTGCGAGCCCGCGATCCGCGCCGCCACCCCGCCGACGTTGACGCCGACCCGCGCATAGCGCGAGGCGCGGGCGGCGAAGCGGTTGCGTTCGAGATCGCGATCGGATGGGGGCATGGGGGACTTTCGGTGCGGCGGGGTGTCGAGGCTTACGTGGGCCCGCCACCCAGGGTTCCCAAGCCGAACGACGAAAATGCCGCGCGGCTTTCGAGCTTTCCGCCGAAATCACACCGCCCGCTTGATCCGGATCATCTTGAAGAACGGCGCGGGGAAGATCGACGTCACCTCGACGACGCTCATGTCGGGCGTGGTCGCGGCCCAGGCGGCGAGGCGCGAGACCTTGAAGTCGGTGGACCAGCCGACCGTCTTCACGACCGGGGCGAGCGCAGCCTCGATCTTCATGAGCGGGCCGTCCTCGGCGCCCATCTTGGACGCCACGATGATCTCGCCGCCCGGCTTCAGCACGCGGCGCATCTCGGAAAGCGCGGCTTCCGGGTTCGGCACCAGCGTGATGACGAAGGGCACGGTGACGGCGTCGAAGACGGCGTCGGGCAGGCCGAGGTTGCAGGCGTCCATGACGGAGAGCCCGCGGACCTGGGTGAGGCCCTGCGCCACGACCTTCTCGCGCGCCTTGGCGAGCATGTGCTCGGAGAGGTCGACGCCGACCACGCGCGAGGTCGCGGGGTAATAGCGCAGCACCAGGCCGGTGCCGACGCCGACCTCGAGGATGTCGGGACCACAGGCGGCGGCGGCGGCCGCGGCCTTCTTCTGGCCGTCGGCCAGGAACCGCACATAGACCTTGTCGTAGAACTTGGCCCAGATCTCGTAGGCCTTCTTCTGTCCTTCCAGATCGTACTGGACGCTCACCGTATGGCCTCGCTCGCCGCTTCATTCGCCGCGGGAACGCGCGGCTGAGGCCGAACGATCCCGCCGCCGAGCACCCGCTCGCCTGTCGCCTCGTCGTAGACCACGCACGCCTGCCCCGGCGCGACGCCGCTCTCGCCGTCGGGCAGCTCCACCTCGGCCTCGCCGCCCCCAAGCGCCGTGAGCCGCGCCGGAACCGCCGGCCGCGTCGAGCGCACCCGGGCGCGCACGGGAAGCCCCGCGACGTCCTCGAAGGCGCCGTCGCCAAGCCAGTTCAGGCTGCGCAGGCGGATCGTCCGCGTCTCCAGCGCCTCGCGCGGGCCGACGACCAGGGTCTTCGCCCCGGCGTCGATGCGCACGACGTAGAGCGGCTCGCCGACCGAAAGGTTCAGGCCGCGACGCTGGCCGACGGTGTAGCGCAGCACGCCGTCGTGGGTCCCGAGCCGGCGGCCGTCGATGTGCACCACCGGCCCGGGTTCGGCGGCGCCGGGCTTCAGCTTCTCGATCATGTCGGCGTAGCGGCCGTTCGGCACGAAGCAGATGTCCTGGCTGTCGGGCTTGTCGGCCACGATCAGCCCCAGTTCGCGCGCGACCTCGCGCACCGCGGGCTTCGGCAGGCCGCCGAGCGGGAAGCGCAGCAGCAACAGCTGTTCCGGCGTCGTGCCGTAAAGGAAGTAAGTCTGGTCGCGGTCGGCGTCGGCGGGGCGGTAGAGCCCGCGGCCCCCGCCCGGGAGCGCGCGCGAGGCGACGTAATGGCCGGTGGCGAGGGCTGCGGCACCCAAATCCTTCGCGGTCTGCAACAGGTCGACGAACTTGACGGTCTGGTTGCAGGCGACGCAGGGGATCGGCGTCTCGCCGGCGAGGTAGCTCGCGGCGAAGGGGTCGATCACCGCCTCGCGAAACCGCTGCTCGTAGTCGAGCACGTAATGCGGGATGCCGAGCGTCTCCGCGACGCGACGGGCGTCGTGGATGTCCTGTCCTGCGCAGCAGGCGCCCTTGCGGGCGGTCGCCGCGCCATGGTCGTAGAGCTGCAGCGTGACGCCGACGACGTCATAGCCCGCGCGCGAAAGCAGCCCCGCCACGACGGAGGAGTCGACGCCGCCGGACATGGCGACCACGACGCGCGTGTCGGCGGGCGCGCCGGGCAGATCGAGATCGACGGTCGGGGTCAAGGCGTGTCCAGCCATGATGCGTTGCGGCAGGTCTTTACCCCGCGCGGCGGTCACGCGAAAGCGGGGCGTCGGTTTTACCGTCCGGCGCCGGGGCGAGGATCAGGCGCATCGGCTCGAAACCGGCTCGCTTCTTCCATGTCAAAAGCCCCTCCCCGCCATGCTCCGCCGCGCCGTAGAGCACGACGCGCACGCCCTCGACGAGCGGCTCATCGCTCTCGATAAGCCAGCGGATAATGGCGTCGTGCAGCAGGTTCATGACGCCGTGGCCGAGATGCTCGCCGTGGCCCATGAGGTCGGTGTAGTGCAGCACGTCCCCGATGCGCATCAGCTTCATGTAGGCGACGAGCCGGCGGTCGACCTGCACCTTGCCCTGAACGTGTCCCGGCTCGGGCAGGAACACGCCCCACCAAAGCGTCCAGTGCCGGGGACACTTCGGCATCCGCCAGGTCGCCGGCCGGCCGGCGGGCTTCGCCACGTCCTCCGGCTTCAGGAACCAGTAGTCGAGCACAGGACCCGCGGCGCGGGAGCGCATCGACGTGCGCACGGCGTGGATGTCGTAGACATGGGCGTGCACGGAAAAGCGTTCGGCGACGTAGCCCATCTTCGCCGCCTTGCGGATCTTCGGCAGCGTGCGCGACGAGCGGCGCTTCACCAGCGCCTGGAAGTCGGTGTGCGACGGGAAGCGGTCGAGGTCGATCGCCATTGGCGTCAGCGACAGCCGGCGCGCGGCGCGTCCGAGCGCCCGGTCCAAGGCGCCGTCGCCCCGTGTCTTCAGCGAATAGCGCGCGACGACGCGGCGGCGCTCGCCCTGATCGAAACCGCAGGCCGGCCCGCAGCCCGCGACGCGATGGGGGTGGATCGCGACCTCCGGCGGCCCGCCGGCCGCCGCGCACTCGAAGCCGGAGATGCGCCGCGGGCCGAGCACGAGCGCAAGCGCCGGTTCGTAGGTCGTGTGATAGACAGCGAGCGCCGCAGCCTTAAGCCTGTTCGCCATCGTCGGTCTTCTATCAGACGTTCCCCGTTTGGATCGAGCCCGTTTTCGAATGCAAGCTCGCGCTCGAAGATCCGGCCTGAAGTCCCCGGATGAACCGGGGACCGACGACGATCATCAGGATCGTCGTGTCGACGTCCGACAGCCGCTCAGGAGCTGGACGCAACCGTCGTTTTCACCTTGGTGACGGAGCTCAAGGGCACGGTGAGGTCGCCGATCAGCAGCACGGGCGTGTCGCCGCTGAAGTCGACTCCGTCGACGACGCCGGTCACCTCGGTGCTGACGCTCGAGCCGCTTCCGGAGCTGTCCACGCCGCTGACGGTGACGGTGTAGTCGCCGTCGTCGGCGGCGGAGCCGTCGGTCTGCTTGCCGTCCCAGGTGAAGGTCGTCGTGCCCTTGTCGAGCGCCAACGTCTTGGTGGCGACCAGGTCGCCGTCGGCGTTGCGGATCTTGACCGTCGCGGTCACGTCGTCCTCGGCCGAGGTCAGGCTCCAACTCGCCGCGCCGTCCTCGAGCGTGGCGGTGTCGCCGGCGGCGGTGACGGTCTTGCCGACGAGGCCGACGGCGGTGTCGGACCCCGCCGTCTGGGTCGCGGTCAGAATCGCGCTCAGCGTCGCGTTCGACTGCAGCTGCTGCTCGACGCCGGCGAACTGCACGAGCTGCTGCGTGAACTGGTTGGTGTCGAGCGGGTCCAGCGGGTTCTGGTTCTGCAGCTGCGTGGTCAGCAGCGTCAGGAAGGTGTCGAAGTTGCTGGCGAGGGTGGAGTTCGCGGTGGTGGAGCTCGCCGTGGTCGAGGTGGAGGCGGAGGTCGCGGTGATCGACATCAGGAAATCCTTCGGCTCAGACGCGGACGTCCAGCGCCGACGCCGCGGCGCGGAGCGGGCGATAGGCGGTGGGGGCGGCGTCGCGCCCGATGGGGGTGTCGGTCTCGGCCGCGTCGGGGAGACCGCCGGCCGGCTCGCGCCGCGCCTGGGGGTCGCCGGCGTCCGCGCCGCCCGAGCGCACCTCGACGGTGAAGCCTCCCTCGGACAGACGGAAGCCGGCCTGCTCGAGCGTGCGCTGGAGCGCGCGGGCGTCGTTCTGCAGAAGGTCGCGCGCTTCGGCGCTGTCGACGGTGAGCTTCGCGCCCACTCGGCCGCCGCGGCCGATGTCGAGCCGGACGTCGATGCGCCCGAGGTCGGAGCCGTCGAGCTGCACCTCGAAGCGTGTGCGGCGCAGGCCGGCGCTGGCCGCTGCGACGGCGTTCGACACGACGGCGGAGGCGAGCGCGGCCGTCGCCTGCGGCGTGGTCGGAGTGGAGGTCGCAGTCAAGCTCGGCGCGGGCCGGGCCGCCGCGGGATCAATCGAGGGGACGGCGGAAGACGCCGAGGCCGATGACGCGGCGCCGCCGTTCTGAG
Organism: Methylopila sp. 73B; assembly: GCF_000526315.1. Lineage (NCBI taxonomy): Bacteria > Pseudomonadati > Pseudomonadota > Alphaproteobacteria > Hyphomicrobiales > Methylopilaceae > Methylopila > Methylopila sp. 73B. Next base: position 138,328 of record NZ_JAFV01000001.1, on the reverse strand, counting down.
GCGCCGCAGGGGTGTCGGCCTCGGTCGCCTGGGAGGCGTGGGTCTGGCCGCCCGCCCCCTGCTGGCCCTCGCCTCCGCCCGCATCCGCCGACGCGCCGTCGTTTGGGGACGGCGCGGTCGGGTCCGGGGGAGCGACGGCGGGGTCGGAGGCGGCGGTCGGCGCCAGCGGGTCCGAGGAGGCGTCCTGCGTCGCAGGCCTCGCGACGGCGACCGCCGCGGCCGCAGTCTGGTGCGCGGGCGCCCCCGACGGAGCGACGGCCGGCTTGGCCGCCGCATCGCCGGCGTCGGGCGTAGCCTTGGATGGAGTCGCGGCGTCGGTCTCGTCCGCGGGGTCGGACTCGGTCGTCCCGATTAGCGACACGATCCCCTCGTCCGTCGCGGTCGGCTCGCGCGAGGCCTTGGCGGCCGAATTGGCCGACGGGTTCGCCACGATCTGCTGCGCGCGAGCGGGCGCTTGCGGGTCCGCAGCGGGCGCGGTCGGCTGAACGGAAACTTCGCCGGTCGACGCGGCGACGACCTCGGGCTCGCCGTCCATCGGCGTCTTAGGAACTGCGAGAGGCGCAAGCGCCAGGGCGAGCACGACGTCCGGCGTGGTCTGGCCGCGGCGCGCCGGGCGCCGCTCGGTCTCGCGCGTCTCTTGCTCCTCGGACTCCGCGTCGTCCGCGGCGCGCGAGCGCGGCTCGGACGGGGCTTGCGGGCTTACGAAAGAATCGCCCGCTGCAAATTCGTCGGCCGCGACGGAATTTGCCGCATCGAGCGCCCGCGCGAAGTCGTCGTCGACCTGCGCGGCGCGCGCCGACGGGGCCGGTGAAACCGGCGCCTGGGCGCTTGAGCTGGACGAGACGGAATGCGGCATGAGCGGGACCAGGACGCGGACGCCTCACAGGTCGCAATCGGCATGCCATCGAAAGCGCTTGGAAAATGAGGGCTTTGGCCGGCCACAAGCCCGGCGTTTTCTGCCGGGGTGGGAAGATTTTGCCCCCGCTGCGCCGCAACTAGCAGAACGCAAAGATCATAATTCGTTAAAGTTTGAATTACTAGTTTTTAACCTTTGGAGATAGCTCGAAGTCGGCTTTTCCGCTTAGGTAAATGTTAAATCCACCGACGTAACGTCATCGAAGACGGGAAAGTCGTGTGTGAGAGTACCGATGACGGAATTGCATCGCGGGCGGACCAAATATGTGATCGGACCGGACGGCAGTCCGCTGACGATCGCCGATTTGCCCCCTTCCGACACGAAACGCTGGGTCATTCGCCGGAAGGCCGAAGTCGTCGCCGCTGTGCGCGGCGGGCTTCTAAGCCTGGAGGAAGCCTGCCAGCGCTACACTCTCACGGTCGAGGAGTTCCTGTCGTGGCAGGCCTCGATCGACCGGCACGGCCTTGCGGGCCTGCGCACCACGCGGATCCAGCAGTATCGGGCCTGATCCCGCAAGATCAGAACGTGACGAACGCCGGCGCCTCGCGCCGGCGTTTTCGTTTGCGCTCCGCCGCGGCGGGCGGCGTTAACGACCCGTTTACCATACGGCAGGCAAATCTTGCCGGGTGGCGCGTGACCGACCAGCGGCGGCGCGCCGGGAGACGGCAGTGAACGGGTTCGTCGGATTCTTGCGTTCCTTTGGGGCCGGCCGCATCGCCGCGATGCTCGCCGTCGTCCTCGCGCTCGTCGGCTTCTTCGCCTTCACCATCGTGCGCTTCTCCCAGCCGCAGATGGTCGCGCTGTTCACGGACCTGTCGATGCAGGATTCCTCCGCGATCATCAAAGAGCTCGAGCAGCAGAACGTGCCCTACGAACTCCGCAACGAGGGCGCGGGCATCCTGGTGCCCAAGGAGAACGCGGCGAAGCTTCGGATGGGCCTCGCCGAAAAGCGCCTGCCCTCTGGCGGCGGCGTCGGCTGGGAGATCTTCGACAAGGGCGACGGCTTCTCCGCGACGAGCTTCGTTCAGAACGTCAATCACCTGCGCGCGCTCGAAGGCGAGCTCGCCCGCTCCATCAGTTCGCTCAACCGAGTGGAGGCGGCGCGCGTCCATCTCGTGATCCCCGAGAAGCCGCTGTTCACGCGCGACGCGCCGCAGCCCTCCGCCTCGATCGTGGTGCGGGTCCGCGGCGATCTCGACGGCGGCGAGGTGCGCGCCATCCGCCATCTGGTCGCCTCGGCTGTGCAGGGCCTGAAGCCGGACAAGATCTCGCTGGTCGACGAGGGCGGGCGCCTGCTCGCGGACGGCGCCGAGGGCGAGGACGGCGGAACCGCGGCGGCGGAGGAGCGCACCGTGACGCTCGAGCGCCGCCTGCGCGAGCGCGCGGAGGCGATTCTCGGCCGCATCGTCGGCCCCGACCGCGCCCGCGTCGAGGTGCGGGCCGAGATGGACAATACAAAGTCCACCGTCACCGCCGACACCTTCGATCCGGAAGGCCGCGTGGTGCGCTCGACGCAGACGCGCGAGGAGAGCTCGCAGTCGACCCAGCCCGTGGACCAGACCGTGTCGGTCGGGAACCAGATCCCGAACGGCGCCGCCGCTCAGGCTCAGGCTCCGGCCGCAGTCGGCCCGAAGGACGCCTCCAACAAGACCGAAGAGGTCGTGAACTACGAGATCTCCCGCACCACCCGCACTGAGGTGAAGGACGCGGGCCGCCTGAAGCGGATCTCGGTCGCGGTCCTCGTCGACGGCGTCTACACGCAAAGCGCCAATGGCGACGCCGCCTACGCCCCCCGCAGCCAGCAGGAGCTCGACCGCATCGGCGCGCTTGTGCGCTCGGCGGTCGGCTTCGACCAGGCCCGCGGCGACGTGCTCGAGGTGGTCAACCTCCGCTTCGCCACCATGCCCGCCTCGCAGAGCGCGGGCGACGCGCCGGGGATGTTCGATTTCAGCCGTGACGACCTGATGCGCTGGGCCGAACTCGGCGTGCTCGCGCTGCTCACCGTGCTGGTGCTGCTCGTCGTGGTCCGCCCGCTGGTGCGAAAGGCGTTGTCGCCCGACCGGGTCATGCTCGTCGCCAACGGCGCCGGCGGCGTCAGCATCGTCGGCGCGGGCGAGGCCGTCGGCGCGGGCGGCATCGTCCAGCTGACGGCCGGCGGGACCCCCGCCCTCGCCTCGCCAGACGGTTCGGTCGCAGGGCTTCCCGCCGGGACGGACGCGGAGACCGCCCAGCGGATAGCCATCGCCGAGCTGTCCGGCCGCGTGCAGTCGCAGTCGGTCCAGCGCATCGGCGAGCTGGTGCAGAACAACCCGAACGAGACGGTCGCCATCATCCGCCAATGGCTGCAGGAGCCCGCCTGAGATGGCCCGCGTTCCCGCCCGCTCCACCGCGCTCGCCACCTCCGACAAACTCGCGCTGACGGGCGTCGAGCGCGCGGCGGTGCTGATGCTCGCGCTCGGCGACGATCACGGCGCCCCGATCTGGAAGCTGCTTGAGGACGACGAGATCCGCGAGGTCTCCTCGGCCATGGCGAGCCTCGGGTCGATCGAGATGTCGAAGGTCGAGACCCTGCTTGTGGACTTCGTCGGCCAGCTCTCGGCCGCGGGCGCGCTGATGGGCAACTTCGACTCGACCGAGCGCCTGCTCGCGCGCTTCCTGCCGCAGGATCGCGTCGGCACCATCATGGAGGAGATTCGGGGCCCGGCCGGCCGCACCATGTGGGAGAAGCTCTCCAACATGCAGGAGGCGGTGCTCGCGAACTACCTCAAGAACGAGTATCCGCAGACCGTCGCCGTGGTGCTGTCGAAGATCCGGGCCGAACAGGCCGGCCGCGTGCTGTCGATCCTGCCGGAAGACTTCGCGCTCGACGTGGTCAAGCGCATGCTCGCCATGGAGAACGTGCAGAAGGACATCCTCGAGCGCGTCGAGCAGACGCTGCGCGCCGAGCTGATGTCGAACCTGTCCCAGACCTCGCGGCGCGACCCGCACGAGCAGGTCGCCGAGATCTTCAACTCCTTCGACCGCCAGACCGAGACGCGCTTCCTGACGAAGCTCGACGAGGAGGCGAAGGAGAGCGCCGACCGCATCAAGCAGCTGATGTTCACCTTCGACGACCTCGCCAAGCTGAACGCCGCCGGCGTCCAGACCCTGCTGCGCGACGCCCCCCGCGACAAGCTCGCGGTCGCGCTCAAGGGCGCGAGCCAGACCATGCGCGACTTCTTCATGGGGAACATGTCGAGCCGGGCCGCGAAGATGATGTCGGACGACATGGAGGCGCTCGGCCCCGTGCGCCTGAAGGACGTCGACGAGGCCCAGGCGATTCTGGTCGGGGTCGCCAAGGATCTGGCGTCCTCGGGCGAGATCGTGATCTCGAAGAACAAGGAGGAGGACGACTTTGTCTACTGACCTCCCCTCCCCGCGCGACGACGGGCGCCCGCGCCCGGAGCGCTTCCTGTTCAACCAGGACTTCGGCGCGCCGCCGGCCCCCAAAGCGCCGACCGCCCCCCAGGGCCCCGCGATGGTTTCGCTGGAGGATCACGAAGCCGCGCTCAAGAAGGCCGAGACCTCCGCCTTCCGCCGCGGCGAGGCCGACGGCCGCAAGGCCGCCCGCGACGCCGACTCCGCCCGCCTGACGGCCGCCGTGGAGAGTCTCGGCGCGCGGCTCGCGGAGGCCTTGGCCCAGGCGGACGCGCGCGCCGTCGTCGCTGAGCGCGAAGGCGTGGCGCTCGCGCTCGCCCTCGCCCGGAAGATCGCCGGCGCCGCCGTCGCCCGCGCGCCGATGGCCGAGATCGAGGCCGCCGCCGAGGCGTGCTTCCTAGAGTTGCGCCAGGCGCCCCACGTCGCCGTGCGCGTCACGCCCGACGTCGTCGAGCGAGTGCGCGAGCAGCTTGCGTCCATGGCGCATGAGCGCGGCTTCGCCGGCCGGCTGATCGTTCTCGGCGACCCTGATGTCGCCAAGGGCGACGTGCGCCTGGAATGGGCGGACGGCGGCGTCGTGCGCGACTCCGAGGCGGTCGCCCGCGCGATCGACGACGCGGTCGCGCAGCACTTCGCCGCCGAGGGCGGCGCCGACGACATCGAAGGAGCGACGCCATGAGCGCCGGCAAGGACATCCCGCTGCCCGAGCTCGACAACGACGTCGACTTCTCGACGCCGGCCAAGCGCAAGGACGACGAGTCGCACGAGGCCCGCGCCGCCGCCGACCTCGAGGCGGTGTTCGACGTGCCGGTCTCGGTCTCGGCGGTGCTCGGGCGCGCGCGGATCGACGTCGGCTCGATGCTGCGGCTGAAGCCCGGCGCCGTGCTCGAGCTCGACCGCAAGGTCGGCGAGGCGATCGACATCTTCGTCAACGACCGGCTGGTCGCTCGCGGCGAGGTCGTGCTCGTGGACGAGCGGCTCGGCGTGACCATGACCGAAATCATCAAGCCCGACCGGACCTGAACGGAGGACACGCCATGCGCCTCACCATCGTCGGCCACCTGAAGGGCCAGCTCACCGCCGCGACGCGGATCGCCATGAACCGCGGCGCCGCCGTCACCCACGCCGAAAGCGTGGACCAGGCGATGCGGACGCTGCGCGCAGGCCGCGGCGCCGACCTGATCATGGTCGACGTCGCGCTCGACGTGCTCGACCTGATGACTCAGCTCGAAGCCGAGCGCTTTCATGTGCCGGTGGTGGCCTGCGGCGTCGACAACGACGCCAGCGCGGCGGTCGCCGCGATCCGGGCGGGGGCGAAGGAGTACATTCCCCTCCCCCCCGACCCGGAGCTGATCGCGGCGGTACTCGCCGCGGTCTCCGACGACAGCCGCGACTTCGTGTTCCGCGACCCGGCGATGGTCTCGGTGGTCCAGCTCGCGACCCAGATCGCCGCGTCGTCGGCCAGCGTGCTGATCGCCGGCGAAAGCGGTTCGGGCAAGGAGATGCTCGCCCGCCATGTCCACCAGAAGTCGCCGCGCGCCGGCAAGGCCTTCGTCTCGATCAACTGCGCCGCGATCCCCGAGCAGCTGCTCGAGAGCGAGCTGTTCGGCCATGAGAAGGGCGCCTTCACCGGCGCCTCCGCGCGCCGCATCGGCAAGTTCGAGGAGGCCTCGGGCGGGACGCTGCTGCTGGACGAAATCTCCGAGATGGACATCCGCCTGCAGGCCAAGCTTCTGCGCGCGCTGCAGGAGCGGGTGATCGACCGCGTCGGCGGCGCGAAGCCGGTGCCGGTCGACATCCGCGTGATCGCGACCTCGAACCGCAACCTCGCCGACGAGGTCCGCCGGGGAACGTTCCGCGAGGATTTGCTCTACCGCCTGAACGTGGTCACGCTGAAGATTCCGCCGCTGCGGGACCGGCCGACCGACGTCGCCGCGCTCGCGACGCACTTCGCCAAGAAATACGCCGCGGCGAACGGCCTGCCGCTGCGGCCGATCTCCGCGGAGGCGCGGGCGAGCCTGATGCGCTCGCGCTTCCCCGGCAACGTGCGCGAGCTCGAGAACACCATCCACCGCGCGGTGCTGCTCGCGACCGGGCCGGAGATCGGCGCGGAGGCGATCCTCAGTCCCGACGGGGCGCCGGCGCCCGGCCGCGAGACCGGCCTCGCCGCGCGCGCGCTGGAGACGGCGGAGAGCGTGACGCGGAGCTTCGTCGGCCGCACGGTGGCGGACGTGGAGCGCGAGCTCATCATCGACACGCTCGGGCACACCCAGGGCAACCGCACCCACGCCGCGAACATCCTCGGCATCTCGATCCGGACCCTGCGCAACAAGCTGAACCAGTACGACGACGAGGGCTTCGCGATCCCGCCGCCCCAGGGCGGCGTCGCGGCGGCCTGATCGCCACGGCCTCGCCCGCTACTCGCGCCGCGCCATGTTCCAGCGCCTGCGGGCGGGAGAATCGCGAATGACGGGCTGGCGCGGACATGGACTGCGGATCGCTACCGCCTGCGCGGTCGGGCTCGTCGTCGGCCTCCCCGCCGCGCTGCTCGCGCCGCCGGCGATCGCGACCGCGCTCGGCTGGGACGCGGGCGCGCTCGCCTACGCGGCCGGCGTCTGGCTGCGGCTCCGGGCGGTCCCCGCGGAGACCTTCAAGGCCTGGTCCGCCGAGGAGGACGAGGGCCGGACGGCGATCACGCTGATCCTGACCGCGGCGTCGGCGGTCAGCGTGCTCTCGATCTTCGACATGGTGACCGACAAGAGCTCGGGCGCGGTGCTGGCGCTCGCCGCGCTCACCATCCTCTGCTCATGGGGACTGGTGCACACCGTGTTCGCCGCGCACTACGCCCACGCCTGCTACGCCGCCGGGCCCGACGCGCCGGCGATCGACTTCCCAGGCGACGAGCCTCCGGTGTTCGACGACTTCGCCTACTACGCCTTCGTCATCGGCATGACCTTCCAGGTCTCGGACTGCGCGACCCGCTCGACCGCGATGCGACGGCTGACGCTGGTCCACGGGTTCGTGTCCTTCGTCTTCAACACCGTCATCATCGCGATCAGCGTCGGGGTCGTGTCCGGGATGCTCTGAGCCTCAGGCGGCGCGCACCTGCGCGAAGAAGCGCTTCACGGTGCCGTCGATCTCCTCGACCTTCAGCTTCAGGTCGCCGGACAGGCCGTAGACGTCGGTCGAGGCGGCGGCGGTCTCGCCGTTCGCCTGCTTCACGACGGCGATCGCGCCGACCACTTCGTCGGAGTTGCCGGCCGCGCGCTGCGCGCTCATGGCGATCTCCTGGGTCGCCGCCTCCTGCTGCTGAACCGCCGCAGAGATCGAGCCCGCGATCGTCGCGACCTCGGCGATCGTCGCGAGGATCGAGGCGATGTCGTCGACCGAGGTGCGGGTCGAGGCCTGCACGGCCGCGATCTGGGCAGTGATCTCGTCGGTCGCCTCGGCGGTCTGTCGGGCGAGCTCCTTGACCTCTGACGCGACCACCGCGAAGCCGCGGCCCGCCTCACCCGCGCGCGCCGCCTCGATGGTGGCGTTCAGCGCGAGCAGATTGGTCTGGGCGGCGATGCTGGAGATCATCCCGACGACGGAGCCGATGCGCTCGGTGGTGTCGGCCAGGCTCGAGATCGTGCGGTTCGTGCGCTCCACGTCGGTGGACGCCTGCTGCGCAGTGACGAAGGAGCGCTTGGCCTGCTCGCCGATGTCGCGGATCGACGCCGCAAGCTCCTCGGTGGCGGCGGCGGAGGCGCGCACCACCTCGGAGGTGCCGGTCGCGGCCGCCGCCATCGCGTCGGCGCGGTCGTCGGTCGCCGCAGCCGCGGCTTCGAGCGTCGACGCGGTCTCGCCCATCCGGGTGGAGGCCTGCGCCATGCTGTCGAGAGACGCCGCCATGACCGCGTCGAAGCCGTTGATCGCGGTCTCGATGGCGGCGTTCTTCGCCGCGAGGTCGCCCATGATCTTGTCCTGATAGACCGAGATCGCGAGCTCCATGTCGAGCATCACCGCCTTCGAGACGGCGCGGGCGAGCCGCATCGCCTTCGGGCCCGAGAATCGGTGCGTGTCGCCGAGGATCTGGAACAGGCGGTCCTGCACGAAGGCGTAGCCGCCGATGTACCAGCGCGGCTCCAGCCCGATGCGGACGTGCGCCATGCCGATGCGGCGGACGCTGTCGAAGTAGCCGGCGTCGAAGGCGCCCGAGAACAGGCGCTCCCAGTGCCCGCCCTGCGCCGACTTCAGCCGCGGCTCGTTGCCCTGCACCCGCGCCGCGAGCTCCGGCTGGCTGGAGAGGTGGGCGTAGAACCCGTCGAGGATCGATCCGAGGTGAGGCTGAACCGCCGTCCACGCGGCGCGCAGCTGCTGCTTCGCCTCCTCGTCGATCTGAAGAAACAAGAGATGCGAGGACGCGTCGTTCGACGCGCCGGTGTGACTGGCCATGATTTCCCCCGAAGTCTGACGTCGATGCTCCGGGAACCGCGTTAACCACGGGTTACCCTGGGCATGGTCGCCGGGCGGCGCAACCCCGCGTTAACCTCTCGTCAACCATACGGGCGGCATTTTCTGCCGAGCGGAATGCGAGAGTTGCGGGGCGAGACATGTCGGACGTGACGGTGGCGGCGGATCGGGGAACGCCCCCGGTCGCCGTCGGAAACGGCTTCGCCCTTCCCCCAAGCCTTTCGAAAGCGTGGGGATTCCTGCGCACGGGCGACATGGGGCTCGCGCTCGGCGTCCTCGTCATCCTGTGCGTGCTGATCGTCCCGCTGCCGCCGCTGATCCTCGACCTGCTGCTCGCCGTCTCGATCATCCTGTCGGTGCTGATCCTGATGACCGCGCTGTTCATCGAGAAACCGCTGGAATTCTCGGCGTTCCCCACGATTCTGCTGGTCGCGACCATGCTCCGGCTGGCGCTCAACCTCGCCTCGACGCGCCTGATCCTCGCCCACGGCCACGAAGGCACCGACGCCGCCGGCCACGTCATCGAAGCCTTCGGCAACTTCGTGATGGGCGGCAATTTCGTCATCGGGATCATCGTGTTCGCGATCCTGATCATCGTGAACTTCGTCGTCATCACAAAGGGTTCGGGCCGCATCGCCGAGGTCGCCGCGCGCTTCACCCTCGACGCCATGCCCGGCAAGCAGATGGCGATCGACGCGGACCTGTCCGCCGGCCTGATCGACGAGGCGACCGCCAAGCTCCGCCGCAAGGAGCTCGAGGACGAATCGACCTTCTTCGGCGCCATGGACGGCGCGTCGAAGTTCGTGCGCGGCGACGCGATCGCGGCTCTGCTGATCACCTTCATCAACGTGATCGGCGGCATCATCATCGGCGTCGGCCAGAACGGCCTCGGCTTCGCGGACGCGGCGCATTCCTACACGCTGCTGTCGGTCGGCGACGGCCTCGTCAGCCAGATCCCCGCGCTGATCGTCTCGACCGCCGCCGGCATGCTCGTCTCCAAGGCCGGCGTCTCGGGCTCGGCCGACCGCGCGTTGGTCAAGCAGCTGTCCGGCTATCCGAAGGCGCTCGGCATCGCGGCCGCCGTGATGGCGGTCATGGCGCTGCTGCCGGGCATTCCGCTCATTCCCTTCATGGGCCTCGCCGGCGGTGCCGGCTGGCTGGCGTATCGCGCCTCCAAGAACAACGCCGTCGAAGAGCTGAAGCGGATCGCGACGATCGCGAACGAGGGCAAGCCGGGCTCGGCGGCGGGCTCCGCCGCGGGCGCCGAGGAAGAGCCGGTCTCGGCCGCGCTGAAAATGGACGAGGTCAAGATCGAGCTGGGCTTCGCGCTGCTGCCGATGGTCGAGTCCAAGGACGGCGCGCCCGACAAGCTCACAGAGCAGATCAAGGCGCTGCGGCGCTCGATCGCCGGCGAGATGGGATTCCTGATGCCCCAGGTGCGGCTGCTCGACAACATGCAGCTCCAGCCCAACGCCTATTCGGTGAAGGTGAAGGAGGTCGAGGCCGGGACCGGCTCGGTCTATCCCAGCCAGTTCATGGTGATGGACCCGAACGGTCGCCAGGTGAGCCTTCCCGGCGTACACACGGTGGAGCCCACCTTCGGCCTGCCAGCGACCTGGGTGGACGCGTCGCTCCGCGAGGAGGCGACCATCCTCGGCTACACGGTGGTCGACGCCACCACGGTGCTCTCGACCCATCTCAACGAGATCATCAAGGGCAACATGCCCGACCTGCTGTCCTACGGCGAGGTCAGCAAGCTCCTGAAGGATCTGCCGAAGGAGCAGGGCAAGCTGGTCGACGACATCGTGCCGAGCCAGATCTCGACCACGGGCATCCAGCGCGTGCTGCAGTTGCTGCTCAATGAGCGGGTCTCGATCCGCGACCTCGGAACCATCCTCGAGGGCATCGCCGAAGCGGTGTCCTTCACCCGCGCCCCGGCGCAGATCGTGGAGCACGTGCGCATGCGGCTCGGGCGGCAGCTCTGCGCCCAGCATCAGTCCTACGGCGGCTACGTGCCGCTCGTCACGCTGTCGCCCGCCTGGGAGCAGGCCTTCGCGGAGTCGATCGTGGGCACGGGCGAGGAGAAGACGCTCGCGATGGCGCCGTCGAAGCTGCAGGAGTTCATCGGCCTCGTGCGCGACCGGTTCGAGGACGCCGCCAAGCTCGGCGAGTCCCCCGTCCTGCTGACCTCGGCGGCGGTGCGGCCGTTCGTGCGCTCCATCGTTGAGCGCTTCCGCAACCAGACCTCGGTGATGTCGCAGAACGAGATTCACCCGCGGGCGCGGCTGAAGACCATCGCCAGCATCTGAGCGTCACGCCCAGCGCAAAAAGAAGCGGCGGCGCGTCCCTGGACGCGCCGCCGCTTTCAATTCGTCCGAGACCCAGAAACTTACGTGCCGGGCTTCGTGACCAGGGCGTCGACGGTCACGACCGGAACGGCGCGCCAGGAGGCGTTGGCCGCCGTCAGCAGGCCGCGGCTGTCGCGACGAACGTCCGCGCCGCTGGTGGCGACGCCGTCGGCGGCGAGGTGCATGGCGCCCACGGTGCCGGGGCTCTGGACGGCGGCGGCGTTGGCTGCGCTCGCGCGAACCGGCGCCTTGGGAGCGTCGACGGTCGAGGAGAGCTCGCCGGCGAAGGCGGAGGTGGAGATGAGGGTCGCCAGAACGGCGGCGACGGAGGCGATGCGGGTCATGGCTTGCGTCCTGATGACTGTGTCGGCGGGACCGACCCCGCCGTCTCTGGAGCGCAATATGCGGTGCACCGCAGCATGAAACAAACCGGTTGTATTCATACCGATTATCGACAACGGTAATTATCTATTCGACCAAAGGCGCATGCCTTGCTGCTCTACGGCTTTGGCGGCGCGGACCGAGCCTCCGTCGCGCTCTCGCCCGCAAAACCAACGGTCAGAAGAGCGACGACCGGCGGCGGGACGAAGCACCAGATGGGAATCGCAACAAAGACCAGCGCGCCGGCGCCGCAGCCGACCGCGAACGCAAGCAGGCTGAGCGCCATGGGGCCGAGTCGCTTTTTTGCGGCGGCGCGGGCCTCGGGGCGGATCGGACGCATCAGATCGCCGAGGTCGACCATCACCTGCGTCGTCGTACCGGTCATGATGGTGGACGGCGGCAGGCTCGCGAGCCGCACGCGGTGCACCGCGTTCTGGATCGCCATGGCGGCGACCAACGCGCCTCCGGTGGCGAGCGCCGGCCAGGCGTCGCCGTCCGGGAAAGGCCCGAGCCGCGCCGCAAGCGCCGCGGCGCCTGCAAGAAGAAGCGCCTGAAGCGCGAGCATGGCCCGTGTCACGGGCCACCCGCGCCGCTCCAGCCCGATCCCGGCGAGGCGGGCGACCAGCACCACTACGCAGAACAAGGGCAGCGCGAGCAGCTTCGCGAGCACCCCGGTCGCGCCCATCGCGACGGAGGCGCCGAGCGTAACGAAGTTGCCCGTGACGTGCGTCGTGAACAGCCCGTGCAGCGCAAGGAAGCCCGCGGCGTCCACATAGCCGGCGTTGAAGCTGAGCAGAACCAACAGGACGTAGCGCATCGTGCGATCAGGCGACGCCGCAGGCGTCCCGTCAACCGCCGGGCGTGATCACTCCGCGAACTGGTAGGTGACGGGAAGCCAGCGGTAGGTCGTCCCTGCGCGTTCGACGAACCCGAGCGACGGGAACGAGGTGTGGTAGCCGAGCACGGGCAGTTTCTCCGTCGCCGCCATGTCGTAGACCCGCGCGCGGGTCGCCTTGCCCTGCTCCTTGTCCATGTCGAACAGCGCGCTCCACTCCGGATGGGCGAGCGAAGCGACCTCGTGGTGGGCGCAGTCGCCCCAGGCGAGAAGGCGTTTGCCGCCGCTTTCGAGATGGTAGGCGAAGTGGCCCGGGGTGTGGCCGTAGGCTGGGACCGCGGTGACGCCGCCGACCACGTCGTCGCCGGGCTTGAGGAAGGTCGTGCGCGCAGCGAGCGGCGGCATCGTCTTGCGGAACAGCTTCGCCGACTTCAGCTCGTTCCCGCCTTCGGACGCCTTCAGCCGATCGTCCTTGGTCCAGAAATCATATTCGAGCGCGCCGACGACGTAGCGCGCCTTTGGAAACGTCGCGCGGCCGCCGTCCGTCAGCCCGCCGATATGGTCCACGTGGCAGTGCGTCAGCGCGACCACGTCGATGTCCTCCGGCGCGAAACCGGCCGCCTTCAGATTCTCGACCAGACGGCCCCCGGCGGGACGGGGAATGAAGCCTTCGGAGCCGTTGCCCGTGTCGATCAGGACCAGCTCCTGGCCGGTGTTGACGACGATCGGGCTGAAGCCCGGCTGGAACCGGCTTGGGGGCAGAAGGTTGGCGCGCATCAGCGCTTCGACCTCCTCCCGCGGACGGTCCTCGCCGACGATCGGCCAGGGGCCGTCGACCATGGCGGCTCCGTCGGAGACGACCGTGATCTCGAAATCGCCGAGCCGGAAGCGGCGGAACGGCGGCTCGCTCGATCCGAGGCGCGGCGGGGCCGCCTCCGCCGGCCCGGCGCGCAGCAGGGCGGGCATGGCGAGGAGGCCGCCGGCCGCCCCGAGGGCGCGGCGGCGGGTGATGCCTTCGACTGGCTTGAACATGGCGCGCCCCGGCTCGATGGTGATTGCGGACAAGGCCGAGTGATACGGCCGTCGGGAGGACGCGCGCTTGTACGAACCTGCTGCCGGCGCGCCTTCAGGCGGCGGGCTCGGGCCGCTGTGGCGGCTCGACGCCGGGCGGACGCTGTTCGTCGGGCCTCTGGTCTACAATGCCGCCCACCAGCACGGCGCGCCGGTGTTCCTGTCGAGCCTCGGCGGCCCCTTCGGCCTGCGCCTCAAGGGCGGCGCCTGGCTCGCCTGCGGCTCCGCCATGGTCCCCGCCGGGCTCAGCCACGAGCTGCGGCTCGACGGCGAACCGGTCATGGTGCTGTACGCCGAGCCGGACGCCGGCGGCCCGACCACTCTCGCGAGCCTCGTGACGGACGCCGAAGAGCGGGACGGCGCGGTCGTGGGGCGCTCCACGACAACGTCGCTCGCCCGCGCGCTTTACGAGCGCGCCGACAGCGTCGCCTGGGCGGCCGAGGCGCTCGACGATCTGCTGGGGTTTGGTCGCGGCCATGCGCGTCGGGAGGTCGATCCCCGTGTCGCCGCGGCCGTCGCCGCGCTCGCCGCGGAGGAGGCGCCCACGCTGGGAGCGGTCGCGCGCGCCGCCCGGCTGTCGCCGTCGCGGCTTCAGCATCTCTTCAAGGCGGAGATCGGCGTCCCGCTCCGCCGCTACCGCAGCTGGACGCGCATGCGGCGGGCGATCGCGGAGATCGTGACGGGCGCGAACTTCACCACCGCCGCCCACGCCGCAGGCTTCGCCGATCAGGCGCACTTCGCCCACGACTTCCGCGCGACGTTCGGCGCTCCGGCTTCCGTCAGCCTGACGAAGCCGCGCGGCTCTTGACGCCCTGCGCTCCGCCGTCCAAGGCGAGCGGCATGAACGCGCTCACGAACGGCCTCTACGACATCCCTTTCGGTCGGCTTCCCGCGATCGTCACCTACCTCGAGCGGACCGCCCCTGTCGCCGAGCCGCCGGCGGCGCTGCCCGCGGACGTGGCGATCTCGGCGGTCGAACGTCCCCGAGCGGACTGGTACCGCGCTCTCTTCCGCCGCGTGGGCGACGACTGGTTGTGGTCGGACCGCCTTCGGCTCACGGACGCGGCGCTTCAGGAGCTTCTCGACCAGCCGGAGCGCCGGCTCCTGCTGGTGACGCGCGGGCAAAAGGAAGTCGGGTTCGCCGAACTGGAGCCACCGTCCGAGGCGTCGGTCGAGATCGTCTATTTCGGCCTGGTCAAAGAGGCCGGCGGGGTGGGGCTTGGCCGGGCGCTGATGTGCGCGGCGCTCATCGCGGCGTTTCGGCCGGGCGTCGACCGCGTCTGGCTGCACACCTGCAACCTCGACGCCCCCGGCGCCCTCGCCTTCTACGATCGCATGGGGTTTCGCGCCTACGCCCAGAAGATCGAGATCAGCGACGATCCCCGGCTCACCGGGTTGCTGCCGCGCCACGCCGCGCCGCATGTCCCGCTTCACGGCTGAGCCTCGTCATTCGCCGATCGCCGCGGTGAACCGCTCCCGCCGCCCTTGCGTATGTCTGCGGTCTCGCGCCTTGGTGCGGGGCGGTCGACGGCCGACAAGGCCGTCTTGACGGCGGGCGTCCCGTCTGCCCCCGGCGGGGCGTCCGTTTCCTTCCATCCGGCGTCATGGCGAGCTGGCCGCCGCTGCCTTATGGTCGCGGCGTCGTGACGCCAGCCGATCGGGTCCGCCGTTGAGCCTCGACCACGTCAACCTGTCCAAACTCGATCTGAATCTTCTCGTCGCGTTCGACGCCCTGATGACGGAGCGCAGCGTGACGCGGGCGGCGACGCGCGTCGGGCTCGGCCAGTCGGCGATGAGCCACGCGCTCGCGCGGCTGCGCACCATGTTCGGCGACGAGCTCCTGACGCGCGGCCCCGACGGCATGCGGCCGACGCCGCGGGCGACGGCGTTGATCCTGCCGGTGCGGGGCGCGCTCGCGCAGATCGCCGAACTAACGCTGCGGGACGACGCCTTCGATCCCGCCACGTCGGACCGCACCTTCGTCATCGGCATGCCGGACAGCACCGAGGTGCTGCTGGTTCCGGCCCTGATGGCCCATCTGCAGAAGACGGCCCCCGGCGTGAAGCTGCTGTTGCGGTCGATCGACCGCCTTCGCATCCTTCAGGACGTCGATGACGGCCGCATCGAGCTCGGGATCGGGCTGTTCGAGGAAGGCCAGACCCACCACAAACGCCGGCTGCTCCACAAGGAGAGCTATCTCTGCATCTTCAACGCCGCGCTCGTCGGCGTCGAGCCGCCGATCACGATAGAGGATTACGTCCGCCTGCCGCACGTGCTCACCAGCCTGGTCGAGAGCGCTCACGGGGTGGTGGACGACGCGCTCGCCAAGATCGGCCGCGCGCGCACGATCGCGCTGACCTCGCCGCGCTTCACCGCGGTGCCCTTCGTGGTGAAGCAGGCGCCGGTCATTGCGACCATGCATTCCAAGGTCGCGCGCTTCTTCGCCGAGGCGCTCGAGCTCGCCGTCAGCCCCGCGCCGGTGATCCTGCCGGACGTCCAGGTGTCGATGCTGTGGCACTCGTCGTTCGACCGCGATCCTGGCCACCTCTGGCTTCGGAGCACGATCCGCAAGCTCATGGACGTCCATCCGCCCAGCCTCAACTTGTGGCTGAATCGCGAGGATGATTTCCTAAGTGTCTGAGCCGCCTCCGAATATGGCGCAACTTTGGACGAGTCACGGTTCGGCCGCATTTGAAGGTCACCAAAGAGGCTTCTGCGGCGGCGCGGGGACAGGAATGTGAAATCGGCTTTTGCGGGACTGGCGCTGGTCGCCCTGTGCGCGCCGGGCGCGATCGCCGCCGAGCGCGGCGCGCCGGTCGCCTTCGACTCGATGATTGCGCGCCACGCCGCGGCGAACGGCGTTCCCGAGGAGCTCGTACGCCGGGTCGTCGTCCGCGAAAGCAAGTACAATCCCGCGGCCTACAACCGCGGCCATTACGGCCTCATGCAGATCAAGCACCAGACGGCCAGGGCGATGGGCTATCACGGCTCGCCACAGGGCCTGCTGGACGCCGAGACCAACCTGACCTACGGCATCCGCTACCTCGCCGGCGCCTACAAGGTGGCCCGCGGCGACCACAACCGCGCGGTGCGCTTCTACGCCAGCGGGTACTATTACGACGCCAAGCGCCAGGGACTGCTCGCGCAGATCGGCCTCGGCCGGAACGCGAAGCCCTTCCCGACCGTCGCTTCGGCCACGCCGGCTGCGACGAGCGCGCCCGCCGCCCCGACGCGCGTGATCGCGACCAACGCCCAGCCTGTCCTCGCCGCCATGACGCCGGTCGCGGCGACGTCCGCCGCGCCCACGGCGGCTCCGGCAAGGCCGCAGGCGGACGGCGCCGCCGTTAACGCCCGCATCGCCGCGGCGGGGGATGCGGTCGGGGGCTTCGGTCGCGTGGCGTCGGCCGCTCCCGCGGCGTCTGTGCGCGACGCCCAGGCCTTCGCCGAAGCCCGCGCGCTGGGCGCTCCCGCCGCGCTGGTGGAGATGCGCGGGCCTTCGCGCCCCATGCCGGCCCTCATCCCGCTTCCGCCTGTGGGCCGCCCCGGGCCCGCGGTCGCGACTGCGGCCGCAGCTTCGGCGAAAACGCCAGCGGCGAGCGTCGCCGCGGCTCCCGTTCTGCAGACGGCCTCTCTGGCGCAACCCGGTGTGCCTTTGCCGCCGATGCGCGAGCCCTCGACCGCCACCGGTTCGGTCAACCCCGCCCCTGCGGCCGCAGCGCGGCCGGAGCCGCGCCGCTACCGCGGGCCGAAGTAGCCGCTCGGCTCAGACCTTCACGGTCAGCTTGACGTCGAGATTGCCGCGGGTCGCCTCGGAATAGGGGCAGACCACGTGCGCCTTCTGGACGAGATCTTCCGCGGCGGCCTGCTCCAGACCCGGCAGAGCGATCTCCAGCGCGACTTCGATGCCGAACCCCTTGCCGTCGTCGCGCGGACCGAAGCCGACGGTCGACGTCACTGACGCGTCCGCGGGGACCGCCACTTTCTCACGGCCGCCGACGAAGCGCACCGCGCCGAGGAAGCAGGCGGCGTAGCCGACCGCGAAGAGCTGCTCGGGATTGGTGCCCTCCCCGCCCGCGCCGCCCATCTGCTTGGGCGTGCTCAGCGTCACGGCCAGATTGCCGTCGAGCGTCGCGGACTTGCCTTCGCGGCCACCGCCGGTGGCCTGGGCCTGGGTGGAATAGATGGTCTTCATGTCTCGCTCCTCTAGCTGTCGCCGGCTCGACCGAAATTGCCGACGCCATTTATATCGCATGCGATTAAATCGGTGGCGATATGATTTTTGATGCCAGCTGGAATGCGAAATCGCGGCAATTAGATCGTGCGCGATCGATATCCCGGCGCCATGTTGGAGTGATGGCCAACGTCCCGCTCGATCTCGACGCTTTCGTCTGTTTCGCGATCTACTCCGCGAACGGCGCGTTCAACCGCGCCTACAAGCCGGCGCTCGACGCTCTGGGGCTCACTTATCCGCAGTACGTGACGATGGTCGCGCTTTGGACGAAGGACGACGTCACCGTCGGCGAGCTCGGCGATCGGCTGTTCCTGGAATCGAACACGCTGACGCCGCTGTTGAAACGTCTGGAGGGCGCGGGCTTCGTCACGCGCCGGCGCGATCCAGCGGACGAGCGGCAGGTGCGCATTCAGCTGACGGAGTCGGGGCGCGCGCTGAAGGAGCGCGCCAAAGAGGTCCCGCAGACGATCGCAGGCGCGTTCGCGGCGACGAACCCCGAGGACGTCGCGCGGCTCCGCGCGGAGATCGCGCGCCTCAGGGACGCGTTGAACGAGCGCTGAGGCGCCGAAGATCAGCCGGCGCGGAGTTCGCTACGCCCGAGACCGATGCGGTCCATTTCGGCCTGGTCGCGGGCGGCCTCGGCGAGACGCTCCCGCACGCCGTCGCGCTCCTCGAGGATCTCGATCTTCTTGAGCTCCTCGAACGCTTCCGCCAGCGCGGCCTGCGCGTCGGCGAGCTGCCCTCGAAGTTCGTCGGCGGACCGCGCGAGATTGTCGCGGCGCACCTTCGCGGCCTTGGCGTAGGTCGGATAGGCGTAGTGGGCGACGTCGTGGATGCCCGCCTTGTCCTGCTCCGCAAGGATTTCGCGATCGAGATCGGCGGCCATGCGCTCGAATTCGGCGATCATGGTCTCGATCTGGGCGACCTGGCGACGTTTGTCGTCGACCTGGAAGCGCTTGAGTTTCAGCAGGGTGTCTCTGGATTTCATGTCAGCCATGAACGCACACGCGGGTTAGCGTCAGGTTTCCGAAACGCCTAAGATCGAAGCGAGTTGAGCGTAGCCTTCTCCGAGACGCGTTGCTTCTTCCTTACCCTGACCCAAAAAGCGTTCGATCGGCCCGTTTAAAGCGATGGCTTCGTCCACCTCGGGGCTCGAACCAGGACGATAGGCCCCGAGCCGGATCAGTTCCTCCATGTCGGCGTAGGTCGCCATCGTCCGGCGGGCCTTCGAGATCAGCGGCCGGCGCTCTTCCGGCGTGGATTTCGGCATGGTCCGCGACACGGACTTCAGGATGTTGATCGCAGGATACCGGCCCCGTTCGGCGATTGAGCGCTCCATCACGATGTGCCCGTCGAGAATGCCGCGCACGGCGTCCGCCACCGGCTCGTTGTGGTCGTCGCCGTCGACCAGCACCGTGAAGATGCCGGTGACCGTTCCGGCGCCCACGCCAGGCCCCGCCCGCTCCAGCAGCCGGGGCAGTTCGGCGAACACGGTCGGCGTGTAGCCCTTCGCGGTCGGCGGCTCGCCGGTGGAAAGGCCGATCTCGCGCTGCGCCATGGCGAAGCGCGTGACCGAATCCATCATGCAGAGCACCGAGGCGCCCTCGTCCCTGAAAGCCTCGGCCAGCGCGAGCGTCAGATAGGCCGCCTGCCGGCGCTTGAGGGCGGGCTCGTCGGAGGTCGCGACCACGACCACGGAGCGGGCGAGGCCCGCCTCGCCGAGGTCGTCCTGCAGGAACTCCTGCACCTCGCGGCCGCGTTCGCCGACGAGGCCGATCACGGCGACGTCGCAGGCGGTGTTGCGGGCGAGCATGGCGAGCAGCACCGACTTGCCGACGCCGGAGCCGGCGAAGATGCCGATGCGCTGGCCGGCGCAGCAGGTCACGAAGGTGTTGAGCGCGCGCACGCCGAGGTCGAGCGGCCCTCCGAGCCGCTTGCGGGCGTGGGCCGGCGGCGGCGACCGGCGGAAGGGATAAAGCAGCGGCCCTTCCTTCGGCGGCCCCTTGCCGTCGATCGGGTCGCCCATGGCGTCGACCACCCGGCCGAGCCAGGCGCGGCTGGGCCGTACGCCGGGTTCCGCCGCGCCGACGATCGCCCGGCAGCCGCGGCGCACGCCCTCAAGCGGCGCGAAGGGCATCAGCAGGGCGCGGTCGCCCTGAAAACCCACGACCTCGCAAGGCGTCTCGCGCCCGCCCGCGGCTTCGATCGAAACCCGGCCGCCGATCGCCATCGCGCCCAGAGGCCCGGCCACCTCGACCAGCAGGCCCCGAACGCCCACGACGCGGCCATAGACCTCACGGTCCGGCACCGCCTCGACCGCCTCCACGAGCCCCCGCATTCGCTCGTCTCCAAACATTCCTAGCGAATCATGACCGCCGACGCTCAACCGTAACGGTTCGTTTACCGCCACGCCCAATCATGGCCTCAACGCTTAAGACCCGAGAAACCGTAACGCCCCCTCGAATGTTCGAGTCGGAAGAGTCGGTTAGCCTCGTTTCTTAAGTTTTGAACTGAACTCTCTACGCCAATTTTTTCTCAGGAATCTGAGCAATTTAAGGCGATTCACGAGAGTTTTGAGAACGAGCTTGCGGCGCAGAATCACCATCTGTTAACTATTAGTCGTTAAGCTTGAATCGGACTGGAAACGATCGGTTCACCGTGCCGGGCGCCGGGTACTCCGGGGCAGGCCATGCGGGCATCGGTGGAGGAGTCGCATGCGCGTTCTTCTGATTGAAGACGATAGCGCCACGGCGCAGAGCATCGAGTTGATGCTCAAGTCAGAGAACTTTAACGTCTACACGACGGAGCTTGGCGAAGAGGGTATCGACCTCGGCAAGCTCTACGATTACGATATCATTCTTCTTGACCTGAACCTGCCCGACATGTCGGGGTATGAGGTTCTCCGGGCGCTCCGGGTCGCGAAGATCAAGACGCCGATCCTGATCCTTTCCGGCCTCGCCGGGATCGAGGACAAGGTCCGCGGCCTTGGCGTCGGCGCCGACGACTACATGACGAAGCCCTTCCACAAGGACGAAATGGTCGCGCGCATTCACGCGATCGTCCGTCGCTCGAAGGGTCACGCCCAGTCCGTCATCACGACCGGGGACCTTATCGTCAACCTCGACACCAAAACGGTCGAAGTCGGCGGCGCCCGGGTCCATCTGACGGGCAAGGAATACCAGATGCTGGAGCTCTTGAGCCTGCGTAAGGGCTCGACGCTCACCAAGGAGATGTTCCTGAACCATCTCTACGGCGGCATGGACGAGCCGGAGCTGAAGATCATCGACGTCTTCATCTGCAAACTCCGGAAGAAGCTCGCGAACGCCACCAACGGCAAGAACTACATCGAGACGGTTTGGGGCCGCGGCTACGTGCTGCGCGAGCCCAACGAAGACGAAGCCCGCGCGATCGCCTGACGCTTCTGAACTTGGTCGCTTTGATCCGTCGAAAGCCCTGCGCCGCAAGCGCGGGGCTTTCCGCGTTTCAAGCGGGGTCGCACGTCGCGGGGCAAAGCTTTCAGGCTCCGGCGACGTCGATGTCTACACGACGCGAAAAAGCCCGCGCGAAGCGGGCTTTGACATGTGTCCCAAGCGCGCTCAGCCAAGCCTCAACGGCGGAACGCGGCGATCTTGGACTGCAGCGACGGGGCGGGCGGCGTCGCCGGCGTCGCGCCTTGGGCGGGGGCGTTCCCGAAGGCCGGGCGGGCCGCGGGAGCGGCGGCGGCGGGAGCGTCGGTCCGCATGAACAGGCCGCGGTGGTTCGGGTGGCTTCGGACGGGCGCGGTCGCGCCCATCACCGTCTCGGCCGCCCCCAGCACGAGATAGCCGTCCGCGGGCATCTGCTTCGCGATGCGGCGGACCACGTCGTTCTTGGTCGCTTCGTCGAAATAGATCAGCACGTTGCGGCAGAAGACGACGTCGAACGCGCCCAGCGGCGAGAAATCGCGCAGCAGGTTCAGCGTGCGGAACTGGATCCGGTTCCGCAGCTTCGGCGAGATCCGCCACTGGTCGCCTTCCTGCGTGAAGTAATCGACGAGCATCCGCACCGGCAGTCCGCGCTGCACCTCGAACTGGGTGAAGAGGCCGTTGCGGGCGCGTTCGAGGATGTCGGACGCGAGGTCGGTCGCGACGATCTCCACCGTCCAACCCGCGAGCTGCGCCGCCTTCTGCTCGAGCAGCATGGCAAGCGAGTACGGCTCCTGGCCGGTCGAGCACGCGGCGCACCAGATCCGGATCTTCCGCTGCGTCGCGCGTGCGGCGATCAGCTGCGGAAGCACCACGTCCGTGAACTGGGTGAAGGGCGTCCCGTCGCGGAAGAAGAACGATTCGTTCGTGGTCATGGCTTCGACGACCGACTGCGCGAGAGCGGTGTCGCCGCCGCGCATCAGCTTGCCGATGAGCTCGCCGATCGACGCGATGCCCGCCTTGCGGGCGACGGGCCCCAATCGGCTGTCGACGAGGTAACGCTTGTCCTCCCCGATGATCAGGCCGGAGCGTTCTTTCAGGAAGCGGGCGAGGAAGGTGAGATCGGCCGGCGTCACGCGCGGTCTCCTGAAAGCAGGCGAACGATCTTTGGACCGATCTGGGGCAGAGGGAGCACCGCCGAGCAGCACCCGGTGGCCGCGGCGGCGCCGGGCATGCCCCAGACGACGCTGGTGGCTTCGTCCTGGGCCATCACGGACCCGCCGACGCCTGAGATCATCCGCACGCCCGCCGCGCCGTCGGCGCCCATGCCGGTGAGCACGACCGCGAGAAGCGACGAGCCGTAGACCTTGCTGGCGCTGCGGAACATCGGCTCGACCGACGGCTTGCAGAAGTTCTCCGGCGGCCCGTTGTCGATGGAGGCCTGCAGCGCCGCGCCCGACTGGACCAGCGAGAAGTGCTTCCCGCCGGGCGCCACGTAGATCACGCCGCGCTCGATCGGCTCGCCGTGGGTCGCTTCGCGCGCGGGGCGACCGGAGACGGCGCCGAGATGTTCGGCGAGCGCCGCCGTGAACGTCGCCGGCATGTGCTGGGTGATGAGGATCGGCACCCGCGAGAGCGCGTCGACGCCGATCGCCTTCAGCACCGCGGCGAGCGCCGTCGGCCCGCCGGTGGAGGAGCCGATCGCAAGCGCGCGCACCGGCGCGGAGGAGAACGGCTTCAGCGTGATGCCGGGAGCGGCCGCACCGGGCGGCGTCGGCCCGGGCCGCAGGAACCGGCCGCTCGCGGCCTGGGCGATGGTGTGGAGCGCGGCCGCGCGGGGGTCGGCCGCCCGCGGCGCCGAACGGCGGCGGGCGATCTCGCCGAGCACCTTGATCTTCGCGACGAGGTCGCGGCGGTAGTCGTCCTGCGCGATCGCGGCGCCGGGCTTCGCCAGAAAATCGGCCGCGCCGAGAGCGAGACAGCGCAGCGAGACGTCGGCGTTACGGCGGGTCAGCGTCGACGCCATCACGATGGCCAGGTCCGGCTTCGCCTTCAGCAACAGCGGCAGCGCGGTGAGCCCGTCCATGTCGGGCATCTCGATGTCGAGCACCACGACATGCGGTGCCGCAGTCGCCAGCTCGGCGAGCGCCGAGCGTCCCGTCCGGCAGGAGGCCACGACGTCGAAGCCCGGCTGTTCGCCAAGCCAGCGCGTGACGAGGCCGCGGACAACCGCGCTGTCGTCCACGATCATGACGCGCACCTTCTCGGCGGGTGCGACGGCGGCGGCGGTAATCATGCTGGGCCTGCTATGCTCGGTGTCGGTTCAGAGCAGGCCGACTTCGGCGAACTTGGAGCCGATGATGTCCTTGTCGAACGGCTTCATGACGTACTCGTCCGCGCCCGCGCGGAGCGCCCGGGTGATGTAGGAGACGTCGTTCTCGGTGGTGCAGAACACCACCTTCGGCGCGTCCCCCCCGGGCAGCGAGCGCAGCTCGACCAGAAACTCGTAGCCGTCCATGACGGGCATGTTCCAGTCGAGCAGGATGCCGTCCGGCATCGCCTGCTTGCAGAGCGCGAGCGCGCTCTGGCCGTTCTCGGCCTCGGAGATCTTGAGGTCGAAGCCCTCGAGGATGCGCCGGGCGACCTTTCGGATCACGCTTGAGTCGTCGACGACGAGACAGTGTTTCATGGAATTGTGTCCTGCAGTTAGCTCAGGCGGCCAGAGCCGAGATGGACGGTTCGAGCGCGTGGTCCACGTCGAGGATCAGGAGCAGGCCCCCGTCGAGGCGATGGACGCCCTCCGCCACGCTGGCCCAACGCGGGTCGAGGGTCACCGGCGTGGTCTCGCGCTTGGCTTCGGCGAGCGGCATCACGTCGCCGACGCGATCGACGATCAGCGCGAGCGCCTCGCCCTTGTGCTCGATGCCGACCGCCATCGCCTTCGACAGATCCGCGCACGGCGGCAGGCCGAGGCGGGTGCGCATGTCGATCGCGGTCACGATGCGGCCGCGCAGGTTGAGCACGCCGGCGACCTCGGGAGGCGACAGCGGCACGGTGGTCAGCTTCTCGAGCGTGAACACCTCGCGGACGCGGCCGATCTCGATCCCGAAGATCTGGTCGGCGATCGACACCGTGACGTAGGTGGTGGCGTCATCCATGGCGGCGCTCACGCGGCGATCCTCCAGCGGGGAGCAAGGGTTTCGAGAATGGCGAGCAGCGTCGGCCGGTCGAACTTCGACACGCACTCGCTGAAGCCGGCGGCCGCGGCCTTCTCGTATTCGGCGACGGAGCCGGTCGAGGTCAGCGCGAGCAGCGGCGTGTGGGCGGCGTGGGGCTCGGCGCGGAGGGCCGCCGCAAGCGCGAAGCCGTCCATCTCCGGCATGTCGAGATCGGCGATCACGGCGTCGAAACTGCGGCCGCGCTGGACGAGCGCGAGCGCGTCGGCGCCGTTCCCCGCCGCGGCGACGCGGTAGCCCGCCGCCGAAAGCACGGGCGTCAGCATGTTCAGGAAGAACGCGCTGTCGTCGACCAGCAGGACGCTCGGCTGCGTGTTGCGCTCGTGCGGACGCTCCTTGCGGGTCATCCAGTCGTCGAAAGCGAGCGTGAGGTAGTGCGCGATGTCGATGATCTCGGTCGCCTTGCCCGCCAGCACCGAAGTGCCGAGGATGCCGGGCACGATCGACGCCGCGCTGATCTCGACCGCCTGCTCGACGATGTCGAGAATCTCGTCGACCATGAGGCCGACCGAGCGATCCTCGTCGGTGAAGACCAGCAGCGCCTGCTGGCCCTCGCCCGACATCATGCCGTCGCCGACCGGGATCAGCGGCATGAGGCCGCCGCGGTACTGCACGATCGGCCGACCGTCGGTGACTTCGATGGTGGACGCGTCGATCATCTCGAGGCGGGTCACGAGGGCGAGCGGCACCGCCTTCGGCGCCATACCCCCGGCCCGGAACAGCAACAGCGACATGACGAGGCCCTGGTCGACCACGGCCGCGGGCTCTTTCGCGTGCATGCTCTCGTGCACGTCCGCGGGGCCGACGGCGGAGGCGAGGCCGTTCGGGTCGAGGATCAGGATCACCGACCCGTCCCCGAGGATGGTGGTGCCCGAGAACAGGCTGATGTGGTTCAGCCGCGAGGCCATCGGCTTGACCACGATCTCCTCGGTGTGAAGCACGTCGTCGACCACGATGCCGAAGACGTTCTCGCCCACCTGCGAAATCACGACGAAGGCGTCGTCGGCGGTTTCGTCGGAGGCCGCCGCCAGGCCGAGCAGGCCGCGCAGCCGCACCAGCGGCAGCAGGCGGTCGCGCAGGCGCAGCAGCGATGCGTCGCCGATCCGCTCGATGCGATGCTCGCTGCCAGGGCGGGCGCGCACCAGTTCGGTGACGGCCACCTGCGGGATCGCAAAGGTCTCGCCGGCGGAGGTCACCATCAGCGCGGAGACGATGGCGAGGGTCAGCGGGATACGGATGATGACCGCGGAGCCCTTGCCCTGCGTCGACCGCAGGTCGACGGCGCCGCCGATCAGCTCGATGTTGGAGCGCACCACGTCCATGCCGACGCCGCGGCCGGAGACGCTGGTGATCGCCGCCGCGGTCGAGAAGCCCGGGGCGAAGATGAAGCGGTGGACCTGGGCGTCCGACATCTTCTCGACGTCGGCCTCGGTCGCGAGGCCGTTCGCGATGGCCTTCTTCCGGATGCGGTCGGTGTCGAGGCCGCGGCCGTCGTCGCCGATCTCCACGATGATGTGGCCGCCCTGATGATAGGCCGCGAGCTTGATCGTCCCCGTCTCTGGCTTGCCTGCGGCCACGCGCTCGGCGGGCGTCTCGAGCCCATGGTCCGCGCAGTTGCGCACCATGTGGGTCAGCGGGTCCTTGATGAGGTCCAGCACCTGGCGGTCGAGTTCGGTCTCGGCGCCCTCGGTGACGAGTTCGATCTTTTTCCCGAGATCGGACGAGAGGTCGCGCACGATGCGCGGCATGGCGCGCCACGCCGCGCCGATCGGCTGCATCCGGGTCTTCATGACCCCTTCCTGCAGCTGGGCGGTGACGTGGCTCAGGCGCTGCAGCGACGCGCCGAAATCCTTCTCGCCGTGGCGGCGGACGATGTCGGTGAGCTGGTTGCGGGTGAGCACCAGCTCGGAGACCATGGTCATCAGGCGATCGAGGGTGTCGACGCCGACGCGGATCGTCTGGCCGGCGAGCGCGCTCTCGGCGCGGGCGTCGTCGCCGCCGCCGTCGATCGCCTTCAGGACCGGCGCCGTCTTCGCCGGCGCTTCGGCGATCGGCGCGGGCGCCGGAGCGGGCTTGGCGGCGAGCTCGGGACCCGGGGTTTCGCGGAAGGCGCGCTCCAGCTCGTCGAGCGAAACCTCGCCGACGCGCAGTTCGCGGCCAAGCGTGGGGTCGATCTTGGGCGCGGGCGGGTTCGCGGCCTCGACCGCCTTCCGCTCCAGCTCATGGATGATGTCGTGGTCGTCGCCGTCGGGCTCGGCGCCGGTGCGCTCGAGATCGGCGAGGATCTCCTTGATCCGGTCGATCGCCGCGAGGATCAGCGTGACGGCGTCCGGGGTCGGCATGGCGCCGTTCCGGAATTCGCCCATCAGCGTCTCGGCGGCATGGGCCAGCGCTTCGAGCCGGGACAGTCCAAGGAACCCGCAGGTGCCCTTAACCGTGTGCACCAGCCGGAAGATGTTTCCGAGGATGCTGGCGTTGGTCGGCTCCTGTTCGAAACGAACAAGCTCGACGTCGACGAAATCGAGGTTTTCTGCAGTTTCGGTCAGAAAGTCGCGCAGCAGCTCGTCCATTCACCCCTCCCCCGGAGACGCAACGAACAGGCGCTTCTCGGTACAGCGAAGAGTGTCGTGCAAAAAGCATAACGGATGGTTGCGGGTTGCCCGCCCGTTAGAGTAATCGCCCGATTAAGTTCGGCGCCGCGCGAGCCCGAGCACGACCACGTTTCCGAGCGCCACGAGCGCGACGCCGACGAGGGCGGACACGGTCCAGGCGTAGGTTTCGAACACGCTGGATATCGCGAGGGCGACCACCGGGAACAGCACCGTCGCGAACCCGGCGCGCGCAGGGCCGATTCGCTTGATCAACGCGAGATAGGCCAGGAAGGCCGCGACCGACGAGCCGGCGGCGAGCCACAGCAGCGACAGGCCGTAGGACCAGGTGGGCTCGAAATCAAACGCCGCGCCGGACGCCAGCGCCGCCACCAGCAGCCAGAGCGTCCCGTAGATCATGCCCCAGGCGGTCGCCGCGAGATCCGGGACCTCGCGCTGAATCACGCTCGAGATCATGTTGCCGAGGCAGAAGCAGAGCGTGCCGGCGACGCAGAGCGCGAGCCCGCCGAGGGCGGCCGCCCCGAAGCCGGCTGACGCGATCTGCGGCAGATAGAGCAGGCCCACGCCCGCCACGCCCAGCGCCGCGCCCGCAAGCACCCGGATCTCGATGGCCCGTCCGAAGAACAGCGCGCCGAGCGCCAGGTTGATCGGCGAGGCGAGCGCGAAGACGACTGCGAGCAGGCCCGAAGGGACGTGGGCGCCGGCGTGGTAAAACAGCAGGAAGTTCGTCGAGTACATGAGCAGGCCCGCGAGCGCGAACTTGGCGTGCGTCCGCAAGGGGAACCGCAACGGTTCCCGTCGCGCCGCGGCGATCGCGACGCAGATCAGCGCGGACAGCCCAAAGCGCCAGACCAGCGACACGACCGGCGCCACGACGCCGAGCTGGTGATGCAGCGCGATCCAGCTCGTCCCCCACACGGTGACGAGCACCACATAGAGGCCAAGGTCGGTGCGCCCGAGGGCGCTTGGCGCGGGCGGCGGGGCCGTCTGGGCAATGACTTTCGACATGCGCATCCGTTCGGCGGCGGTCGCTGGGCGTTCCGGTTAGACCGGAACGCCCAGCGACGACAGCGCGGATCCGTGATGTTCGCCATCGCAATGCGTGATGGCCGGCTTGACGCAGACGAGCGTCGGGCCAACCTCAATCAATCGCCGCGCGTCGGAGGAGAACCGCCATGCACGTCGCCGAGAACGGCCGCATCGCTTCGGTCCATGTTCACGAGCATCTCTTCCTGGGCCAGGATCACGCCCGCAATGAGCGCCGAACCGTCGCGGTGGTCGCGGTCACCGCGACGATGATGGTGGTCGAGATCGTCGCTGGCTGGGCCTACGGATCGATGGCTCTGACCGCCGACGGCTGGCACATGGCGACCCACGCGGGCGCGATCGGCGTGGCGGCGCTCGCCTATCGCTTCGCGTCGAACCACGCGGCCGATCCGCGGTTCGCGTTCGGCGCGGGCAAGGTCGGCGATCTTGCCGGGTTCGCGAGCGCCATCATCCTGGGCGTCGTCGCCCTTGGGATCGGGTACGAATCGTTGCTTCGCCTGGCCTCGCCCCAGCCCGTCGCCTATCTCGAGGCGAGCGTGGTGGCGGTGGTGGGGCTCGCCGTGAACGTCGCGTGCGCGCTGCTGCTCGGCCACGGCCACGATCACGGCCACGGCCATGACCACGGCGATCGCCGCCACGACCATGGGCACGGTCACACGCACGACGGACACGCCGACCACAACATGCGCGGCGCCTATCTCCATGTGCTGGCGGACGCGCTGACCTCGGTGCTCGCGATCGCGGGCCTGCTCGCCGGCTGGAGCTTCGGTTGGAGCTGGGTCGATCCGGCGATCGGCGTCGTCGGCGCCGTGGTGATCGCCGTCTGGTCGATCGGCCTCGCGCGCGACAGCGGGCGGGTGCTGCTGGACGCGACCTCGAACGACGATCTGGCGGAGACCATCCGCGGACGTCTTGAAACCGGCGACGTCCGCGTGTCGGACCTTCACCTCTGGCGTGTGGGGCCCGGCCACATGGCGGCGATCGTCGCGGTGGTGACGCACCGCCCCGAGGAGCCCGCCTCTTACAAGGCCCGCCTCGCTGACCTCGCGGCTCTGAGCCACGTCACCGTCGAGGTGAACCTATGCCGCGGCCATCCGAGGGTCGCGGCGTGAGGCGTCAGTAGGCGAACTCGGCGAACACCGGATCGACGCGGCCGCCCCATGGCCCGTTGAATTTCGCCAGCAGCGCGTCCGCGAGGGTGGCCTCGTCCTCGACGACCCGCAGCAGCGGGGCGAGATGGATGCGCTCGTCGTCGCCGAACAGGTTCACCTTCGCCCGCCGCGCGAGCCCGGCGTCCGCGAGCGCCAGCGCGTCGCGCGCGACGTCGAGCGTCGAACGGTTGCGAATGCGCGCCTTCAGCCCCTCGCGGGGCACTTCGTCGCGCAGGCGCTGCCGCTCATCGGCGGTCCAGTCCTTCACGAGCTCCCAGGCGGCGTCGAGGCTCTGCTGGTCGTAGAGCAGGCCGACCCAGAACGACGGCAGCGCGCAGATGCGGCCGGTGGGTCCGGAGTCCGCGCCACGCATCTCGAGGTACCTCTTGAGCCGCACCTCGGGGAAGATCGTGCTGAGGTGGTTCGCCCAATCCGCGACGGTCGCCCGCTCGCCCGGGAGCTGGGGCAGCGTTCCCGCCAGCAGGTCGCGGAAAGAGGCGCCGGCCACGTCGTGGTAGTGGTCGCCGCGCTTCACGAAGCACATCGGCACGTCGAGCGCGTAGTCGACATAGCGCTCGAAACCCATGCCGGCGTCGAAGGCCCAGGGCAGCATGCCGGCGCGGTTGTTGTCGGTGTCGCGCCAGATCTCGGATCGGGCCGAGACGAAGCCGTTGGGCTTGCCCTCGGTGAAGGGCGAGTTCGCGAACAGCGCGGTCGCGATCGGCTGCAGCGCGAGGCTCACCCGCAGCTTGTGGACCATGTCGGCTTCGCTGGAGAAGTCGAGGTTCACCTGCACCGTCGAGGTCCGGTACATCATGTCGAGGCCGCGCGCGCCGACCTTCGGCATGTAGCGGGTCATGATGTCGTAGCGGCCCTTGGGCATGACGGGCGTCTCGGCCAGCGTCCACTTCGGGCTCATCCCAAGGCCGAGGAAGCCGACGCCCAGCGGCTCCGCCACCTGCCTCACCTGCGCGAGATGCGCGTGCAGCTCCGAGCAGGTCTGGTGGATCGTCTCGAGCGGCGCGCCGGAGAGCTCGAACTGCCCGCCCGGCTCCAGGCTGATGGCGCCGCCGCCGGTGACGTCGAACAGGCCGATGATGCGGCCGTCCTCCATGATCGGCTCCCAGCCGAGCAGCAGCTGCATGCCTTCGAGCAGCGCGCGGATGCCGTCCGTCCCCTCATAGGGAACAGGCGAGAGATCCGCGCGGCGGAACGGAAACTTCTCGTGTTCGGTGCCGATCCGGAAGCTCTCGGCGGGCTTGGAGCCCGCTTCGAACCACGCGACGAGCTCGTCCCGCGACGTGATGAAGGTCGGATCGATCTGGTCGCGTGCCATGGGCGGCTTTCAGCGGAGGAAGGCCGCAGACAGGTAAGGGGTCAAGGTTCGGGCGTAAAGGCCGGACGCCGCGGCGTCAGGAGACGCCGAGCGTGCGGCTCGCCGGGAGCACGACGACCTGCGTGCCCGTGGGCACGCGCTCATAAAGGTCGATGATGTCCTGGTTCAGCATGCGAACGCAGCCCGACGACATGGCTCGGCCGATCGAGCGCGGCGCGTTGGTGCCGTGGATGCGGTACATGGTGTCGCGGCCGCCCTGATAGAGGTAGAGCGCGCGCGCTCCGAGCGGGTTGTCGAGGCCGCCGGGCATGCCGCCGGCCCAGCGCGAATTGAGATCCGGATCGCGCGAGATCATGTCGGAGGTCGGCGTCCAGGTCGGCCACACGCCCTTGCGCTGGATCGTGGCGCGGCCGTTCCACTCCATGCCCTGCTTGCCGACGCCGACGCCGTAGCGCATCGCGCGGCCGTTCTCGAGCACGAGGTAGAGCAGGCGCGCTTCCGGATCGACGACGATCGTGCCCGGCGCTTCCCCGGTCGGATCGGAGATGTTCCGGCGGAGCACGGCCGGATGCAGCATGCGCCAGTTGATCGCCGGCAGCGGGAACTTCTCGTCCGGCTTCGCGCCGTAGACCTCGTCGTAGTTCGCGCCCTCGGGATCGATGAACGCGCGCACGTCGCTGAGGGGGTTGCTGGCGCAGGCGGCGAGGCCCAGCGGCAGCAGAGCGACGAAGCCGCGGCGAGTCAGTTTTCCGGGCGCGGCGAGAACGTCGTTACGCGACATGGCATGCGGTCCGTTCGTAAAGCATGGACGGCGCCTTCAGCCGAAGGCGTCGCCCAGAGCGGGAGAGAGGTCAGACGGGGCGGCGCGCGAAGCCGGGCCTGCGCGCCGAGGACTCAAGAGCGGACCACGACCTTGGTGCCGAGCGGCACGCGCGAGTAGAGGTCGATCACGTCCTGGTTGAGCATGCGGATGCAGCCCGACGAGACGGCCTTGCCGATCGAATAGGGCTCCACCGTGCCGTGGATGCGGAACAACGTGTCCTTGTCGCCCTGCCACAGCGCCATGGAGCGGGCGCCGAGCGGGTTGCCGGGGCCGCCCGGCATGCCGTCCTTGTAGGGACGGGCGTGCGGATCGCGCGCCACCATCTCTGCCGGCGGATGCCAGTCGGGCCACTCCAGCTTGCGGCGGATGTAGGCCTGGCCGTTCCACGCGAAGCCCTCGCGGCCCACGCCGACGCCGTAGCGGATCGCCGTGCCGTCGTCCTGCACGAGGTAGAGGAACCGGGCGTGCGGATCGATCACGATCGTGCCCGGGCCCTCCCCCGTGTCGTTCGGAACGGTCTGCTTGAGAAACTGCTGGTCCAGTCGGTTGAGGCTCACCGGCTTCACCGGGAACGGCTCGTCGGTGACGCCGTTCGCGCCGTAGCGCGCCTCGTTCGACGGGCCGGAGCCGAAGTTTGGCAGCGGCGACATCGTCACCGGAGCGACCGGCGCCGGGGTCGCCGCGAACGGCATCGGGTCGACGGCCGGAAGCGGACGCGACTGTGCGCAAGCCGCCAGCGCCAGCGGCAACAGGGCGAGCGCCCCGCGCCGTGTCCAGCGCGCGGCCGAAGCCGGGGTCGATTTAGAAGCAGTGGACATGGGCGGGGTTCTTCGCGCGACTCAAAGCTGACCATGCCGTCGCAAGCCGACGGCTCCATGACGCCTATACGCCCGTCTACGCACGGACGGCATGCCGAGTTCGCGACCCAGCCGCGATGGCGCCGCACTGCGGCTTTTCGGCAACGCGATCCGCGCCGTCCATCGCCGCCCTCCGGACGCGAGGTGAACTCTCGACGACTATGGTTAACGCGAGGTCAACATCCGGTTGCGCTTGGGGTAACCGATCACGCGCCCTCGTCGG
Organism: Methylopila sp. 73B; assembly: GCF_000526315.1. Lineage (NCBI taxonomy): Bacteria > Pseudomonadati > Pseudomonadota > Alphaproteobacteria > Hyphomicrobiales > Methylopilaceae > Methylopila > Methylopila sp. 73B. Next base: position 105,988 of record NZ_JAFV01000001.1, on the reverse strand, counting down.
AGCCGCGATCGGACGCGTCTATCCCCGCCCGTCCCCCGCCACCGCTTGGACCAGCGCAAGCGCGGCGACCGCCGCGGTGTCCGCGCGCAAGATCCGCGGCCCGAGCGAGATCCGGACGGTCGCGTCGAGTCGGACCAGCCGCTCCCGCTCCACCGGATCGAAGCCGCCCTCCGGGCCGATCAGGACGGCGAGCGGCCGTCCCGCGAGCGGCGCCAGCGCCGCCACCGGATTGGCGATCTCCGCCGCCTCGTCGCAGAACACCAGCGTTCGGCCGGCGTCCCAGCCGTCGAGCAGCGGATCGAAGCCGACGGGGTCGTCGATCTCGGGCACGGAGAGCACGCCGCACTGTTCCGCGGCCTCGACCACGTTGGCGCGCATGCGCTCCAGATTGACCCGGCGCGCCTCCGTGCGGCGGGTGATCACCGGGGTGAGCCGCCCCGCCCCCATCTCCACCGCCTTCTGCACCATGTAGTCGAGCCGGGCGTGCTTCAGCGGGGCGAACAGGTAGACGAGATCGTTCGCGGGCGTCTGGGGCCGGAGGAGCCGCTCGCAGGCGACCGTGACGCGCTTCTTCTCGGTCGCCGCGATCCGCCCGCCCCATTCGCCGTCGCGGCCGTTGAACAGCAGCAGCCCGTCGCCCGCCGCCATCCGCAGGACGTTGCGGAGGTAGTTCACCTGCGCGCCCTCGAGCGCGACCTCGGCGCCCTCGGCCAGATCCGCCTCGACGTGGAGCCGCGTGGTGGAGAAATCATAGTCGGCCATGGGCTTCGCTGCGTTCCGCGGACTGGCGCGCTCGGCCGGCGCGCGGGGGGAAGCGCCGTTCTGGCGCGCCAAGTCTTCGCCTTCAAGCCGCTTCGCCTTCAAGCCGCTTGACCGAACCGCGCCGATGTCGTGACGCTTCCCGGCATGATCGATCGGACCTCATCCGGCGCCGTCGCTGACGCCGCGCCTGCGAACTGGGTGGACACGACCGCGCCCGCGAGCTGGCGGCCGTTCCTGCGGCTTGCGCGGGCGGATCGGCCGATCGGGGCCTGGCTGCTGTTCTGGCCCTGCGCCTGGTCGGTCGGGCTCGCCGCCGCGGCCGCCGGCTGGAGCGCGTCGAACCTCCTGCACCTCGCGCTGTTCGCCGTCGGCTCGGTGGCGATGCGCGGCGCCGGCTGCACCTACAACGACCTCGTGGACCGCGACATCGACGCCAAGGTCGCCCGCACCCGCTCCCGCCCCCTGCCCTCCGGCCAGGTGACGGCGAAAGGCGCCGCGCTGTTCCTCGCGGCCCAGCTCCTCGTGGGCCTGCTGGTGCTGGTCGCGCTGCCGCCCTTCGCGATCCTCGTCGGCGTCTGCTCGGTGCTTCCGGTCGCGCTCTACCCCTTTATGAAGCGGATCACCTGGTGGCCGCAGGCGATGCTCGGCGTCTGCTTCGGCTGGGGCGCGCTGATGGGCTGGGCGGCGGCCTTTGAAAGCCTCGGCGCGGCGCCCCTGCTGCTGCATGGCGCGGCGTTCCTCTGGATCATCGGCTACGACACGATCTACGCCCACCAGGACAAGGAGGACGACGCCCTCGTCGGCGTCGGCTCCACCGCCCTGCTGTTCGGCGAACGCACCCGGCCCATCCTCGCGGGCCTCTACGTCGGCGCCGTCGCGCTTTTGGCCCTCGCGGTCCACGCCGCGGGCGGCGGCGCGGTCGCCTATCTCGGCGTCGCGGCCTTCGCCGCGCATTGCGGCTGGCAGGTGAAGGCGCTCGACATCGCCGACCCGACGCTGTGCCTCAAGATCTTCAAGTCGAACCGCGAAGCCGGCGCCCTTATCTTCCTGGGGCTCCTGGTCGACGCCCTTCTCAGGACGTAAGGACCGCACATGACCGACCCCGTCGTGAAGGACCCCCTCCCCCCGGAGCACAAGCGATTTGTCCTGCGGCAGGCCGGCCTGCGCCTGTGGATCGCGGCGGCGGTCGTCGTCGGGCTCGGCGTCTGGCTGTTCACCCGCCTCTGAGCGGCCGCGGCGTTCTAGCGTAACATCGGCCGTCTTCAGTACGGTCGCGGCATGAGCTGCTGCAGCCACTGCCCTTCGCCCGACGCCGGACCCGGCGGACCCGCGCAGCGCCGCGTCCTTTGGGCGGCGCTGGCGATCAACGCCGCCATGTTCGTGGTCGAGGTCGCGGCGGGGCTCGCGGCGGGATCCGCCTCGCTGCAAGCCGACGCGCTGGACTTTCTCGGCGACGCGGCGAACTACGGCGTGAGCCTTGCAGTCGTGGGCCTTGCGATCGGCCTCCGCGCCCGCGCCGCGCAGCTCAAGGGCGTCACGATGGCCGCCTTCGGGTTGTGGGTCATCGGCGCCGCGGCGTGGCACGGGCTTCACGGCACGCTGCCCGCCGCCGGAACGATGGGCGTCGTCGGCGTGCTCGCCCTCGCCGCGAACGCCGCCTCCTTCGCCCTGCTCTGGGCCTATCGTGACGGCGACGCCAACATGCGCTCGGCCTGGATCTGCACCCGCAACGACGTGGTGGGCAACGTCGCGGTGATGCTCGCGGCCCTCGGCGTGTTCGGCACGGGAACGGGCTGGCCCGACGTCATCGTCGCCGGGATCATGGCGGCTCTTGCGCTGCAGGGCGCTGTGATCGTCCTGCGCCAGGCGAACGCCGAGCTCCGCGCGGCGAAGCGCGACCTGTCGACCCGGCCCCGCCGGTCCGGTCGGCTGGAGTACCGGCCGAAAGCCTGACGCTTCGGGCGGGACGGGCCCCGCGACGCGCGACCGCCGAAGCGCCTGGCCGACCTCACCATTTCTTGATCGTGCCGAGCGTCCGTCTGGCACGTCCGCTGCCTCTGGAGCCTCGGCCGCCATCCGGCGGCGCGCGACCTGTCCACTGGGGGCCAGACATGGAAAACGCCGCACTGCTTGCGAAAATTGAGGCGCTGGAGGCCTCCGTGGCCTTGACCAAAACGGTCAACGCCGAGGTGTTCTACTGGTGGTGCACCGCGCTGATGATCGCCATCCACGCAGGCTTCCTCGCCTACGAGATGGGCGCCTCGCGCGCGAAGAACGCGCTGGCCTCCGGCCTCAAGAACCTTCTGGCCTTCGCCTTCCTGGTGCCGACCTTCTACTTCTTCGGCTGGTGGATCTATCTCGCGTTCCCCACCGGCTTCACCGTCTCCGAGGCCGCGTCCGGCGGCGTCGTCTGGGGGGAGTCCATGGGGCCGAACCTCGGGGACAACGCCTCCGGCATTTTCTGGGCCGCCTTCACGCTGTTCGCCGCCACCACCGCCTCCATCATGTCGGGCGCCGTGATCGAGCGCATCCGCATGTCGGCCTTCACCATCCTCGCCATCCTGCTCGGCGGCTTCGTCTGGATCCTGGGGGCCTCATGGGGCTGGCACCCGGAGGGCTGGCTCACCACCAGCTGGGGCCTGCACGACATCGGCGCCGCCGGCTGCGTCCACATGATCGCGGGGTTCTTCACGCTCGGCGTGCTGATCAACCTCGGGCCGCGGCTTGGGCGCTTCAACGCCGACGGCACGGTCAACCACATCGCCGGCCACAACATGCCGATGTCGCTGATCGGCCTGATGATCATCGTGATGGGCTTCTTCGGCTTCCTCGGCGGCTGCATCATCTACAACGGCGGCACGTGGATGACGATCTACAACACGCCGACCACCCTCTCCGCCTTCGCCTTCAACACCCTGATGGGCGTCGCCGGCGGCATGATCGGCTCCTACCTCGTCACCCGCGATCCGTTCTGGATGATGTCCGGCGCGCTGATCGGCGTGATCTCCTCGGCGCCCGGCCTCGACGTCTACTACCCGGCGCTCGCCTTCCTGATCAGCTTCGTCGGCGGCTGCGTCATCCCGAAGCTCGCGGACATGCTGCTGGTGCGCTTCAAGATCGACGACGCGGTGGGCGCGGTGGCCGTCCACGGCTTCGGCGGCGTCTGGGGCTTGCTCGCCGCGGGCCTCTTCGCCTCCGGCTACCCCAACGTCAGCGGTCCCGCCGTCTCGTTCAGCGGCCAGCTGATGAGCGTCGTGGTGTTCGCGGTGCTCGGCTTCGTGCCCGGCTTCGCGGCGTCCTACCTGCTGAAGATGTTCGGCCTGCTCCGCACCGATCCCAAGGTCGAGCTCGCGGGCCTCGACATCTCGGAAGTGCCGGTCAAGGCCTATCCGGAAGCCTCCACCATCCCGGCCTTCACCGGCGAGGCGCTGAGCCCCGCCGAGTGACGTCCCGATCCCGCGCGCGGACGGCCCGCCCGCGCGCCGGTCCCATCCACCGTTCAAGGAGATACGCGATGAACTCCGCTCCGATCACCACCTGGGAAGGCGCCAAGGCCTACTTCACCTTCGCCGACCAGCCGGGCGTGCTGATGGTCATCAGCGCGCTCGCGCTCGCCGTCTGCGTCGGCACCATCGCCTCGATGATCCGCCACGAGAACGCCTGCGTCCGGAAGGCCAACGGCGCCTGAGACGGTCGACGACCTCTCGAACGAAAAGCGGCGGAGCGCATGGCGCCCCGCCGCTTTGTCCATGCGTTGAAACGCGACCGCGTCGGGTCCCCCTCCCCCCTTGCGGGGAGGGGTTAGGGGTGGGGGGGTGGCGCAGAACGAATCTCGCCGCCCGGGCAAGATGACGCCTGAGCGGAGGTCTCCCTCCGAGATCCACTCGGAGCCACCCCCACCCCTAACCCCTCCCCACAGGGGGGAGGGGAAAAGCACCTTCTTATCCAATGACTTAGCTCGTCAGTTCCGGGCGATGATCTCGCGTTCGCCGCGGTTGACCTTCGTCTCGGCCGTGAGCTTGCCCGTCCGGCGTTTCACGAGGAAGCGCGGGCGGCGGCCGGCGAGCAGGCTGTGGCGCCGGCGCGGACGCGGGCGGCCGACTTCGACCAGCCCGAGCAGCTTCGCCGGCGTCGAGCGGCGGCCGTCGAGCTCCTCGACCAGCAGCGGCAGCTTGAGCGCCCGCCCCCAGCTCTTCCATTCGGCCAGCCCGTCGCCGCCCGGCGCGCTCTCGTGGAGCGGCACGTCGAGCGCGCGGTCGCGGTGGGCGAGGACCACCTCGACCCGGTCGCATTCCGGCTTCTCGCCCGGCGCAACGCGCACGGCGACGCCGGAAAAGCAATTGAGGGGAACCGCGATCCGCATCGATACGCTCCGAACCATCCTGTCCACCACGACGCGCCCGGCTTCGAGCGTCACGCGCCGTTCGCCCCCGTCCGCCGCGGCGTCGGGCGCCGCGAAACGGACAGGAAGCGCGAAGGGATCGAGCCGGTCGGCCGACCCCGTTCCGACGCGCGCCTGCACGCCGGCCTCGGTTTGACGTCCCACTGTTCAGTCTCCCTGAAGGCTCATTTGTTCGAGCTCTTCGTCTGTTACTGACGATGACTTGGGAGCGACCCACAGCGGCTTAACGGAGCTGGTGAATCCTTTCTGACCCTGTCGCCATGCTGAAGAGGAGCTTTCGGGACAGGGTAAGCGCGGGTTAAACGGAAAGGCGCGAATGCGACCATGGCCTGCGACCGCCCGTGGACTTGCGCGCGGGCCATCATCCCGACACTTTGCGGGGGCGCTTAAGGCCCCTCCCCGATCCGCCCCCGTTCATAAGGCGTCCCCCGACCGTGCAGTCCTCCGCCGCGCCGCTCGATCTCGAACGCCTCGCCGGCCGTCTCGCGGAGGTGGTCACGGCCGCAGGCGCAATCGCGGCGGCGCTGTTCGCCAATGGCGGCGCGCAGAAGTGGACCAAGGCCGACGACAGCCCGGTCACCGAGGCCGATCTCGCCGTCGACCGCTACCTCGCCGAACGGCTGCCGCCGCTCGCGCCGGGCTCCGGCTGGCTGTCCGAGGAGACCGCCGACACCCCCGACCGCCTCACCCGCCGCCATGTCTGGGTGGTCGACCCGATCGACGGCACCCGCGCCTTCGTGGACGGCGTGCCGGAATGGGTGGTCTCGGTCGCGCTGGTGGAGGACGGCAAGCCGATCGTCGGCATCGTCCACAACCCGGTCAAGAACGTGACCCACGCAGCGATCCGCGGCGGCGGCGCGACCCTCAACGGGCGCGTGCTCGCCGTCGCCGACGCGGCCTCGCTCGACGGCGCGCGCGTCGGCGGAACGAAGTCGCTGATCGCCCCCTTGCGCCCGCGCGGCGTGCAGGAGGGGGCGTGGATCTACGCGCTCGCGAACCGGCTGGTGAAGGTCGCCGACGGCGCGCTGGACGCCGCCCTCGCCCGTCCCGCCGCCCACGACTGGGACATCGCGGCCGCGCACCTGATCCTCGAGGAGGCCGGCGCGAAGCTGACCGACTTCGACGGCGCGCAGCCCTCCTACAACCGCGAAACCACCCGGCACGGGGCGCTCGTCGCCGCCGCGCCGGAGCGACACGGCGTGCTGCTCGCCGCGATCGCGAACGACCCGACCCTTACCGCCGCCAAGGAATGGAAACGATGACCGACGCCGTGCAGCCCAAGCAGCTCCTCCACCTCGTGTTCGGCGGGGAGCTCGAGGACGTGTCCGGCGTCAAGTTCCACGACCTCGCCAAGCTCGACATCGTCGGCGTGTTCCCGGACTACGAGAGCGCCCGGGCCGCCTGGAAGGCGAAGGCGCAGGCGACCGTCGACGACGCGCACATGCGCTACTTCGTCGTGCATCTCCACCGGCTACTGGAGCCGGACGCGCCGAAGTAGGCGAAGACGCGCCGGCGCCTCCCCAGATGCCGACGTCGCCGCCATGCTGAAGTCGCTGGGGCGCTCCGCCGCCGCGCAGGGAGCGGCGGGCCGCCTGCTCGCGAGCTATATCCGGCTGGTGCGCGCGTCCAACCGCTGGATTTTCGAGCCCGCCGACTTCCAGGATCGGCTGGTCCCGCACCTCCCCGTGATCGTCGCGCTGTGGCATGGGCAGCACCTCATGGTGCCGGCCATGAAGCGCGACGACATGCCGGCCCGGACGCTGGCCTCGCGGCACGTCGACGGCGGGATCAACGCCATCGCCTGCGCCTCCTTCGGCATCGGCGCGGTGCGCGGGTCCGGCGGCGAGGGCCGCAAGGCGCTGAAGCGGGGCGGCGCGCGGGCGCTGCGGGAGATGCTCGAGGCGCTGAAGGCCGGCGACAGCATGGTGTTCACCGCCGACGTGCCGAAGGTCTCAGGCGTCGCGGGCGACGGGGTGGCGCTGCTCGCCAAGCTCTCGGGGCGGCCGATCTTCCCCTTCGCGGTCGCGACCAGCCGGTCGAAGACGCTCGCGACCTGGGACCGGGCCGAGATCAATCTTCCGTTCGGCCGCGGCGCCGTGGTGCTGGGCGAGCCGATCCATGTCGCGCCCGACGCCGACGCCGACGCCCTGGAGGCCGCGCGGCAAGCGGTCGGCGACGGCCTCGACCGGGCCCACGCGCGCGCCTACGCTCTCGTCGGACGCCGCTGGGGACGGCCGCAGGCCGGCCCTGAGGCGGACACAAACGGCGCCCATGTCTGGCCGCCGACATGACCGACGTCCTCTCGTCCCGGCAGCGTTCCATGGCCGACCGCATCCGCCTCCGCGTCACCGCGCCGCTCGCGCTCTACCGCGAGGGCCTCAAGGTCGCGCGGCCGTTCGCCGGCGCGCTGCTGCGCCGCCGCGCCGGAGCGGGCAAGGAAAGCGCCGAACGGCTCGGCGAGCGGCGCGGGCGCGCCGGCGTCGCGCGGCCGGACGGTCCGCTCGTGTGGCTGCATGGGGCGAGCGTCGGCGAGCTGGTCTCGCTGCTGCCGCTGATCGAGAGCCTGACGCGGCGCGGCTTCTGGGCGCTGGTCACCACCGGCACCGTGACCTCGGCGGCGGTCGCGGCCGAGCGGCTGCCCGAGGGCGCCATCCACCAGTTCCTGCCGCTCGACGTGCCGGCCTACGCCGACCGCTTCCTCGAGCACTGGAAGCCCGATCTCGTTCTGATCGCGGAGAGCGAGCTCTGGCCGAACCTGCTCCGCCGCGCCCGCCGGCTCGGCGCGCCGATCGGCCTCGTCAACGCGCGGATGTCGCAGCGCTCGTTCGCGCGCTGGCGGCGGGCGCCCCGGACCATCGGCGCCCTGCTCGGGCATTTCGATTCCTGCCTCGCCCAGTCCGCGGGCGACGCCGCGCGCTTCGCCGAGCTCGGCGCGCGCCATGTGGTCGACGTCGGCAACCTGAAGTTCGACTCGCCGCCGCCGCCCGCCGATCCGGCGACGCTGACCGCGCTCGGCCGCCTCGTCCGCGGACGCCCGGTGTTCGTGGCGGCGAGCACCCATCCCGGCGAGGACGCGGCTGTCGCCCGCGCCCACGCCGTGGCCCGGGTGCGCGCGCCCGACCTGCTCACAATCCTCGCCCCGCGCCATCCCGCCGCCGGGGCCGCCGCGGTCGAGGCCGCGAGCCTGCAGGGCGTCGTGGCGCAGACCCGGTCCTCCGGAGCGGCTCCGGACCGCGAGAGCGAGTTCTACGTCGCCGACACCATCGGCGAGCTCGGCCTGTTCTACCGGATCGCCGACGTCGTCTTCATGGGCGGGTCGCTCGCGCCCCACGGCGGGCAGAACCCGATCGAGCCCGCAAAGCTCGGCAAGCCGGTCCTGCACGGGCCGCACGTGCGCAACTTCGCCGACATCTACGGCGCGCTCGACGCGGCCCGCGGCGCGGCGGAAGTCGACGGACCCGACGCCCTCGGGGCCGCGGCGGGCGACATGCTCGCCGATCCGCACGCCCGCGCGGCCATGGGCGCCGCGGCGGAGGCGACCTGCGCCCGGCTCGGCGGCGCGCTGAACCGCACGCTCCAGGCGATCGAGCCCTATCTCATCCAGCTCCGGCTCGGCGTGGGCTGATGCGCGCGCCCGGTTTCTGGTGGCGGGAGCCGGGCCTCGCCGCGGCGGCCCTCGCGCCGCTGGGGGCGCTCTATGGCGCCGTCGCCGCGCGGCGCATGGCGCGAAGGGGCGAGACCGTCTCCGCGCCCGTCGTCTGCGTCGGCAACTTCGTCGTCGGCGGCGCCGGCAAGACCCCGACCGCGATCTTCCTCGCCGAGCGCCTCGCGGCCGCCGGGAAGCGCCCCTTCCTGCTCTCGCGCGGCTATGGCGGGAGCCTCGACGGCCCCACGCTGGTCGACGCCCGGACGCACCTCGCCTCCGAGGTCGGCGACGAGCCGCTGCTTCTCGCAACGGCGGCCCCGACGGTCGTCGCGCGGAACCGGCCCGCCGGGGCCCGCTTCGCGGCCGATCGCGGCGCTGGCGTGATCATCCTCGACGACGGGTTGCAGAATCCCGAGCTCGCCAAGACTGTCACGCTCGCCGTCGTGGACGGCGCACGCGGCGTCGGCAACGGCCGCTGCCTGCCGGCGGGGCCGTTGCGCGCGCCGCTGGCTGCGCAGTTCGCCCGGACGGACATGATCCTCGTCATAGGCCCCGGCGCGCCGGGCGCGGCGCTGGCTATAGAGGCGGGTCGCCGCGGCCTCGCCGTCCATCACGGCGCCCTGGTCCCCGCTCCGCAGGACGCCGAACGTCTCCACGGGCGCCGCGTGATCGCGGTCGCGGGGCTCGGCCGCCCGGAGAAACTGCGCGACACTCTGGAGGCGATCGGCGCGCGAGTGGAACGCTTCGTAGCGCTCGGCGACCACGCCCTTCCCAGCGAAACGCAGGCGCGCGCCGTCGCGGACGCCGCCCGCGCCGCCGACGCGGTGGTCGTCACGACGGAGAAGGACTTCGTGAAGTGGCGGGAGCAACGGCCGGAGCTGGCGGAGATCGCCGTCGCCCTGCCGGTGCGGCTGATCGTCGAGGAGGAGGAGCGTCTGCTGGCGAGCCTCCGCGCCGCAATCGCAGCAGCGCGCGGGGACGGCGCAGCCCTTTGAAGCGATCGCGCTCAATCTTTTAGGATGCAAACCGTACGCGCGTGTCCCGGACGTGATCCGGGACCAAGACGCCCTCATGCCCGAGACATGAGGCGCGCCGCCGCGTTTTGTCCGGGTGCCGCCGCGGCTCTGGGTGCCGGATCACGTCCGGGACCCGAGTGGGAGTTTTTCCGTCGCATCCGCGCAAAGGCCCAGGCATGACGGCGGTCGTCAGTCCAGAGGGATCAAGGCCTCAGCCCTTGCCCAATTCCCGCGCGAGCGCCTCGCCGGCGCCGGCGTAGGCCTCCTGGCGGGCGACGCTCCAGTAGCGCAGTTCGTCCAGGGCGATCTTTTCGCCGGTGACGGCGCACAGCACATAGCCGCCGGGCTTCAGCACGCGAAAATCGGCGTCGAGGTAGCGGACCTCGGCTTCGCCGGACGACGGCGGGCGTTCGTAGCGGTTCATCGGGTTCCCCGGCTCAGGGTGTAGCCGGGGATATAGGCGAGGCGGAGCCGCCGGGCAAATGGCGCGGGAAGGTCAGCCGCGCATCAGGGCGTCGATGTCGTCCTGGGCGATCGCGACGTTGGCGTCCTGCGGCCCATGCAGCAGCAGTTCGCGGGCGCGCTTCTCGCGGTCCGTCTCCGGCCCGGCCTGGTCGTCGCCCTCGGTCTTCACCGCAGCGGCGAAGCGGCCGACGCGCTGCTCGATGTTCTCCAGCGTCTCGATCACGCGGGCGATGCGCTGGCCGGTGAGGTCCTGGAACGAGCAGGCCTCGAAGATCTCCATGACCTTCTCGTTGACCACCGCCTTGAAGGTCGCCTCGTCCTCGCCTTCGGCGTTCATCATCGCCTCGGCGCATTCCATGATCGTGTTCGTGGCCTGCTCGGTCGCGGTCACGATCGCGCCGAGATGCTCGCCCGCGGTCGCGATCTTGCCGGACTTGAGCTCGCCGGCCCGCAGAGCCGCGATCTCGTCGCGCATGCGGGTGATGTAGTCGGCGATGTCGCGCAGCTCGCGGTAGATCGAGCGGTCGATCGAGGCGAAGAACGCCTGCATCGAGTCCGCCGTGATCTCGGCGAGCGAGACCACGTCGCTGAAGGAGGCCTCGCCGGCGCTCTTGGCGTCGACATAGGCTCTCACACGGTCGAACGGTTCAGTCAAAGCGCGATCAGCGCGTTTGGCGGACATGCTTATTCTCCAAACACCGCGTCGATCTTCGCCTTGAGCGTCTGGGCGTTGAACGGCTTCACGATGTAGTTGTTGACGCCGGCCTTCTTGGCCGCGATGACGTTCTCAGTCTTGGATTCGGCAGTGACCATGATGAACGGCGTGCGGTTGAGCTTGTCGTCGGCGCGCACTTCGCGCAGAAGCTCGATGCCGGTCATGGGCTCCATGTTCCAGTCGGAGATGACCAGGCCGTAGCGCTTGTCGCGCATCTTGCCGAGCGCTTCCGACCCGTCGGCCGCCTCGTCCACGTCTTCGAAGCCGATCTGCTTCAAGAGGTTGCGGATGATGCGGAGCATCGTCTTGTAATCGTCGACGATGAGCACCGGCATCGTATGGTCGATGGCCATCCGAAAAATCCTTTTTCCAGAGGGGCGTCGTCCTGAGCCCCTTAAGCGACGTCCGCGGTCGGCGCGGCCAATCGCGCCTGAGACGACGATGCTGCCGCACGCTGGTTGATTTTCGGTTTAGCTGCGTCGCGATGATTGCGGCCGTTTCGTCATCCGAAAGGCGCGTTGCACCGCAGCGAACCGGGACGCACAGTGCCGGCCGCTCGGGGTCCCGGGCGTTTTGCAACGACCGACCGTGACGCCATGACCGCCGTTCTGCAGCCCAGGGACGCTTCGCCCGCCGAGCCGGTCGACCAGATCGCGTTCGAGGATCTCGTCATCGGCCAGACCGCCGAGATCCGCCACGAGGTGTCGGAGGACGGCGTCAAGACCTTCGCGGCGCTCACCGGCGACACCAACCCGATCCATCTCTCGGAAGCCTACGCCGCCAACACCCGCTTCGGGGGCCGAATCGCCCATGGGCTCTACACCGCGAGCCTGATTTCGGCGGTGCTCGGCACGCGGCTTCCCGGCCCCGGCGCGGTCTATCTCTCGCAGACCATCAAGTTCCGCGCGCCCGTGCGCATCGGCGACGAGGTGGTCGCCCAGGTCGAGATCACCGCGCTCGATCCCGGCCGCCAGCGGGCGACCTTCTTCTGCACCTGCTCGGTGGGCGACAAGGTCGTGCTGGACGGCGAGGCCCAGGTGATGGTGCCGAGCCGCGACGAGATCGACGCCGAGCTGGCGTAAGGCTCCGAAGCCTCCTTTTCTCCCCTTGCGGGAGAAGGCGTTGCGACCTTGCGCATCGTCTCGACCCACGGAGTTCGGCGCCGCCGACGCGGGCGCTCCATCCCGTCTCCGCCGCAAGCGAAAATCCGTCGCAATTGAGCTTTCCGCGCCCTTTCTCCGGGCGAGGAAGCGTGATGTAACGGTCGGGCCCGAACGACGCGAACCTGCGGTTTGTCGATGTCACTGACCGAACTCGACCCTTACAAGCTGTCCTCGCCGCGGGTGTTCCTGCTGCGCATGGTGATCTTTCTCGCGCTGGTCGGCTTCGTCGGCCTGATCCTGCACGAACAGATCGCCCGCGCCTTCCTCGCCAACGCGGGCCTCAACGCGCTGATCTTCGCGGTGCTGGTGATCGGCATCCTGCTCGCCTTCCGGCAGGTGGTGCGGCTGTTCCCCGAGGTGCGCTGGGTGAACGCCTTCCGCATGTCGGATCCGGGCCTCGCGCTGCGCGAGCAGCCCAAGCTGCTGGCGCCGATGGCCTCGCTGCTCGGCGACCGTTTCGGCCATGCGCCGATCGGCACGACGCTGATGCGCTCGATCCTCGATTCGATCGGCACCCGGCTCGACGAAGCCCGCGAGATCGGCCGCTACCTCACAGGCCTGCTGGTGTTTCTGGGCCTGCTCGGCACCTTCTGGGGCCTGCTCGAGACGGTCGGCTCGATCTCCGGCGTGATCTCCTCGCTCGGCGGCGGCGGCACGCAGGACACCTCCGTGCTGTTCGAGGAGCTGAAGAACGGCCTCGCCGGGCCGCTCGCCGGCATGGGCACCTCCTTCTCCGCGTCGCTGTTCGGCCTCGCCGGCTCGCTGGTGCTCGGCTTCCTCGACCTGCAGGCCGGCCAGGCCCAGAACCGGTTCCACAACGAGCTCGAGGATTGGCTCGCGGCCGCGGTCGCCGCCAACGATGCCGGCGCCTCCGACGCGCCCGTCGTGACGAACGCGGGCGTCGCGCCGCACGTCGGGTCCCCGGACGTCGCCGCCGCGCTCGACCGGCTGGGCAAGACCATGTCCGAGCAGACCTCCGGCAAGGCCGCCGCCCAGGCGACCGCGCATCTCGCGGAGGGCATCCAGGGCCTCGTCAAGCACATGCGCTCGGAGCAGCAGTTGATCCGCGACTGGGTGGAGGCGCAGGCCCGCCAGCAGGAGGCGATCCGCGGCCTGCTAGAGAAGCTCGCGAACGAGAACGAGCGGACCTCCTGAGATGGCGCTGAGCTCGCGGCGGCGCTACCAGCCGGTCGACTACTGGCCGGGCTTCGTCGACGCGCTGTCGACGCTGCTGCTCGTCATCATCTTCCTGCTGACCGTGTTCATGGTCGCCCAGTTCCTGCTCGGCCGCGAGGTCTCGGGCAAGGACACGGCGCTGCAGCGCCTCAACGCGCAGATCGCGGAGCTCACCGACCTGCTGGCGCTCGAGCGGTCGAGCGTCCGCTCCGCACAGGAGGACATCTCCTCGCTGAGCGCGAGCCTGCAGGCGGTCCAGAGCGAACGCGACCGGCTGAAGGCCGCGGCGGAAGCTGGCGCAAGCCGGGCCGACGCCGCGGGCGGACAGGCCTCCGCGCTGCAGGGCCAGCTCGACCGCGAGCGCGACCTCTCCGCCCGCGCCCAGAGTCAGATCGAGCTGCTGAACCAGCAGATCGCGGCGCTTCGTCGGCAGATGGCCGCGCTCGAGGACGCCCTGAACGCCTCCGAGACCCGCGACCGCGAGAGTCAGGCCAAGCTCGCGGACCTCGGCTCCCGGCTGAACGTGGCGCTCGCCCAGCGCGTGCAGGAACTCAACCGCTACCGCTCCGACTTCTTCGGGCGGCTGCGCCAGATCCTCGCCGACCGGCCGGACGTGCGGGTGGTGGGCGACCGCTTCGTGTTCCAGTCCGAGGTGCTGTTCGACGTCGGCCAGGGCCTCTTGAGCGAAGCCGCGAAGCCGGAGCTCGACAAGATCGCCCAGGCGCTGGTGCAGCTCAACGGCGAGATCCCGTCCGACATCAACTGGGTGATGCGGGTCGACGGCCACACCGACATCCGCCCGACCCGCGGCGCGTTTCCGTCGAACTGGTCGCTGTCGGCCGCGCGGGCCATCGCGGTGGTCGAGTATCTCGTCTCGAAGGGCGTGCCGCCCCAGCGCCTGCTGGCCGCCGGCTTCGGCGAGTTCCAGCCGCTCGACACCGCCCAGACCGAAGACGCCTACCGCCGCAACCGACGGATCGAGCTCAAGCTGACGGAGCGGTAGAGTCTCGGGACATGAGTGATCCGGTCAGGCCGGACCACGACGGCGAGGGCCCAGAGGCCGACCGGGCGCGCGTTCGGAGAACCGGGCCGGGCGAGCCGCAGTGGTTAGCGCTCGAAGCTCGACGTCAGGGTCCCCCTCTCCCCTTGCGGGAGAGGGTTGGGGTGAGGGGTCGTCCGGGACGCCCTCGTCGCCGTTCAGGATGCCCCGGACGCCCCCTCATCCGGCGCTCCGCGCCACCTTCTCCCGCAAGGGGAGAAGGCAAGACGCGTCGAGCCTTCAGAACGTCTTCCTGAGAAAGAACCGCTCGCGGCCGCGCGGGTGGCCGGGGATCGAGCCGAAGACCTCGAAGCCGAGCTTCTCGTAGAAGCCGCGGGCCTGGAAGTCGAAGGTGTCGAGCCAGATCCCGGCGCAACCGCGCGCGCGGGCTTCGGTCTCCGCCTGCGCCAGAACCGCCGCGCCCAGACCCTGGCCGCGCAGGGCCTCAGGGATCACCAGCAGCTCCACGTAGAGCCAGTCGAAGCTGGTGCGGCCCCAGAGGCCGCCGAGGGTCTCGGCCGTCTGCGAATCGCGCAGCAGCACGGCGAGCGGCCGCGCGCCGGAGGGGCCGACGACGGCGTCGTTGTAGGCGACCAGCTCCCGCAGGATGACCTCGCGGTCGGACGGCGAGCCTGCGTCGGTGACGACGACGTCCGGCGTCATCCCGCGACGGCGCGACGGGCGTTGGCGTCCACGTCCATCTGGCCGAACTGCAGGTCCGCGAGGCGGGCGTAAAGCCCGCGGCGGGCGACCAGCTCGGCGTGGGTCCCCTCCTCCGCCACGCGGCCGCCGTCGAGCACCAGGATGCGGTCGGCGGCGAGCACGGTGGCGAGGCGATGGGCGATGACCAACGTGGTGCGGTCCTTGCGGCTAGCGGCGAGCGCCTCCTGCACCAGCGTCTCGCTTTCGCTGTCGAGCGCGGAGGTCGCCTCGTCCAGCAGCAGCAGCGAGGCGTCCTTGAGGAAGGCGCGGGCGAGCGCGACCCGCTGGCGCTGGCCGCCGGAGAGCGTCACGCCGCGCTCGCCGAGCGGCGTGTCGTAGCCCTGCGGCAGCGCGGTGAGGAAGCGGTCCGCGCCCGCGAGCCGGGCCGCCTGCTCGACCTCGGCGTCGGTCGCGTCGGCCCGGCCGAGCCGGATGTTCTCGCGCGCCGACAGCGCGAACACGACGGGATCCTGCGGCACGAGCGCGATTCGGGCGCGCAGGTCCGCGAGGTCGGCGTCGCGCAGGTCGACGCCGTCGAGCGTGACGCGACCGCCAAGCGGGTCATAGAAGCGCAGCGCAAGGTGGAACAGGGTGCTCTTGCCGGCGCCCGAGGGGCCGACAATCGCCAGCGTCTCGCCCGGCCGCGCGGCGAAAGTGACGCCGTCGAGCACGCCGCCCTCGGCCGCCGCGCCGTAGGCGAAGCGCACGGACTCGAAGGCGAGCGCCCCGCGGGCCGGCTGCGGCAGCGGCCTCGGCGACGCTGGATTCGCGATGTCAGGCTTGGTCGCAAGGATCTCGCCCAGCCGCTCGGCGGAGCCGGCCGCCTGGGAGATCTCGCCCCAGACGTTGGAGAGTTCGCCGATCGCGCCCGCCGCAAACACGGCGTAGAGCACGAACTGGCCGAGCGTGCCCGGCGACATCGCGCCGGAGAGCACGCCGGTCGCGCCGTACCACAGCACGCCCACCACGCTCGCGAAGATCAGGAAGATCGCGATCGCCGTCAGAATGGCTCGCGCCGTGATCGAGGACTGCGCGGCTGAGTAGGCCTCCTCCACCGCGAAGGAGAAGCGGCCGGCGACGCGGGCCTCGGCGTTGTAGGCCTGGACGGTGCGCATCGCGCCGACCGCCTCGCCCGCGACCGCCGAGGCGTCGGCCAGCGTGTCCTGCGCCGCGCGGGAGCGGCGACGCACGGAGCGGCCGAAGGCCACCAGCGGCAGCACGATCAGCGGAATGGCGCCGAGCACGAGAGCGGAGAGCTTCGGGCTCGTCACCACCATCATCGCGGCCGCGCCGAAGAACAGGAACAGATTGCGCAGCGCGACGGACGCCGAGGCGCCGAAGGCCGCCTTGATCTGCGTCGTGTCCGCGGTCAGCCGCGACACGATCTCGCCGGAGCGGGCGCTGTCGTAGAACGAGGGGGAGAGCTTGGTCAGATGGGCGAAGACGGCCGAGCGCAGGTCCGCCACCACGCGCTCGCCGAGCGTCGTCACGAACCAGTAGCGCGAGGCGCTGGCCAGCGCGAGCACGCCGACCACGATCAGCATGGCGCCGAAATACTGGTCCACCCTGCCGGGATGGTCGTTCGAGAAGCCGAAGTCGATCAGCCGCCGCACCGCGACCGGGATCGCGAGCGTCGCCGCCGAGGCCGCGACCAGGGCCACGAAGGCGCCGGCGATGCGCCCCTTGTGACGGAGGGCGAACGGGCTGAGGGCTGCGAGAGGCCTGAGGGAGCGGGACCGCGCCGCGGGCGCCGACGCCTCCCCGACGTCAGCTGAGCGAGATCGACGCGCCATGACGGACCTTCTTTGGGATCGTTCCAGACGACATGGCCGAGGGTTATGCCGTTTCTTGGGGTTCGGCGCCAACCCCACCTTGGCGCGGCGCAATCGCACGGCCGCGGTTGTTCCCGGCCGCGTCTTGGGTTATAGGCTGCCGCCTTAAGAGATCACCCGCTTCCGACGAGGCGCCTTTCGAGCGCGCCCGAGCAGCTGAACAGAGACGCGTCATGAAGGCCGACATCCACCCCGACTACCACGCGATCAAGGTCCTGATGACCGACGGGACCGAGTACGAGACCCGTTCGACCTACGGCAAGTCCGGCGACACGCTGCAGCTCGACATCGACCCCCGGACCCATCCGGCGTGGACCGGCGGCTCGGCCCAGCTGACCGACCGCGGCGGCCGTCTGTCGCGCTTCAACAAGCGCTTCGCCAACTTCGGCATCTCGAAGACCAACTGATTCGACCTTCTTGACGGGTCCATAAAGCCCCGGCCGCGCCCCCTGCGCGGCCGGGGCTTTCGTTTGTCGCGCCTTTGGCGCTTGATCGGCGGCCTCCGCGCTCCTAGTTTAGAAGAAATCTAAACAAGGATTGGCGCATGTTGTCCCTGCTGGGCGGTCGGAGACGTTTCGACGACCTTTCCGAACGCGAGATTCTCGCGCTGGCGATCTCCTCGGAAGAGGACGACGCGCGGATCTATGCGGACTACGCCGCCCGGCTCGACGCCGACTACCCCGCCTCCGCGACCGTCTTCCGCGGCATGGCGGAGGAGGAGGACCGCCACCGCCGCCTCCTGCTGGACCTGTTCGCCCGGCGGTTCGGCCCCCATGTGCCCCTGATCCGCCGCGAGCACGTCGCGGGGTATTACGCCCGTCGACCGATCTGGCTCGTCGACGAGCTCGGCATCGAGCGCGTCCGCGCGGAGGCGGAACGTATGGAGGAGGACGCGGCGCGGTTCTACGAACTGGCCGCCAAGCGCACGAGCGACGCCGACACACGGAAGCTGCTCGGCGACCTCGCCCAGCAGGAACGCGGCCACCAGGCGACCGCCGACCATCTGGCGGACGCCAACCTTGGCTCGGCCGCCCGGACCACGGAGGCCGACACCGCGCGCCGGAAGCTGATCCTGACCTGGGTTCAGCCCGGCCTCGCCGGCCTGATGGACGGCTCTGTCTCGACGCTCGCGCCGATCTTCGCCACCGCCTTCGCCACTCAGAACTCCCACACGACGCTGCTTGTGGGCCTCGCCGCCGCCATCGGCGCCGGCATTTCGATGGGCTTCACGGAGGCCGCGCACGACGACGGGGTGATCTCGGGCCGCGGGTCGCCGCTGAAGCGCGGCCTCGCCTCCGGCGTCATGACCGCCGTCGGGGGCCTCGGGCACGCCCTGCCCTACCTTATCGGCGATTTCTGGACGGCGACCGCGATCGCGGCGCTGGTGGTCGTCGTGGAACTCTGGGCGATCGCCTGGATCCAGAACCGCTTCATGGAGACGCCGATGATGCGGGCGATCGTGCAGGTGGTGGTCGGCGGCGCGCTGGTGTTCGCGGCGGGGGTGCTGATCGGCGGCGCCTGAGGCCGCGCCGCGCTCAGCTGCAGGCTTTAACCGCCGAACGCCTGGCGCAGCCGCTCCATCTGCCCGTGCAGCGGATGCGGGGCCTGCTCGTCGGCCTCCGCGGGCGAGGCGAGCTGGCGATCGAGCAGCTGGACCCGCTCCTGCAGGCGGGAGGTGCGGTCCACGAGATCGCGCAGACGCTCCGGCAGGCGCGACAGCACGTCGCCCGGCAGGGTCGAGCCGATCGGCGACAGCCGCACTTTCTGCTTCTCCTCGCGCGCCTGATCGTAGGACATCTCGCCCTCGTTCACCGCGCGCTGCACCAGCAGCCAGGAGGCGATCTGCATCAGCCGCGTCGTCAGGCGCATGCTCTCGGTGGCGTAGGCGATCGACTCGGTCCGCCCGAGCTCCCGTGACTCGCCCCGGCCCTCGCCGTCGAGATAGGCCGCCGTCTCCTCGACGAGGCCCATGCCCTCGCGGAACAGGGACATGAAGGATGCGGAGCCGACCAGACGCATGCCGAAGGACACGGCGCCGGCCTCGGCATCGGAACGCTCACGGTCGATCATTTCGCACTCTCTCTCAAACGCCCGCCGACAGGCTAAGGGCATACCGCCCATGGCTCGCAGCATCAACGCAGAGCGGTCCGCAAATCGTGGACCAGACGGCGAGTTGTCCCTCGACATCTTGCCGGAGAGGTTAACGGAACATGGCGCGAAAAAAAGGCCGCCAAGAAGGCGGCCTGAAAGTGTGATGACAGGGAGGCGTCAAACAGAGTGGACAGGAACCACTCGCGATCCAGAAAACTGGACGCAGCCATCAATGAACGAAGAAGGTTAATCGCGGGTTAAGCCGGGCGGGGCCGTGAAAATTCAACCGGCCGGCGAGCCCCCTTAGCGCCGGAACAGCTGGTCCGCGGCGGTGCGCTGCGCGGTTTTGGCCGCGACCTCGGCCTCGAGACGCGCGATCTCGGCCTGCAGCGCCGCGATCCGCAGCCGCAGCTCGTCGATCGACACCGCCCCCAGATCCTGCCCGATCACGTGGCTCGCCTGCGGTCGCGGCGCGGCGCCGTCGTCGAAAAGAGACATCCAGACCTCCCCTGGTCCGTTCCAGATCGGCACAGCGTGCCGCGGAGAGACTCACCTAAGCAGTTGCACGAAGGTGCCGGCGCCCGCTAAACGGGATAGGCAATAGAGCTTAGCGGCCGAACATCACTTAGCAGCCGCCCGTAAGACGGTCCACGTCGGGAAGCCCACATGACGCCGCTGGAGCAGTGCTTCTCAATCTGCTGCGCCCTGGCGCGCTCGGGCCAAGCCGCCGCCATCGAGATTGGCCAGACTGAAATCCACCGCATGCTCAACAGCATAGACGACTGCGCCTACACCCGCGCCCGCGCGCTCGAAAATCTGGCGTTCGATCTTGCGGTGGCGGTGGAGGCGAACGACGTGGCGACCGCGCTCGATCGCGAGATCGCCGCGCTGCTCCGCGGCCTCGGCGCCGCCGCGATCTGAGCTCTCCCAGATCTGCGAGACGCGTTGCCTGCGTCCTCGCGACGGCTTATACACGGCTAAACCCCCGTCATCGAGAACTCGATCAGGGCTCCGCCGCACCCCGGCGGCCGGAGCGAGAGGAGCATTGCACCCATGTCAAACGCGCCGCTGATGCCGAAGGCCACGGCTGTCTGGCTTGTCGAGAACACCTCGCTGTCGTTTTCCCAGATCGCCGACTTCTGCAAACTGCACGAGCTCGAGGTGAAGGCGGTCGCCGACGGCGAGGCCGCGCAAGGCATCAAGGGCCAGGATCCGATCACCTCCGGCCAGTTGACCCGCGAAGAGATCGAGCGCGCCCAGAAGAACCCGAACCACCAGCTGGAGCTCGCGGTCTCCAAGGTCCGCCTGCCGCCGGTGAAGCCGCGCAAGGGGCCGCGCTACACGCCGGTCTCCCGCCGCCAGGACCGCCCGAACGCCATTCTCTGGCTCGTGCGCAACCATCCCGAGCTGAAGGACAGCCAGATCATGCGTCTCGTCGGCACGACGAAGACCACGATCGCGGCGATCCGCGACCGGACGCACTGGAACGCGCAGAACCTGACGCCGGCCGATCCCGTGACGCTCGGGCTCTGCTCGCAGATCGACCTCGACTTCGAGGTGGCCAAGGCCGCCAAGGCGAACCCGGACGCGGTGCTGCGCAAGGAAGAGGAGCCGGAGACCCTGCTCTCCGCTGACGTCACCACCGCCGAAGAGGCGCCCGAGCGCGAGCTCGACGTCGAGAGCGTGTTCGCCAAGCTCAAGCAGCTCAAGCGCGACGACGCCGACGAGGACGACGACGACCGCCGCTGAGGGTCGCCCGCGGCGCGCCGCCGGCCCTGACCGTCCCCGCCGAAGGCCGCGCATCCCGCGAGGGGTGCGCGGCCTTTCTTTTTCCACGATCGGGCGGGCAAGCCGCCTGCCAAACAACTCAGTGATTGTATATCACATACAAAACAACCTATGGTATCATCTGACTTGGCTGCGCGGGGGCGTGGCGTCGGCGAGGATCAGGTTATGGGGATGGTCTCGGACAAATGGCGCAGTTCGATCATCGGCCTCATCGGAGTGGGAACCTTCATCGCGTTCGCCATCGCGCTCGGCGCAGCCGCCTTCTGGACTTTAGGCTCACATCCGCCGCTGATCTTTCCGATCTGCGCCAGCCTCTTTCTCGCGGTCATCATGCCGATGACCGTTATCGCAATCCGGCACCAGATCAGGCTTTCGCGCATTAAGCTGATCGATGTCTTCGCGAAGACCTTCGGCTTCAGCACGAAGCCTGTAATCCCTTTGACCGGCGGCGCATCGACGCCCCCCAACCCCGATGACCCTCGCCACAACGTGTCCTTCGAGTTCGTCAAGGGCAAGTATTACGTCGACCTCGATCTGAAATCGGATGAAGATCTAACCCAGAAGGATATTCCGCGTTTCCCGATGATGCTGCACGCGGACTGGATGCTGCTCCTTTGCGCCGTGCCCTTTATGGGATTCTCTGCATTCGGCGTGTTCATGCTGTTTGCGCCTGCTGCCGCGATCTTAGCGTCAGACGGCGCCATCAACTCCTGGCTGTGGCCGAGCGTGCTGGCCATCGGAGGTTCGCCGAGCGACGCGATCATGTCGCCCGCCTCGGCCTTGCAGCACGTCAACGTTCTGACCGTGGCGGCGCTCGCATTCGGCGGCGCCTATTTCTACTGCCTGCGCTTGCTGCTTCGCGCGGTCGCTGCGTTCGATCTGTCGCCGCTGACCTTCCTGCGCGCCTTCGCCCATATGGTGCTCACGACACTGCTCGCGGTCGTGATCTACCGTGTGTTTCCTTCCGCAGAAGGCGTCACGGCGACAGCCCGTGAATTCTATGCGGCGCTGACCGGCGCGACGCCGAGGCCCGCCACGGGCGCGGCCGAGGCCGCCGGCGTCAAGTCGTTCTGGCTGATCCTGGCGTTCGCGCTCGGCTTCATCCCCGACGCCGCCCTCCAGTACGTGCTGCAGAAGGCCGGCTTCCACTTCAAGGCCCGGTACGATGAGGTCGAGGACCACGCCAAGACGATTCCGGTGACCATCCTCGACGGCGTCGATTCGCCTACGGCCTTCCGGCTCGAGGAATCGAACGTCTTCGAGGTGCAGAACCTTGCGACGCTCAATCCGATCATGCTGCACATCGAGACGCCGTTCGGCATCTACCAGACAATTGACTGGGTCGCCCAGGCCCAACTCTGCACGGTGGTCGGACCGGAGCGCTTCCTGCGTCTGAAGATGCTGAACATTCGGACGATCTTCGACCTGGAACGGGCGGTCCTGTCGAACTCCGGCACAGAAGAAGTAACGACCGCCATCGGAACGATCCTGATGTCGGGCTGCCATCGCGAAGAGGCCTGCCTCAAAGCGTTCGGCCTGCCCTCTTCCACTGCCGCCGCATTGTGGACGCGCGCGTCGTTGGAGCATTACGTGCGACTTATCCTGGACGACCTGCACGTCCACCGGTTGCGGCAGATCTGGCTCAGAATAGCGGACCAACTCGGAAAAGAGCACGAATCTCTCAAGGATTCGCGCCCTGCGAAACCGAGCACCCCCGTCGAAGAGGCGGCGACCACGCGAACATGAGCGCCGACCTCACTTTCGGCCCGCCAGCGCGTCGCCGATCTCGTCGAGCGTCGCCGGATCCTCGATGGTCGCGGGCATGGTCCAATCCTCGCCGTCGGCGATCTTCTGGATCGTGCCGCGCAGGATCTTGCCGGAGCGGGTCTTGGGGAGGCGCTGCACCGTCAGCGCGGTCTTGAAGGCCGCCACCGGGCCGATCCGGTCGCGCACCAGCGCCACGATCTCGCGCTCGATGTCGGCGATCGGCCGCGCGACGCCGGCCTTCAGCACCACGAAGCCGGTCGGCGACTGGCCCTTCAGCGCGTCGGCCACGCCGACCACGGCGCATTCCGCGACGTCGGGGTGGCTCGCGATCACCTCCTCCATGCCGCCGGTCGAGAGGCGGTGGCCCGCGACGTTGATGATGTCGTCGGTGCGGGCCATGAAGAAGACGTAGCCGTCCTCGTCGATGAAGCCGGCGTCCGAGGTCTGGTAGTAGCCGGGAAAGCCCTCGAGATAGGCCGAGCGGAAGCGGTCGTCGGCGTTCCACAGCGTCGGCAGGCATCCCGGCGGCAGCGGCAGCTTGATGACGATGTTGCCGAGCGCCCCCGGCGCCGCTTCGTGGCCCGCGTCGTCCAGCACCTTCACGTCGTAGCCCGGCATCGGCACGGTCGGCGAGCCGTGCTTCACGGGCAGAGGCTCGATCCCGAGCGGGTTGCCGACGATCGCCCAGCCGGTCTCGGTCTGCCAGCAATGGTCGATGACGGGAACCTTGAGCAGATCCTCCGCCCACTGCACCGTCGGCGGATCGGCCCGCTCGCCCGCGAGGAACAGCGCTCGGAAGCCGCTGAGGTCGTGCTGGCGGAACAGCTCGCCCCCGGAATCTTCCTTCTTGATGGCGCGCAGCGCGGTCGGCGCGGTGAACAGCGCGACCGCCTTGTGCTCGGCGATCACCCGCCAGAAGGCGCCGGCGTCGGGCGTGCCGACCGGCTTGCCCTCGTAGAGGATCGTGGTCGCGCCATGGATGAGAGGGCCATAGACGATGTAGGAGTGCCCGACCACCCAGCCGATGTCCGAGGCGCACCAGAACACCTCGCCGGGCGCGATCCCGTAGAGCCCCTTCATGGTCCAGGCGAGGGCTACGAGGTAGCCGCCGGTGTCGCGCACCACGCCCTTCGGCGTCCCCGTCGTGCCGGAGGTGTAGAGGATGTAGAGCGGGTCGGTCGCCTTCATGCGGGCGCAAGCGGTCGTGCGGCCCTCGGCGGCGGCGATCAGATCAGCCCAGTCGTGGTCGCGGCCGGCGGCCATCTCGGCGTCCAGCTGCGGGCGCTGCAGCAGGATGACCGCTTCGGGCGCATGCGCCGCGCCCGCCAGCGCCGCGTCGAGCAGGGGCTTGTAGGGCACGATCCGCGTCGGCTCGATGCCGCAGGACGCCGCCAGCACCACCTTCGGGGCAGCGTCGTCGATGCGCTTGGCGAGCTCGTTCGCCGCGAAGCCGCCAAACACCACCGAGTGGATCGCGCCCAACCGGGCACAGGCGTAGGTCGCGATAACCGCTTCCGGGATCATCGGCATGTAGACGACGACCCGGTCGCCCGGCCCGACCCCGAAGTCCTGCAGCACCGCGGCGAAGCGCGCCACCTCGGCGAGAAGCTCCGCGTAGGAATAGGCGCGTTTGGCGCCGGTGACGGGGCTGTCGTAGATCAGCGCCGCCTGCTCCCCCCGGCCCGCGGCCACATGCCGGTCGAGCGCGTTGTGGCAGGCGTTGACGACCCCGTCGGGAAACCAGCGGCCATAGGCGCCGAGATCGGGGTCGAAGGCGCGGGTCGGCGGCTCGAACCAGTCGATCGCCTCCGCCGCCTCGAGCCAGAAGGCTTCGCGGTCGTCGAGCGAGGCCGAGTAGAGGTCGCGATACGATGCGGGCATGAAGGCCCCTCCCCGACGACGCGGCGCTTTGCGGCCGCTTTGCGCTGAGCCCCAAGAGTTACCCGCTTCCCCGTCCTCCCGCCACGGGCGCGAAGGCCCGGCCGGAGCGAACGCGCGGGCCAAACTCAGGGACCGTGGAATCTCCGGCGGTCGCGGACGCTTGCCGCCAGCATTCCTGTTGGTCCGGCGGGCCTTCCCTAACTAAAATGTAATGTTTTACCCCTCAGACTTTCGGAGTGTACTCGTCGAAGTCTGGATCCCGCATGCGCGTCGGCCACGAATCCCATGACACGTTGCAGGCGGCCGGTTGCCTAGGTTGCAGCATCCCGTTTCCCCGCGCCATCACCATGGCCTTCCAGCCGATCGTCGACGTGACGGACGGTTCGATCTTCGCCTTCGAGGCGCTTGTTCGCGGCCTGGACGGCGCAGGCGCCGGCGCGGTGCTGGCGGACGTGACGCCGGACAATCGGTTCGCCTTCGACCAGCTGTGCCGACGCACCGCGGTGGAGCTCGCCGCGCGGCTTCGGATCGAGGCTCGGCTGTCGATCAACTTCATGCCGAACGCCGTCTATCAGCCTGAGATCTGCCTCGGCACGACGCTCGCCGCGGCGAAGCGGCACGGTTTTCCGGTTGAGCGGATCATGTTCGAGGTGACCGAGGGCGAGCGGGTCGACGACCGCGCCCACCTCACCCGCATCATGGCGGAGTACCGCCGGCAGGGCATGGTGACGGCGATCGACGATTTCGGCGCCGGGCATTCCGGCCTCAACCTACTCGCCGAGTTCCAGCCCGACGTGATCAAGCTGGACATGGACCTGATCCGCGGGATCGACGCCAGCCGGCCGCGACAGGCGATCGTGGCGAGCGTCGCGCGTCTCGCCGACACGCTTGGGATCGCGGTCGTCGCCGAAGGCGTCGAGACGGAGGCCGAGCTCGCGGTGGTGCGGGAGATCGGCATCCGGCTGGTGCAGGGCTACCTGCTGGCCAAGCCCGGCTTCGAACGCCTTCCCGAGGTCCGGCTCCCCGCGCCCGCGCCGATCGCGAAAAACGCCGCCTAAACGAGCGGAGGGGCCGTCCCTCGCAGGACGACCCCTCCCATCTCCAATCGCGGTCGAGAGACCCGCGACCACCCGAACGTCAGGCGCGATACCCAGCCAAAGCCAGAATCGAGGTCGCGGCGCTCTCCGAGCGCTGATCAAGACGATGAGACACCGGATCACCTCCTTTCGGTTGTTAACGACAGGGCAAAGGATGGGGACGGTTCTGAGTCGCTGCAAGCGCTAACGAACCTTTTCTGAGAGATCCTTGAAGACGCTCCGCCGCGCCCGATGATCGGGTGATGACGCATCCCCCCGTTCGCCGCCTGGAACTTCTCGCTCGCATCGGCTTCGCCGCGCGTGGCGTCGTGTACTGCCTTGTCGGGGGCCTCGCCGCGCTTGCCGCGATCGGCTCCGGCGGCGGCGTGGGCGGCGGCAAGAGCGCCCTGCGCAGCGTGCTGGAGCAGCCCTTCGGCGCCGTCCTGCTGCTGGCGATCGGCGCGGGCCTCGTGTGCTTCGCGGCCTGGCGCGTGATCGGCGCGGCGTTCGACGCCGACGGCCGCGGCCGTTCGGCCAAGGCGCGCGCCACCCGCGCGCTGCAGGCGGTCAGCGGCGTCGTCTACCTCGGGCTCGCGGCGACCGCCGCCAATCTCGCGCTCGGCCGCGGCGGCGGCGGCGCGGAGGATCAGATGGCGCAGGACTGGACGGAATGGCTGATGGCGCAGCCGGCCGGCGCCTGGCTCGTCGGCGCGATCGGCCTCGGCCTCATCGCGGGCGGCCTCGCCTACGGCTGGAAGGCCTGGAAGGGCGACGTCATGCGCCGTCTCGCCCCGCCGCCCGGGGCGACCGACTGGGTGCGCCATGTCGGCCGCGCCGGCTACGCCGCCCGCGCTCTGACCTTCGTGATCATCGGCGGCTTCGTGGTGACGGCGGCGCTTCACGCCGACAGCGACGAGGTGCGCGGCCTCGGCGGCGCGCTGCAGGCGCTGCGCGGCCAGCCCTATGGCTGGGCGCTGCTGTTTCTGACCGCCGCCGGGCTGTTCGCCTTCGGCTTCTTCGGCCTGGTTCAGGCCCGCTACCGCCGGATCGACACGCCGGACCTCGCCGACGCCAAGGCGCTGCTGTCGCGGCGGGCCTGATCACGGCGCGCGATAGAGACCGTTGAGGGTTGGCGGTCCATCGGTCGCGGCCTCGCCCCGCGCGGTGAGATCCTCGAGATGGGCGAAGACCGACAGACCCGCTGCGAAGAGGAGTTTCGGATCAAGTCCGCGGTAAAGCTCCGCGACCAGCTGGGGGATGGTCCGAGGCCCTTCCGCCAGCCGCAGGCGGATCGCGGTCTCGCGCATGAGCCGGTGGCCGAGCAATTGGCGGGAGAACCGCCGCGCGTCGCGCAGCGCGGGGCCGTGTCCGGGAAGGTAGAGTTCCTCCGGCCGTTCGATGAGCTTGCGGAGCGAGGCGACGTAGGCGCCCATGGCGCCGTCCGGAGGCGCCACGATCGACGTCGACCAAGCCATCACGTGGTCGCCGGAAAACAGAAGCGCGCTCTCGGGGAAGGCGAAGGCGAGGTGGTTCGCGGTGTGGCCGGGCGTTTCCACCGCGACCAGCGACCAGCCGGGGCCCGTGATCCCCTCCCCATCGGCGAGCGTGCGGTCCGGCGCGTAGGACCCGTCGACGCCCGCCTCCAGCCCGCGCGCCTCTCCGGCGTGAAGCGCGCGGAAGGCGCGGTGCGGCCCGGCGCCGACCACCGGCGCCCCGGTCGCGGCCTTCAGCGCCGGGACGCCCGCGGAGTGATCACGATGGCTGTGGGTCACGACGATCGCCTCGACGGTCGCGCCGTCGAGCGCCGCGAGCAGCGCCGCCGTGTGGTGAGGGTCGTCCGGCCCCGGATCGATCACGGCGACGCGGCCGCGGCCCACGAGGTAGGTCGCGGTGCCCGTGAAGGTGAAGGCGGAGGGGTTCGGCGCGATCACCCGACGCACGAGCGGGGCGACCTCGCGCACGACGCCGGCCGGCGGGTCGGCGGAGCGGTCGAACGTCAGATCGTCGCTCATGGCGCTCCTCCGCCGATGACCCGTCGGCGCCGACGGCGGTTGCGGACCGCGCCCGCCCCGGCTATCCATCGCCCATCCCGGCGCTTAACGCGAACGGTGGGGCGTCGCCAAGCGGTAAGGCAGGGGATTTTGATTCCCCCATGCGGAGGTTCGAATCCTCCCGCCCCAGCCAGTCTTCCTAAGTCTTTGAAAAACAGGCGTTTTCAACCGAGGCCCGCGGCGCAAACCGTATCATTTTTCCGTATCAACACACCGTATCGGTTTGGCGCGCAGAGTTGCGCATAGTAAAATATTTGGGTC
The DNA here is from genome assembly GCF_000526315.1 of Methylopila sp. 73B. NCBI lineage: Bacteria > Pseudomonadati > Pseudomonadota > Alphaproteobacteria > Hyphomicrobiales > Methylopilaceae > Methylopila > Methylopila sp. 73B. The sequence goes on along the minus strand of NZ_JAFV01000001.1, from coordinate 78,155 downwards.
GTCAAGTTTCGGACCCATCGTTTGCGCCTCTCCTCCTCCATTTCCAAATTCCTCGGGCGAGCGCTCGAGGTAAAGTCGCCCCCCGCCCCGTCCAGTGAAGCGGCAGCGGGGCGGTGGGCCGACTTATTCGCGCTCCCGAATACTGAAGCCGGCCCGGCTGTCACGCCCGAAAGCGCTATGCGCGTCCCGGCGGTCAAGGCGGAGGTCACGATCATCTCGACAACAATTGGAATCCTGCCGGTCAAGGTCTATGAGCGGGACGGTGAGGGCAAGCGCCCTGCCCCCGACCATGACGCCTACCGCCTCGCCCATGACGAGGCGAACGACTGGACCAGCGCCGGCGAACTTCGCCGCCAGATCACGTCCGACGCGCTCCTGCACGGCGACGGCTTCGCGCTTGTCACCCGCCGCGGCGACGGCTCGCCCCTTGAGCTCATCCGGCTCGACCCGCGCGCCGTCGACATCCCGACGCTCGACACCGGAGCCCCCGCCTACCGCTACCGCCACCAGGGCGGCGCCACCGTCTACGCGCACCAGGACGGTTAATCTCGCCGAGGTAGACCCGGTTCGCCAGCAGGTGCGCGAGAGGCCCGTTCCTAAGCGGGACGCCGGCGGCGCCGTCTGACTTGAGGCTGCGCGTCCGTGAGACGACGCCCTGCTCCCTCAGCTCCCTCTGCAGCGCGGACAGCGATCCAAGCCCGAGGTAGCGCTCGAAGATCAGTCGGACGATCGCGGCCTCAGTCTCGTCGATCTGCAGCTTCCTGGCCTAGACCCGGTAGCCGTGGCGACCGGCCCTCCGCCGAGCGCGCGATCGAGATAAGGCGCGGTGCGGCTCGCCCGGCAGGCGGCGACCTTCGCCGGCGGGCCGCTCGCGACGATCCGCCCGCCCTCGTCGCCCGCGCCGGGGCCAATGTCGATCACCCAGTCGCTCGCCGCCGCCACCTTCATGTCGTGATCGACCAGGATCACGCTGTTGCCAGCGTCTACCAAGGCGTGAAGTTGGCCCAGCAGGCGCTCGACATCGGTCGGGTGAAGGCCAGTCGTCGGCTCGTCCAGCACATAGAGCGCGCCGCCGCGCTGGGAGCGCTGCAACTCGGTGGCGAGCTTCACCCTTTGCGCCTCGCCGCCCGAAAACTCGGTCGCGGGCTGTCCGAGGCGGAGATAGTTGAGCCCGACCTCGCGAAGCACCTTGAGCGACCGGAGGACATTAGGCGCGTCTTCGAAGAACTCCCAGGCGCCCTCGACCGTGAGCGCGAGCACCTCGGCGATGGTCTTCCCGCGATAGCGGATCTCGAGCGTCTTGGGGTTGTAGCGGGCGCCGCGACATGTCGGACAGGGCGCGTAGACGCTCGGCAGGAAGAGCAACTCCACCATCACAAAGCCTTCGCCCTCGCAGCGCGGGCAGCGGCCTTTCGCGACATTGAACGAGAAGCGGCCCGCGTCGTAGCGGCGCTTCCTGGCTTCTGTGGTCGCCGCGAACAGGGCGCGGACATGGTCGAACAGGCCAGTGTAGGTGGCGAGGTTGGAGCGCGGGGTGCGGCCGATCGGCTTCTGGTCGACCTCGATCAGCCGCCTGATCCCTTCAAGCCCGCCGACGATCCGACCCTCCGTCGCGACGGCGGGGCGGTCCTCGAGCGCGGCTTCGGCGTCCGTCTCCTCTTCGGCCGCGACCGGGGCGCCGAGGGCGGCGGCGACCAGCTCGACCAGCGCCTGGCTGACCAGGCTCGATTTCCCCGAACCGGAGATTCCGGTGACAGTGGTCATCACGCGGAGCGGGATCGCGCAATCGATCTGCTTCAGATTGTTGCGCGAGACGCCCTCCAGACGCAGCCAACCGGCGGGCTCGCGCCTCCGGCTCGGCGTCCCGCCGCCTTCGTCGAACAGATGGCGCCTCGTCTCCGACTCCGCGACCTGGCGCAGACCCTCGATCGGGCCGCTGTAGAGGATCTCGCCGCCATGCTCGCCGGCCACGGGGCCGACATCGACGATCCAGTCGGCGCGGCGGACGACGTCCATCTCATGCTCGACCACGAACAGCGAGTTGCCGACCGCCTTCAGGCCGTCGAGCGCCCGGAGCAGCGCCTCGGTGTCGGCGGGATGGAGCCCGGCGGACGGCTCGTCCATCACATAGACGACGCCGAACAGGTTGGAGACGACCTGCGTGGCGAGCCGCAGCCGCTGCAGCTCCCCTGGCGACAGGGTCGGGGTGCCGCGTTCCAGCGTCAGATAGCCGAGACCGAGGTCGAGCAGCACCGACAGGCGGCGGCAGAGATCGCCGGCGATGCGCTCCACGACCAAGGCTTTCTCCGGATGGGTTTTGCGCAGCGCCTTCAGCGTGTCGGCTTTTGCTTCGGCATAGGGCGCGAAGATCTTTGAAAACCGGGCCATCGGCAGGCCGCTCATCTCGGCGAGGTCGAGGCCCCCAAAGCGGACCGACAGAGCTTCCCTGCGCAGCCTCTTGCCGTCGCAGACCGGGCAGAGCCGGGGGATCATGAAGCGCGCGGCGCGTTTCTTCATCATCGCGCTCTGGGTCGTCGCATAGCTGTGGGTGACATGGCGCTTCGCGCTTGAGAAGGTGCCCATATAAGCAGGCTCGATCCCGCGCCGGATCGCATCCTGGATCTCGTCGTGGCTCCACCCGGGATAAACCGGGACCTGGGGCTGCTCCTCGGTGAACAGAATCCAGTCGCGCGCCTTCTTCGGCAGGTTCCGCCACGGCGTGTCGACGTCGACGCCAAGGCTGATCAGGATGTCGCGCAGGTTCTGGCCGCCCCAGGCCGTCGGCCAAGCGGCGACCGCGCGCTCACGGATGGTCTTGGAAGGATCGGGGACCATCGAGGCCTCGGTGACCTCATGGATCCGGCCGAGGCCGTGGCAGCGCGGGCAGGCGCCCTCGGGCGTGTTGGGCGAGAAGGTTTCGGCGTCGAGATGGGCTTGGCCCGGCGGATAGTCGCCGGCGCGCGAATAAAGCATCCGCAGCAGATTGGAGAGGGTGGTGACGCTGCCGACCGACGAGCGGGTGGTTGGCGATCCGCGCTGCTGCTGCAGCGCCACCGCCGGCGGCAGGCCCTCGATCTCGTCGACCTCCGGCACCTCCATCTGGTGGAACAGGCGACGGGCGTAAGGCGACACCGACTCGAGATAGCGGCGCTGCGCCTCAGCGTAGAGGGTGGAGAACGCGAGCGACGACTTGCCCGACCCCGACACGCCGGTGAACACGACCAACGCGTCGCGCGGAATGTCGACGTCGACGTTCTTGAGATTGTGCTCGCGCGCGCCGCGAACCCGGACGAAGCCGGCAGCCTCGATGTCTCGCACGTGCCGCTCCTCCTGTAACGCACCGGCTCGCGCGAACATCGCGGCAAGACCACCTGGCAGGAAAGCCTCGACCTTATCGCCCTTCCCGTCCTAAGCGACGGTTGTAAGCGTCAGGTTTCGCGGAACATCGATGGATCGCGGATCTCGACGTCGCGCGGAGTTCGGAGCGCGATTGATCCGCGTTGGCGCAGCATCGTCATCGTGCGGCTCACTGTCTCGACGGCAATGCCGAGATGGTCGGCGATGTCGTAGCGGGTGATCGGCAGCACGATCGCGTTGGCGCCGTTCGGCTTAACCCGGCGCGCCATTTCCGCCAGGTAGGCACTGACTTTTTCCCGCGCCGTTACTCGGTTTTGGACAAGGAGGTGGTGTTCGAGCCGGCGGATCGCGTCGGCGGCGCAGCGTTGCAGCAGGGGGGCAACCGCCGGGAAGCGAGCGGCGAGCCCGGCGATCTGTTCGCGCGTGAACGAGATGATCACCGTGTCTTTTGAAACGGCTTCAATGAAGAAACACGGATCAGCCGGCGCGAATCCGAGATAGTCCCCAGAAAGGGCGAGATCGATGATCTGGCGGTGGCCGTCGGGTCGAAGCGCGAACTTGCGAACCGCGCCGGAGCGTATGCACGCCACGGCGCCCCGTCCGATCACGGCGTCGCACGCCTCGTTTCGCCGCCATCGGGACGCACGTCCTGCCGCCATCATCGCCGCACCGGCATCGGCTTCGCTACGCGGATTGTCCGGACCCAGCTGGGCGGCGAAGAACAGTGCGCCCTCCATTGTTTCTGGCATGACGTTCTCGGCCCCTGTTCGTCATCGACACCTCACATGACGAACGTCGCCGCAGCCATCTGTGGATTCCACTACAGGGAAAGTAACCAGGCGGGCTGGGATGCGCGGGATCAGGGCGCGTCGGCGCCGGGCCTTGCCGGATCATCGATCGTCTCGGACCGGGTCACAGGGCTCGATCGACGCCAACGGGACGATTTCTGAAGGTTCCTGACCGGATGGCGGCTCGGCGGGAAATCACGCGCTGCCCCCCTTAACCGCGCTACGTCTACTATTGTTGTGATTTTGCAACGCCAGCCCAGGGGTGTCGCTCGATGCCACAGAGCAAGGTTTCAGGTTCTGTTGCGGCAGAACCGCCGTACGACGCGGTCCTGGCGGCTATCTGCCACGGCACGCACGTTTGCGCATTCTTTGAAACTGAGGACGACCTACTTGATCTCGTCGGGCAATTTTTCGCCGCCGGTACGCGGCGCGGAGACCGATGCCTCTGGGTGATGCCTGACAATATGAATGCCGACCCGCTGGTGCGGAGAGGGGTCGAACTTTATTCAGCTACAGACACTTATCTGCGAGGCGGCGCGTTCGAGCCCGGACCGCTGGTCGCGCTGTGGGACAAGAAACTGGATGAAGCCTTGTCGCACAATCACGCCGGCTTGTCCGCCAGCGGTCACACTTGCTGGCTGCAGCAGCGGGATTGGCAGGCCTTCATGGACTATGAGGAATATCTGAATCAGGTCATTGAAGGCAAACCGATCTCCTTGCTGTGCACCTATCCCCTCTCGTCATGCAAGGCGGGCGACATTCTGGATGTTGTTCGCGCGCACAAAGTTGCGCTGGCAAAGCAGAAGAACCGCTGGTCGGTGATCGAGGCCCATCTGACCGACGAAAGCCCCGCCGCGCTCGATGGCGCCAGCCGCGTCGCAGCCTTATCTCCGCGCGAACGGCAGGTCATTTCGCTGGTCGCCGATGGGGTCGTGACGAAAAACATCGCCTTCGAGCTTGGCCTTAGCGTTCGCACGATCGAAGTCCATCGTGAGCGCGCCATCAGGCGCCTGGGCGTGCGCACCATGGTCGAAGCCGTAAGGCTGTTGACGCTCGCTTCGCCATCGGCGCCGTTAATGGATGTCAGCTGTCATGCGCCCGGCGGCCCTCGACGGTTTAACGCTTAGAGACAGGTGTTGAAATCGTGGCCGGTCATCGCGGCTGCCATCTTTGAGGTCGCCTCCCCAACCGGCTGAAGCTATTCGCGCGTCCAATTCCTCCCTGACGAGGCGACTCACCTCAGTTTTTTCGGGCGCGGCATATCGAAGAGATGCACGGCGAGAACGCAGAGACCTCCTCGCAGCCGTTCGACGGACTCGGACGAAGCCCGCGGCTTTGACGTCTCGCCTGCGAACACGCTCTCAAGCGCGAGACTCGAGCATCTTGATCAGCGCCTTAGCCGCAGGCGCCGAGGACGCCGGGTTCTGCCCGGTGATCAGCAGCCCGTCAGGAACCACATAGGGCTGCCAGTCGGCCGCCTTCGAGTACAGTCCACCGTTCCGCTTGAGCTCGTCCTCGACCAGGAACGGCACGATCGCGGTAAGCCCCACGGCCTCCTCCTCCGTGTTGGCGAAGCCGGTGACGTTGCGGCCCTCGACCAGCGGCCTGCCGCCTGCGGTCCGCACATGACGGAGCACGCCGGGCGCGTGGCACACGAGGGCGACGGGCTTGCCCGCCGCGATCGTCGCCTCAATCAGCGCGATCGAGCGGCGGTCCTCCGCCAGATCCCAGAGGGGGCCATGGCCGCCAGGATAGAACACGGCGTCGAGGGCCTCATGCGAGACCGTGTCGAGCCGAGCGGTTGTCTTGAGCGCAGACTTGGCGGCGGCGTCGGCCTCGAACCGTCTTGTGTCGTCAGTCTGAGAGTCGGGTTCGGCGCTTTTCGGATCGAGCGGCGGTTCGCCTCCTTCCGGTGAAGCCAGAGCGATCTCGGCTCCCGAGTCCTTGAAGGCGTAGTACGGCGCAGCGAGTTCCTCGAGCCAGAAGCCAGTCTTGCGGCCGGTGTCGCCAAGGCGGTCGTGCGAGGTGAGGACCATCAGTATCATCACGTGCGTGTCCTTTTTAGCTGACGCTCGAGGGTGGAAAGACGCCCGACCATAACATCGCCTTGGCGCGGTCGAGGCCGATCGACTCCGCCAGGGCGCGCATCTTTTTCTACTCGTGGATCGCCGATCGACCGCGCCGTGCGGCCCCCGCACTCGCTCGAGCCGCGCGCCATCGCCCCGGCGACGACGGCCGCTCTTCAGGCCGCCCGCGCCGCGTTTCCTTTCGCGTCCGCGAACAGCTTCACGGTTTCACGGTTGAAAGCGGCCATGTCGTCGGGACTGCGGCTCGTCACGAGGCCCTGGTCGACGACGACCTCTTCGTCGACCCAGTCCGCGCCGGCGTTCTTGAGATCGGTCTTGAGGGAGGGCCACGAGGTCATGCGCCGGCCGCTCGCCGCCCCAGTCTCGATGATCGTCCACGGCCCATGGCAGATCGAGGCGACAGGCTTTCCGGCGTCGAAGAACGCTTTGACGAACGCCACGGCCTTGGCGTCGGCGCGGAGCGTGTCCGGGTTGATGACGCCGCCGGGCAGGAGGAGAGCGTCGTAGTTTTCGGGGGCGGCGGAGGCGAGCGGCGCATCCACAGGGTAGCGATCGCTCCAGTCCTTAAAGTCCCAGGCGCGGACGTCGTCCGACTTGGGCGAGATGAGACTAGTTTTGGCCCCGGCGTCGTCGAGAGCCTTGCGAGGCTCGGTCATCTCGACCTCCTCGAAGCCGTCGGTGACGAGGATCGCGACGTTCAATCCTTTGAGCGTATCGGTCGCCATGAGAGATCTCCTGCATGCTGCTGTTCGAACGGCTTGGGCCGCCGAGGTGCGGCCCTTGCCGCGTTCGCCGGGGTCTCGCCTTGCACTTCCGGAGGACGCGGACGCTCGACGGTCCGGCGCGGCGTCCGCGATTGGCGGATCGGAGCGCCTCGACGAGGCGCGCCGTCCGCCGGCGACTCAGGCCGCCAGTTTCGTCGTGTTGTGCGGATCGATGACAAACTTCTTGGGCGCGCCCTCATCGAACAGGCGGTACGCCTCGGTCGCCTTTTCGAGCGGGATGACCTCGACGTTCACGACCTTCGACAGGTAGGGCATGCGATCCCAGAGGATCGCCATCATCAGATCGCGGTTGTAGTGCATGATAGGTGCCTGGCCGGCCGAGATGTGAGGCGACTTGATCCAGGCCTTGCCGAAGTCGATGCGATACCTCCCGACTTTGGCGTCCGCGTCGATGGCTTCGGGATCTCCGGCCGTGTAGATACCCGGTGCGCCCACGGCCCCGTTGGCGCGCACGATCTCGATCATCGTATTGAGGACGGCGGCGGGATCCTCGCCGGCTCCGGGTCCGTTGCCGTGCGCCTCGAAGCCGACGGCGTCGACGCCGCAGTCCACCTCGCGCGCGCCGAGGATCGCCTCGATCTGATCAGGGACCGGCGTCGCGGAGGATATGTCCACGGTCTCGTAGCCGGCGCTCTTCACGAGCGCGAGACGTCCGGGGTTGGAGTCGCCCACGATGATGCACGAGGCGCCGAGGAGCTGGGCGGATGCGGCGGCGCATCGGCCGACGGGGCCTGCGCCCGCGATATAGACCGTCGAGCCGTATTTGACGCCCGCCTGAACGCAGCCGTGAAAGCCCGTCGGCAGAATGTCGGAGAGCAACGTCAAGTCCTTGATCTTCGCCAGCGCCTGATCCTTGTCGGGGAAGCGAAGCAGGTTCCAGTCGGCGTACGGGACCATGAGGTAGTCCGACTGCCCGCCCTGCCAGCCGCCTAGATTGAATCCATACGCGCCGCAGTCGACCTCGTCGTTGACGTTCATGCAGGTGTCCGTGTGTCGCTCCTTGCAGTTGCGGCACCGCCCGCATGAGACGTTGAACGGGACCGAGCAGAGGTCGCCCTTCTTTATGAAGTGCACGTCGGGCCCGGTCTCGATCACCTCGCCGGTCATCTCGTGGCCCAACACCATGCCCGAGGGAGCGGGGAACCGGCCGCGGTAGATGTGCTGATCGCTGCCGCAGATATTGGTGGTGACCAGCTGAAGAATCGCCCCGTGCGGCGTCTTGTTGCCCTTCGGATCGACGAGCTTTGGATAGTCGAAGGTTTGGAGCTCGACTTTTCTCGGCCCCATATACGTGACGACTCGGTTTCCTGACGGCATAACTGCTTCTCCTTCCCTTGGTTACGGATAGATCCAGGCAGGTCCAGCACGTGACCGTCGCGGCGTCTCAGGGCAGCTTCGCCGCGAGCACATCGAGCCTTTCGATCCGGGGAGCCGAGGCGAAAAGCTCGGGCGTCTTCTCCATCAGAGCCGCCGCGACAAGGCCGGAGAGGTGCGCTTGCCGCCCCGCTTCATCGGGAAACGCGTCGAAGATTGCGAACGTCGAGGGTCCCATGCGGGCGCCGAACCACACGACGGTTCCCGCTTCGTTTTGAACAATTGGCAGGCCGTCTTTCAGGAACGCCTCGACCTCCGCTTCTTTTCCGGGCTTGGCCTCCATGGTGACGAAAAGTGCAAACTTGACCATTCGCTTATCCTTCCAAAAGGCCCCAGCGAAAGCAGATGCGATCCGCGCTCCGGACCTGCTTCGGGCGGCCAGCGGAGGCGTCAGATCGAGGCGGCGCGAAGCGCCGAGATCGTGAATCCGTCGATCGCGACGGCCATCGAGACATGCCGAAGCGTGTTCACCGAACCGGTGTGCATAGTCCGCTTTTTCAGCCGCGATCGTGGGCCGGCCGACATTTCGACGAAGTCCCAGGATGTCGCCTCACCCGCATCAAGCTTCACGCGCAGGCGCGACGCCCTGACGGTCGTCAGTTTTTGCGAACGCCTTTTGACGCTCGTCTATCTGGCGGGAAGCCGCCAAGCGCCGCTAGAGCGGGTCCGTCGTTTTCCGATTCTGGTGCGGGATTCCGCTGACGCCTGAGCTGTGCGAGTCCTTTGTCGTTGATGCGGCGGAGGAATGAAGGATGGCTCGGGCGTACGGCCAAGACCTTCGGGACCGGGTGATCGATGCGGCGTTGAAGAACGGGACGCCGGCGCGGCATGCGGCGGCCCGGTTCGGGGTCGGGATCGCGACGGCGATCCGCTGGGTGCGTCAGGCGCGCCAGAGCGGCGACCGCACGCCCGGCCGGCAGGGCCAGCCGCGGCGCTCGAAGCTCGATCCGCACCGCGACTACGTGCTGGAACTCGCCCGCACGACCGACATGACGCTGACTGAGCTTGCTGCGCAGATCAGTGTCAATCGGCGCTGAACTTTGACCCCTTATCGGCGTCCAATGTTGACCCCCTGAAGCTGGCTGCGCGGTGTTGATCCCGCCGGCGCGGAGCTAATCGGGGTTGCGCAGCGTCGGCGGGATCGACGTCCAGTGGGCTGGGTTCGGGGACGGAGGTCAGGCGCGGTTCTTGAAGCGCCAGCTTTCGTTGCCGGTCTCGACGATGTCGCAGTGGTGGGTGAGCCGGTCGAGCAGCGCAGTGGTCATCTTGGCGTCGCCGAACACGCTCGGCCATTCGCCGAAGGCGAGGTTGGTGGTGACGATGATCGAAGTTTGTTCGTAGAGGCGGCTGATCAGGTGGAATAGGAGCTGCCCGCCGGACTGCGCGAACGGCAGGTAGCCGAGCTGACCACGGCCTCTCCAATCTTGCCGATCTGAACCGATGTGAGCTGAAAGTTGCCCTGCATTCCGAGGCGCTCCCTCCCGCGCCTCTGAGCAGGCGTTCGGGCCGACGGAACGGTTAGCTCTGTCCGCGAGCCTACCGAGGACGTTGGATCGATGTCGCGGTGATCTCCAGCCTCTCTGCGACGCCATCTGCCGAGCCGCCGGCGATCCTCCGACGCGACCTCGGCATGCCGCCACTGCGACCGACGCGCCTGTCGGGAGAACACGCCGACCTCCCGCAGACGCAAAGGCGAAGCGCGCGCCGAAGAACGAAGGCCAGCCGAGCCCGCTTCGGACCACATGGAGCGATCCGTCGAACTTGGGCGAAGCTTTAAGTCTGCACATGGCGCGGCATGGCGACAGCCCGCGGTCGCTTCACGCCGCGCTCCTCGTTGCCGGTCCCACTCCATCGCTGAACGCCTTAGCGATGTGGCGCAGGGGGTCTTCCATGCCTTCGAACGCCGTCAGCTTCACAGCCCTCCGAGCGATCGAGCGCCGCTATCGGCTGCCTGACGGATACTTCGAAGCGAAGCTCGAAGGTCGAGGACGCACAAGGACGGCTAAGGGCGTCGCGCCCATCGCGCCATCCGAACGCCGACGGCTGGCGTGGCACCTTCCCGATGATTTTCCGCGCCGCTCCGCAGCGGAACAGCAAGAGATCCTGAGCTGGGTCCGAAAGGTGGTCATCAGCGGGTCCACCGATTACCGCCGCTTCCAGGCGGCGGCCAGCAAGACCCGTTACGCGCTGCGCTTCGTCGGGTTGAACGCCAGGCTTCTCGGCGCGGGGGTGACGCTTCCCTCCGCACGCAGCAGCGCCCTCACCGTCGCGCCGGAACGCCTGAGATCAGAAATGGCGGATCTCATTCGGTTCAAGACCGCCACCCTGACGGCTCGAGGCTTGCGCCGCACGGGGGTGTGGAACGCCGAGACGGCCGCGCAGAAAGTCGAGCACTTCGCGTTGATGTTCGGCGCCCTCGCCGCGGACCCGGATAGCGAGGTCGCCGGCTGCGGCGTCGATCTGGACAAGCTCACCCTGGCCCTGCTCGTCTTTCCGGCGGTCTGGGACTGGTATCTCTCCTGGCGAGAGAAGCGCCGCGGCTTCTACACGGCGTGGGAGGCGGACATGCTCTCCATCGTGTTGTCGCTCGTCAGAGCCGAAACCGGCTGGCTGCGGCAGACGCCGAGTCTCGCGGAACATCTCGCGCCTATTCCCGACCTGGTGTCGTCGGACGACATCGCATCCGCAAAGGACGACTGGGATGGCGCATGCGACGCCATGCATCGACACGCTCGCAGTCGGATCAAGGAGATCAGCCGCGTCGCCCGCGTGCATCGGGATCCGTTCGAGCCGATCCTGCCGGTCCTCGAAGCCGCCAGCCCGCTCGCGGAGTACCGCAAGATCACGGACGAGATCGTGAGGTTGATGCCGAACGAGAAGACGCATCCGCGCGCGGCGGCCGAAGCCGTCCGATCGTTCCTGATGCTCCGGCTCGGTCTGCACCTCGGTTTGCGCCAGCGCAATCTCAGGGAGCTTCTTGTCTGTCCGCGCGACCGCATTCCGACCACCGAACGACGCCTTGAGGAGTTGCGGCGCGGTGAACTGCGATGGAACCCGCGGGAAGCAGGATGGGAGGTGCTGATCCCGTCGATCGCATTCAAGAACGCCCATTCGTCGTTCTTCGGATCGAAGCCGTTCCGGCTCGTCCTGCCCGACCTCGGCGGGCTCTACGGGATGATCGAGGCCTGGGTCGATCGGCATCGCCGGCGTCTCCTGGGTCCTGCTGCTGATCCCGGCACGTTCTTCGTGAAGACCGTGAAGCGGACGAGCGCGCAAGCCGCCTACAATCAGACGACCTTCTACGAGGCGTGGCGCCTCACGATTCAGCGCTATGGGATCTACAATCCCTACACCGGCCGCGGCGCGATCGAAGGGCTGCTTCCGCACGGCCCGCACAACGTTCGGGACGTGCTCGCAACGCACATCCTTAAACAGACAGGTTCCTACGAGCAGGCGAGCTACGCGATCCAGGATACGCCGGAGATGATCGCCAAGCACTACGGACGCTTCCTGCCGCAAGATAAAGCGGCGATCGCCGCCAAGATCCTCAATCAGGTTTGGGCCGCGGCCTGAGAGCCGGGCCTGACCCATAGCTGGCCTCTGATAGGTCCGCTCATCGGAACGCGACCAAGCGCGCCCTCCCGGCGCGGAGGCGACGCCCTGCGGGTCGATGCCCTCCGATGGCGTTCTCCCCTCGCTGGCGATTTAGGGCTGCGACACGACCGACGCGGCGCTCGTGTGTACGAGCGCCGCAGTTGATGGGTCTGCGGCCGTTCAGTATCCGACCCCGCGCACGCCGCCCGCCGCCCGGATCGACTCGCCCGTGACCCAGTGCGAGTCCTCCGACGCAAGAAACACCGCGACCGGCGCAATGTCTTCAGGCTCCCCGAAGCGGCCGAGCGGCGTGCCTGCGACCAGCTTCTCGCCGAATTCGCCGGCGAAGTTGCCGTCTGTGGCGGGCGTGTTCGTATGGCCTGGCAGGATGGAGTTCACTCGGATGCCCCGAGCTCCAAGCTCGCGGGCCAGCGCGAACGTCATCGTATCGACGGCCCCCTTAGTCGCCGCGTAGACGCTGGATGCGAGGTAGGGGTCGGTGCTCAGGATCGAGCTGATGTTAATGATGCTGCCGCCGGCCGGGCCGAAGTGCTTCAGCGCCTCGCGGACCGCCAGGAAGTAGCCGAGAACGTTGACGTCGAACTGTTTGTGGAAAGCGTCCTCGGTCATGTCGGCGACCATTTCGAACACCGCGACGCCCGCGTTGTTCACCAGCACGTCCAGCTTGCCGTGATCGGCCTTCACGCGGTCGAAGAGGCGCACGACGTCGGACGACTTGCTCATATCGGCCTGGACGGCGACCGCCGTCCCGCCCGCCGCCTCGATCGACGCTGCGACGGCGTCGGCGCCCTGCTTGCTCTTCACGTAGTTCACGACGACCGAGGCACCTTCCGCGCCGAGCGCCTTGGCGATGCCTGCGCCGATGCCGCTCGACGCGCCGGTCACGACGGCGACTTTCCCGTTCAGCTTCATGATGGATTTTTCCTTGGATGGGCGAGTTGCGAAGTCCGGCCTCGTCGTCGATCCTGAAGTGGGGCGAGGCGACCCCGCTTGCGTGCCGCATCCTCGCGCATCCTTGCCTATTCCTTCCATCGCGCTTGTGAAGCGCCGGGCGCTTCCCACCTCCCGGACATGAATGACGCGATGGACGAGCTGCGCCGCATTGTCATGCGCGCGGGCGACACATGGACTGCGACCGGGTTGCCTCGCGTGTCGATGGTCCGCGCCGAGGCCTGCTCGGACCAAGTCTATGAGCCGATGCTCCACCTCGTCCTGCAGGGCGCGAAGAGCCTGTCCGTCGGGGACCGGGTCCTTGGCTTCGAGGAGGCGACTTACTTCGTCGTCCCCGTCGACCTCCCGGCCATCGGACAGGTCAGTTCGGACCGGCCGGGCCGGCCATATCTCGCGCTCAGCTTGGCTTTGGATCCCGCCACCATCGCCACCGTGCTGTCCGACGCCGACAGGACGTCAGCTGACCGCAACGCGGCGTCGTTCAAGGCCTCGAAGGCCACTCCCGAGCTGATAGACGCATGGCTCCGTCTCATGAGGCTGATGGACCAGCCTGACGAGGCGCAGGTGCTTGCGCCTCTGATTGAGCGCGAGATCCTCTTCCGCGTCCTGCAGGGGCCACAGGGCGACGTGCTGCGCGAGATGGCGCGTGCCGACAGCCGCTGGGCGCAGGTACGCCGCGCGATCGACTGGATCCGGGCGCATTTCGCCGAGCCCTTCCGGGTGGAGCCCCTTGCAACGACGGTGGGCATGAGCGTGGCGACCTTTTACCGCCACTTCAGGGCGGTCACGGCGATGACGCCGATCCAGTACCAGAAGCGGCTGCGCCTACTGAAGGCAAGGAGGATGCTGCTGTTCGAGCCTCGCGACGCCGCGGCGATCGCCTTCTCGGTCGGCTACGAGAGCCCCTCGCAGTTCAGCCGAGAATACGCGCGCATGTTCGGCATGCCGCCGGTCCGCGACGTCGAGCGCTTCAAGCCGCCGCCGGGCAGCGTGAACTCCGATCAGCTACCGCCCCGTGCGCTTGAGCATCTCCGAGGGATGTAGAGGCACGAGGCGAAGGGGTCCGCTTTCGGCGAATGCATCATCGTCCGCTCCTGGCGGATTGCGTTGAAGAAGTCGGTTGCTTGGCGGGGCATCCGAGCTGACGGCCGGAAGACGAGCGGCCTTTCCTCTTTTCAGGCCGGGATCGGGCTCGGCGCTAGGACCATCTTTGCGAGCTTCCTGAGGTTTTGGGCGGTGGCGGCGAGCAGGAACTCGTCCCGGGCTCCGCACGGCCCTCGAAGCCTTAGACGGTCGAGCCGCAGGATGCGCTTCAGGTGCGCGAACAGCATCTCGACCTTCTTCCGCTCACGCCGGGAGGCCGTGTAGGCGTCGGTCTTCGCAATGTCCCTCGCCATGTCGCGAGCGCCCTCGTGGATCGAGCGAGGGATCTTCCGGGCCGGCGCGTTTGGGCAGCACTGCGGTTTCAGGGAGCAGGCGTCGCAGTCGAACTTGCTCGCGCGGTAGCGCATCATGCCGTCGTCGTCGACGAGCGGAGCCGAGGTTCGGTAGACCCTCTGGCGAGGTCTCAGTTCGTTCCCGGCCGGGCAGGTGTAAAGATCGCGGGCGTGGTCATAGGGGAAGTCCGAACGGCTGAACGTGCCGTCGGTCCGAGCGCTCTTGTCGAACACCGGGATGTGCGGCTCGATCCCGCGCTCATGCACCAGCCAGGCGAGCATCTCGGCCGCACCATAGGCGCTGTCGGCTGCGAGCCGCTCGGGCCAGAGCCCGAAGCGGTCCTGGGTCCGGTTGATCATGGTACGGGCCGAGCCGACCTCGGCCTGCCGGATGGCGCGGCTGGGCTCGACGTCGACGATCACCGCGTGGTCGAGGTCGATCAGGTAGTTGGTGGCGTAGGCGAAGAAGGCGTGGCCCTTGTGTGCGCCGGTCCACTGCGCGGCCGGATCCGACCGCGAGACGAACTTCGGCGTCGTCGGGCTCGCCGCGCCCCAGGCCGCATTGTCGAGCGTGTCGAGGTACTCGCGGACTGCGCGCCGCGTCGCGGCCAACTCTTCCCAGTCGACCTCGTCCGTGCCTTCCGCCGAGCGCTGACGGTTGGCGTCGGCCCGGATCAGGCTGGCGTCGACCGCGAAGCCGTCGCCGCCCACAAGCCCCTCAGCCATGCAGCGCCGGACGACCGTCTCGAACAGCTTGCGCAGCAGGTCGCTGTCGCGGAAGCGGCCATGACGGTTCTTCGAGAAGGTCGAGTGGTCCGGCACGTCGCCGTCGAGGCCGAGCCCGCAGAACCAGCGATAGGCGAGGTTCAGATGAACCTCCTCGCACAACCGCCGCTCAGACCGGACGCCGAAGCAGTAGCCGACCAGCAGCATCCGGATCAGCAGCTCAGGGTCGATCGAAGGACGCCCGATCGAGCTATAGAAGGGAGCCAGATCCCGCCGCACCTCTGACAGGTCGACGAACCGGTCGATCGCCCTCAGCAGGTGATCTTGCGGCACATGCCGCTCGAGAGAGAACTCATAGAACAGCGCCGCTTGGTCGACTTGCCGCTCGCCCATCATCGCCGCCGCCCTCCGCTCATAGAGCGAAGTGAATCAGCGACGCTGCATCGCTTCAATGGCCGAGTTTTTCAACGGAATCGACCCATTGCGGACGGCCGGAAGGTCGCTCAACCGCAACCACCGACAGATGTCGGGCAGCCGGGGCCTATGCCTAAGGGCTGACACTCCGGCTTTCACTGCCTGCCGACCGCGGTTCTTCGGTGCGAACTTCGTCGGCGGTTTCTATGCGGCGGCACCTGCCGTGAGGGTCAGCTCATGGTCGAGTCCATCGAGCGGGATCAGTACGCCGTCGTCGGCCCGATCGAGCGATGCTCCGTCGAGGGTGCACCGCCAGGGCTTGTCGTCGGCAGCCTCAGGCCGCTGCACCCTTAACCGGTAGACCGTGGCGCCAATTGTTAGGGTCGCCTCGAACCCAGCCCACGACGGCGGGATCACCGGCGCTATGCGCAGATGTTCGCCTTCGCGGGTGACGCCAAGAATTCCCTCGAGTCCCGCGCGGTACATCCACGCGGCGGAACCCGTGTACCAGGTCCAGCCGCCGCGTCCGACATGCGGCGCGACGGAATAGACGTCGGCCGCCAGCACGTAGGGCTCGACCTTGTAGCGCTCGGTCCCCGCGCCATCGAGCGCGTGGTTGATCGGGTTCAGCAGGGCGAACAGGCCATGGGCCCTGGCTCCGTCGCCGAGCTTGGCGAAGGCGAGGATCGACCACATCGCGGCGTGGGAGTACTGCCCGCCGTTCTCTCGCAGGCCCGCCGGATAGCCCTTGATGTAGCCGGGATCGTGCGGGGTCGAGACGAACGGCGGCGCGAACAGCACCGCGACGCCGTCCTCGCGCCGGATCAGCCGTTCGTCGACCGACGCCATCGCGCGGGCCGCCCGTTCCGGGTCGGCGGCGCCGGACAGAACCGCCCAGGACTGCGCGATCTGGTCGATGCGGCATTCGTCGCTGTCGGCCGATCCCAGCCACGTCCCGTCGTCGAAGGTCGCGCGGCGGTACCAGTCGCCGTCCCAGGCCTCGCGTTCGATCGCGGCGCGCACGCTTTCGGCGTGGGCTCGCCAGCGCGCGGCGCGCTCCGGATCGCGGCTCGCGGCGAGCGGCGCAAACAGGGCGACCGTGCGGACGAACAGCCAGCCGAGCCAGACGCTCTCGCCCCGTCCGCCCTCGCCGACGCGGTTCATGCCGTCGTTCCAGTCGCCCGAGCCCATCAGCGGCAGGCCATGCGATCCGGTGAGTTCGACGCACTGGTCGAGGCCGCGCGCGCAATGCTCGAACAGCGAGGCGCGTTCGTCCGACGCCATCGGCTGGAAGAAGGCGTCGTGCTCGCCGGCTTTCAGCAGGGGCCCTTCGAGGAAGCTCGTCTCCTCGTCGAGGACTGCGGCGTCGCCGGAGGTCGCGACGTAGGTCGCGGCGGCGTAGGCCAGCCAGACCCGGTCGTCGGAGATCCGCGTGCGCACCCCCTGGCCCGAGTGCGGCAGCCACCAATGCTGCACGTCGCCTTCCGGGAACTGGCGGCTTGCGGCGCGCAGCAGGTGGCTGCGCGTCTCCGCCGGATCGATCAGCGACAGCGCCATGCCGTCCTGCATCTGGTCGCGGAACCCGTAGGCGCCGCTCGCTTGATAGAAGCCCGAACGCGCCCAGATGCGGCACGCGAGCGCCTGATAGAGCAGCCAGCCGTTGAGCATGATGTCCATCGCGCGGTCCGGCGTGCGGACCTGAACGGCTCCCAGCCGCGCTCTCCAGCCATCTGCGACCTCCGCCAGCACGGCGTCGAGGTCGGCGGCGCGGTAGCGGCGCACGAGCGCGCGCGCGTCCTCCTCTGAGCGGCATTGACCCAGGAACCAGACGATCTCGACGCTTTCGTCGATTTTGAGCGCGACGCTGGTCGAGAGCGCCGCGCAGGGGTCGAGCCCGGCGCCGGTCGCGCCGGAGAGCGGCCGGTCGCGGAACAGCGCGGCCGGCGCTTCGGGACCGCCGTTGCGGCCAAGGAACTCACCGCGGTCGGCCGTGAAGCCGGTCTGGCGGCCGGAAAGGTCGGCGAAGGCGACGCGGCCGGGAAACGTCGAACCCCAGGGATTGCGCGCGAACAGCGCGCCGGTGTCACGATCGACCTCGGTCGTCACGAACGGCGCGGACGGTCCGCGGGCGGTCCCGAGAGCCCACTCGGCGAACGCCGTCACGGACACGCGCCGCGGACGGCCGGACGTGTTCCGAAGCGTTAGCCGGGAGATCTTGATCGGGTCGGCCGGAGCCACGAACTGCGTGAGCTCGAGGGCGACGCCATGCGCCTCGTGCTCGAAGCGGCTGGAGCCGAAGCGATGCCGCGCGACGTAGAGTCCGCCGTCGCAGATCGGCTGCGCGGTCGGAGTCCAGACGTCGCCGGTCTCCTCGTCGCGGACGTAGATCGCCTCGCCGGCCGGGTCCATCACCGGGTCGTTCGACCAGGGCGTCAGCTGGTTCTCGCGGCTGTTCTCCGACCAGGTCGAGCCGCTGCCGCCGGCCGAGACCTGGAAGCCGAACGCCGGATTGGCGATCACGTTGATCCATGGCGCCGGCGTCGTGCGGCCGCCGTCGAGCACGACGACATATTCGCGGCCGTTGTCGCCAAAGCCGCCGAGCCCGTTGAAGAACTCGAGCCCGTTGGTCGCCGGGGCGCGCTGCGCGGCCGTGCTGGTCGCCGCCGGCGTCTTGCGTGGCGCAGGCGCGGCGAACGGCGCGGGGCCGAGAAGCCGCAGCATCTTCGCCGCGATCGGACCGCGTCGGGCCGTCAGAGTGACCCGCGCGACCGAGACCAGGAGGGCGAGGGCCTCGGTCGGGAGCAGGTCGGCGCGCAAGGTGTAGACCGAACCCAGCGCCGCCGCGTCGCCAAGCCGCGGCCGCGACTGGCTGCTGCGGACGGCGGTGTCGATCGCGATCTGCAGGTCCTGGAGGTAGGACGAGGCGTGCTCGTTGATGATGATGAGATCGATCGAAATCCGCTTCATCCGCCAGTACTCATGGGCCCGCAACAACTGATGGACCTGGGCCATGTCCTCGACGTCGTCGATCCGCAGCACGACGATCGGCAGATCGCCGGAGATCGCGTAGGGCCAGAGCCCGGACTGGGGACCGGCGCCCCGGACGATCGCGTCTGACGCGGCCCGGAAGCGCGCGTCCGGGTAAAGCAGCGGCGCCGCAAGCCGCTGGAAGTCGGCGGCCTCGTCGGCGCTCACGTCGAGATGACGAAGCTGCACCTGGGCCTGCGTCCAGGCGAGCGTCTTGGCCCGGTCGAACGCGCTGCGGTCGTGATGCGTGTCGACGAGGTCGAGCAGCTCCTCGCGCGCGTTCGCCACGACGGTCCAGAACGCGACGCGCGCCTGGCCTCCGGCCGGAACCACCACCCGGCGCCGGATGGCGAACACCGGGTCGAGCACGGCGCCCACGGTGTTCGAGAGCGGCCGGGAGGCGTTGCGCGCGAAGGCCTCGGCGGGCGCGAGGCTGCGTCCGAGGAATGTCGCGCGATCGGTCTCGTACCCGGGATCGGCGGACTCGGCGCCTTCCACGACCGCGAAGTGCGCCGCGCAGATCGCCGCCTCGCCGTTCGCCCGCGGCCGGCGCGTGGCCACCAGCGCGCCGAACTCGGGCAGATGCTCGGTCACGACGAACAGCTTGGCGAAGGCCGGATGCGCGGCGTCGGCGGCGGGAGGCGCCAGCACGATCTCGGAGTAAGACGTCAGGTCGATCTCGAAGGGAGTCCGGCCGGCGTTGGTCAGCGTGACCCGCCGCACCTCGCCGTCGACCTCTCCCGAGACGATCGTCTCCATGATGGTCGTCAGCGGCCCGTCGCGACGGATGAAGCTCGCCTGGTCCTCGCCGAACACAACCTCCTGGTGGTCCGCGGCCGACTTGAGCGGCTGCGCTGCGGCCGACCAGATCCGGCCGGTCGCGACGTCGCGCAGCGTCACGAAGGACCCGAGGTCGTCGCGCGTGGCGTCGCCGCGCCAGCGGGTCACCGCAAGATCGCGCCAGCGGCTGTAGCCGGCGCCTTCGGCGGTCAACATGACGGCGTAGCGGCCGTTCGAGAGCACATGCGTCACCGGAGCGCCGCCGGCGGACGGCGTCACATGCCGCAGGACCGAGGCCGTCACGACCTGTTCTGGCGAGGCCCTGACCTCATCGGCCCGCGACTGGAGGACTGCGACGTCCCGCGGCATGCGCTCCTGCATCAGCAGGTCACAGGCCTGGATCATCGGCTCGCGATGGAAGCGCGCGCGCATCCGGCCCTCATGCAGGACGTTCGCGAGGGACACGATCGTCATTCCCTGGTGATGGGCCATGAAGGTGCGCACGATCGCGACGCTCGCGCCCTGGGGCAGACGCGTGCGGGTGAAGTCGATCGCGTCGTAGAACCCATAGCGGCCGCTCGCGCCGAGCGCGGCGAGACGGGCGAAGTTCGCCAGCGCGCCCTGCGGGTCCACCATGGCGGCGAGCGCGGTCGCGTAAGGCGCGAACACGGCGTTCTCGGCGAGGCCCCGCTTCAGCCCGAGGCCCGGCACGCCGAAGTTCAGATACTGGTAGGTGAACTCGAGATCGCGGGCGTTGTAGGCCGACTCCGAAACGCCCCACGGAACCCCGAGCGACCTTCCGTACTCCTGCTGGCGCCGAACGATCAGGCGGTTGGTCTGCTCGAGCAGGCTGCCGGCCGGCGCGCGCATGACGAGCGACGGCATCAGATACTCGAACATCGAGCCCGACCAGGAGATCAGCGCGGAGGCGCCGCCGACCGGGGTCGCGGTGCGGCCGAGACGGAACCAGTGCCGCGTCGGGGCGTCGCCCTTGGCGATGGCGAACAGGCTGGCGAGGCGCGCCTCGGAGGCGAGCAGGTCGTAGCAGCTCGTGTCCAGGCGGTTGTCCGGCAGCAGGTAGCCGATCGACAGAAGCTTGCGTTCCGGATCGAGCAGGAACGCGAAATCCATCGCCAGAGCGGTGTCCCGCGCCTCCGCGGCGATCGCGGCCGCCCTCCGCCCGAGCGCAGAGGCGGGGCTTTCGGACGCGTCGTTCCTGGCGTGCTCGGCGACTGCGCGCGCGAACGCCCTGATCCAGAACACGAAGTCCGAGGCTCCCCCCGACGCTTCCGGCGGCGCGTCGCCCGCGAGCTTCAGCACCTTGGCGGCGAGCCGCGTCAAAGCGGGCGCGAGCGTCGGGATCGCGACGCCGCCCTTCAGCTGGGCGTCGATCTCGTCGAGCAGCGCGGCGATCCGCCCGGCGTGAGCGTCCTTTCCCGACGCGAGCGTGGCGAGGCTCCGGCGGGCCAGGGCGAGGTTGTCGGCGAGCCCCCGCCGCACCGAAGGCGCGGCGGGCTCCCCGGCCCACTCCTCGCAGGCGTTGGCGAGCGCGATGAGGTGCCCCGCCAGGTTTCCGCTGTCGACCGTCGAGACATAGGCCGGGATGAGAGGTTCGAGGTCTTCGGTCCCGTACCAGTTCAGGAAGTGCCCGCGATGGCGCTCGAGCTTTCGAAGCGACGCGAAGGTCGCCTCGAGCCGGTCGAGCGTCTCGGCCGTGCCGGCCCAGCCGAAGTCGCGCGCCGCCACCGCCGACAGCAGGTAGAGCCCGATGTTGGTCGGCGAGGTGCGCCGCGCGATGACCGGACGGGGGTCTTCCTGGAAGTTGTCCGGCGGCAGCATGTTGTCGGCCGGCGTCACGAAGGTCTCGAAAAACCGCCACGTCCTGCGGGCGATCAACCGAAGTTCGCGCGCGTCGTCGGGCGAGACCGCGAGATCCGACGGGACGCTCGGCGCGCAGCTCGACCAGCGCGCGATCGCGGGCGCCGCCGCCCACAGTGCGGCGAACGGCAGGATCAACGCCCAGGCCCCCGGCGCAAGCGCAAGGCAGAGGGCCGCGAGCCCAAGCCCGAGGCCGGTCCCGCCCGCCATCATCCGGTAGAAGCCGCCCACGCTCAGGCGCGGAGCGGCGGTCGACTGCGCGGCCGTCGTCCATTCGAGCAGCAGACGGCGGGTCCGGAACACGCGGTCGAGCGTGCGCGCGATCGCGTCGCCCGCGCGCCACGCCTGATCCGGCAGGAAGGCGAGCGACAGGCCGATCTGCGTCGCGGTGAGCCTGAGGTCGCCCAGCAGCACGCGGTTGTGGGCGCCGAGATGGATCCCCGCCCGACCCGGCACGACCGTGAAGACCACGTGAAGCGCCGTCGGGATGGCGAGCGCCAGGACGAGGAACAGCACGCCCCATGCGGCCGCGCTCGCCGGCGCGAGCCAGCACGCGCCGAGCGTCGCCAGCGCCGCGGGCGCGAGAAGCGAGCGGCGCAGATTGTCGAGCATCTTGCCGCGGCCGACGGCCGGCAGGCCGCCGACGCCCTGCCCGACGCCCAACACCCACGGGAGCAACTGCCAGTCGCCGCGCGTCCAGCGGTGCTGCCGCCGCGCCGCGACGTCGTAGCGGGCCGGGAAATCCTCGATCAACTCGACGTCGGATGCGAGCCCTGCGCGCGCGAAGACGCCCTCGAACAAATCGTGGCTCAGCATCGCGTTGTCGGGCGTGCGGCCCGCGAGCGCCGCCTCGAAGGCGTCGACGTCGTAGATGCCCTTGCCGGTGTAGGATCCCTCGCCGAACAGGTCCTGATAGACGTCCGAGACGGCGGCCGCGTAGGGATCGACGCCCCCGGGCGCCGAGAACGCCCGCTGGTAGGCCGAGCCTTCCTGTCCGATGGGCAGGGATGGCGTCACGCGCGGTTGAAGGATGCCGTAGCCGCCGACCACGCGTCTTCCGGCGGGATCGAAGCTCGGCCGGTTCAGCGGATGCGCCATCTTACCGATCAGGCGGCTGGCGGCGTCGCGCGGCAGGCGGGTGTCCGCGTCGAGGGTGATGACGTAGCGCACGTCCGGCGGGACCCGCGGCGGACGTCCGTCGACGGATATGAAGGTCGTATCGGTCGCGCCGCGCAGCAGCCGGTTCAGCTCGTGCAGCTTGCCGCGCTTGCGCTCCCAGCCCATCCACACGCCCTCGGCGGCGTTGAACACGCGACGGCGATGAAGCAGCAGGAAGCGGTCGCCGGCCGGCGCCGGGCCGTGCGTCGCGTTCAGCCGCGCGATCGCGACGGCGGCCGATGTGAGCGACGCCGCGTCACTGTCGAGGCTCTCGCGGTCCGCGTCGACGCCGTCGAGGACGATGGCGAACGACATGTCGCCACGGCCGCCCGCAAGAAAATGCACTTCGAGGCGCGCGATCTGCTCGGCGAGGTCGGCGTCGCCGGTGAGCAGGGTCGGCATCACGACCAGGGTCCGCAGCTCAGGCGGCACGCCGCCGGAGAGATCGAGCCCGGGCAGCGCGTTCGCCCCGAAGCTCCAGCCGATCAGGCGGTTGACGAGCGCTCTCGCGACCTCGGTCGCGGGAATGACGCCGAGCAGAGCCACAACCAGCGGCCAGATCACTCCGCCTCCCGCCGAGACCATCGCCCAGACGACGCCGCCGAGCAGCGCGGCCGAGACCAGGAGGATCGCGCCGACATAGCCGCCGATGCCGAGCCGGATGCTGAACCGGTTCAGCCACAGCCGCGGCGACGCGCGGAAGCCGATCGTCCGTTCAAGCTCCGGGCGACCTTCGGCGATCAGGTGGAAGCCAGGATCGCGGACGCGCTCCGCTTCAGCCGAAGGCTCCGCCCCGTCGGGCCGCGACGCCGCGAGAGCCGCATCGGCGACCTCGAGCTCGCTGGCGGACGAGCCGCGCGCGAGTTGCTCGATCGCGCTGCGGTAGAGATTGCGGGTCGCAAAATCCATCGCCGCGAAATCGCTTTCGCGCCGCAGCCGCTCGTCCACCAGGCTGACGCTTTCGAACAGCTCCGCCCAGTCGATGTCGGAAATCAGCCGCATGCTGGTGATCACGTTCCGGATCGTGACGTTCGACGCGCCCTGGCGCATCTGGGCGTGCCGGACGGACTCGTCGATCGACGACCCCTGCAGCGTCAACCGCTGGTCCAGCCATTCCAGCGCCGGATTGGTGCGTGGGTCCTGATCGCGCAATCGTTTTGCGAGCTGGGCGGCGAACAGCTCGGAGACCGGGCCGGACGCGCGCGTGACGATGTCGGCGTCGAGCGCGGACTGCGCGCCGCCGGACGCCAGAAGCCGGTTCGCGAGGCCTTCGGCGTCGGCGCGCGCCGTGCGGGCGACGCTGATCTGATCGGCGAGCCTCCGGAGATTTTCGATCAGGACGATGCGGATCGTGATCGCCACCGCCCACAGCTCGCCGATCGTGAGCGGCTGCACCCGCTGATAGGCGGCGACGAAACGCGTGAGGATCTCGGGATCGAAGTGACTGTCGGTGTGGGCGACGTAGGCCCAGGCGAGCCCAAATACGCGCGGATAGCCGACGAACGGCCCCCCTGAAAGCTTCGGCAGCTGGCGGTAATACCCCCCCGGCAGATCTTCGCGGATCTCGCGGATCTGGTCTTCCACGAGGTGGTAATTGTCGAGCAGCCACTCGGCCGCGGGTGTGACGCCACGCCCACCCTCAAGCTCCGCGGCGCTGGTCTTGTAGGCAGCGAGCAGCGTGGCGGCGTTCTCATCCAGCCGGTCACGCAGTGATCGCACGCGCAGCGGCTTGGCGGTGACGTGCTGGGCCGCAGCAAGCGTCGCGGCGTGCTGCTCGAGGCGCTCCGCCCCGAACAGCTCCTCGCGCACTGGCGAACGATCGGTCCACACCCCTTCGGACATGCGGCGCGCGAAGAGACCTCGCGAGAGATCCAGCATAGGCGCCCCTTTGGCGCCGACCTGAGCACGAGGCGAGCCGTCCCGTGTCCTGTCGGATCGAAAGCCCTGGCCGGCTCTGACAGGAGAAACGGACTGCTTTCGGTGTGGCCGCGCACAGACGCGTCACCCCCAAAATGGACGCAAGCATGCCGGATTGATACGGCGATTGCGGGATAAATCTCACTTGGACAGCAATTGGGTCGTTGACTCTGCTGAATTCCCGTCCAAACGCGAAACCAGAAGTCTGCGCCATATCTTCGCGTCAGGAACTTCCCGCCGACGTGCCGTCTTCAAGAAGCTCATTCTGAACGTTCACGAGCGCCCTGAGTGACTCGATCATCTGGGCCGCATCCTGAAACAACTGCGACGTCTCGGCGGGCGTCAGGTCTCCCGTCATCGCGGCCGCGGCCCTGAGGATATCGACGATGTCGTGCGAGGGCCTCACTCGTCGAACTCCGCCGGCGTCCGGCCGGCTCGGAACAGCACCACAGGGTTCTCGTCGGCCTGCTCGGTGTCGACGTCGTAGCCCTGGCTCAGCGCGACGACGCCCGCGAAGCGGCTTTCCGATCGTTCGGCCCGGCCCCTGGCTTCCGCTGCGGTCTTGAATTTCATGGGCGTTTCCGCCCGCAGCTTGCCGCGCTTGTCGGCGCTCCAGGTCAGTACGATGTGAATCATCTCGGTCGCCATGGGCCGGCATAGCAGTCATCCAACCCGCCTGTCCCCGACGATTTCGCGACAGACGCACCCTCTTGACCCGCTCTATGAAGGAGAGCGTGGCCATGCTGATGTGAGCAGGCTGGGGCGCCCCGCCAACCGCGATGCTTGGCTCTCAGCGACAGGCCAGAGGTCGCACGCGCCGGACCATCGCCGCTTCCTCGTCCGCGGCGATCACGAGGATTTTGGACAGGCTGTCAGAGGTCTGGATCCGCTCTGCGTTCAAGAGGTTCGCGGCCCGGTCGATCCGGACGCCGAGCCAACCCAGCCTGTCGCAGATCCTCAACCGCACTTCGGCCGAACGCTCGCCGATCCCGCCGGTGAACACGAGGCACTCAAGCCCCTCCAGCGAAGCGGCCATCGCGGCGATCTCTCGAACCGCCATGTGAACGAAGAGGTCGACGGCCTCCGCGGCATGGGGATCGCCGCTTTGGAGCAGCGTCTGCATGTCCGAGGAGACGCCGGAGACGCCGAGCAGGCCGGACTCGCGATAGAGCAGGCGCTCCACCTCCGCGACCGAAAGGCCGCCGGTCCGCTGGAGGTAGAGCAGCACGCCGGGATCGATCGCGCCACACCGGGTGCCCATCATCAGCCCGTCGAGCGCCGTGAAGCCCATCGAGGTGTCGACGCTCCTCCCGTGGCGCATGGCGCACAGGCTGGCGCCGTTCCCGAGATGAGCGACGACCGTGCGCTTCGCCGACAGGTCCGGCGACATCCGGTCGAGGCGATGCGCGACGTGCTCGTAGGACAGCCCGTGGAAGCCGTAGCGGCGGACGCCCCTTTCCTCCCAGGCGCGAGGGATCGCGTAGCGGCTGACGGGAGGCTCGAGGCGATGGTGGAACGCCGTGTCGAAGCAGCCGAACTGGGGCAAATCCGGCCGCAGGCGTTTCAGCGCGCGCACCGGCGCGAGGCTCTTTGGCTGGTGCAGCGGCGCGAGCGGCGTCAGCGCTTCGAGAGCCTCGATCGTCCGGTCATCCAACCGGCAGGGCGCGCTGAACTCCCGGCCGCCGTGGACGATGCGGTGGCCGGCCGCGACGAGCGTGTCGGTTCCGAGACCGCCTTCGATCCAGGCGATCAACTTCGACACTGAGGCGCCTGGTTGCGCCGCTCCGTCCGGCCATGGCTCATCGGCTACGGTGGCTCCGGCCGCGTCCTTCACGACGAGGCGCGGCGCCTCGTCGATGTCCTCGACCTGACCCTTGCTCCGCGCCTGCGGCTCATCGCCATCCCCGATCTCGTAAAGGCCGAACTTCAGGCTTGAGGAGCCGGCGTTCAGGACGAGGATGACGTCAGCCATTCGCGGGGATCGACTGGGGCCATGTCCAATCGAGGATCTCGGGCATGTCCTGCCCGTGCTCGCGGATGTAGGCGGCGTGGGCCATCAGGCGGTCGCGGAACCCTTGCGCGACGCCGGCCGCCGCCACGCCGAGGCCCGGCACCCGCTCGATGACGTCGATCGCCAGATGAAAACGGTCGAGGCCGTTCATCACCAGCATGTCGAACGGCGTCGTGGTCGTGCCTTCCTCCATGTAGCCGCGGACGTGCATGCGGCCGTGATTGGCGCGGTTGTAGGTCAGGCGGTGAATAAGATGGGGGTAGCCGTGATAGGCGAAGATCACGGGCTTCGTCGTCGTGAACATCCCGTCGAACGTGGGGTCGTCGAAGCCGTGCGGGTGCTGATCCTGACCCTGTAGCGTCATGAGATCGACGATGTTGATCACGCGGATCCGCAGTTCCGGCAGCGCGGCGCGGAGCAGCGCCGCGGCCGCGAGCGTCTCGATGGTCGGCACGTCGCCGCAGCAGGCCATCACGACGTCGGGCTCGAGCCCCTCCGCCTCGCTTCCCGCCCATCCCCAGATGCCGGCGCCGGCGGCGCAGTGCAGCGCGGCCTCGTCGGCGTCAAGCCACTGCGGCGCGGGGGCCTTGCCCGCGACGATGACGTTGATCCGATCATAGGTTCTGAGGCAGTGGCCCGTCACCCAGAGCAGGCAGTTGGCGTCCGGCGGGAAGTAGATCCGGGCGATGTCGGCCTTCTTGTTCGCGACCAGATCGACGAAGCCGGGATCCTGGTGGCTGAAGCCGTTGTGGTCCTGCTGCCAGACATGGGACGTCAGCAGATAGTTCAGCGAGGCCACCGGCCGTCGCCATGGCAGAGCGCGCGAGACCTTCAGCCACTTGGCGTGCTGGTTCACCATTGAATCCACGATGTGGATGAAGGCCTCGTAGCAGGAGAGCAGCCCGTGCCGGCCGGTGAGCAGGTAGCCCTCAAGCCAGCCCTGGCAGAGGTGCTCGCTCAGGACCTCCATCACGCGGCCGTCCTGCGCGAGATGGACGTCATACGGCTCGACCGCCTCCATCCAGACGCGCTCCGTCACGTCAAACACGGCGTCCAGCCGGTTGGAGGCCGTTTCGTCCGGGCCCATGATGCGGAAATTCCGGGCGTCGGCGTTCATCCAAACGACGTCCCGCAGGAAGCCGCCCATCACACGGGTCGCCTCGGCGTCGACCGCGCCGGGCGCGGGAACGTCGATGGCGTGCTGGCGATAGTCCGGCATCTTGAGCTCGCGCTTCAGCAGGCCGCCGTTGGCGTGAGGGTTGGCGCCCATGCGCCGGTCGCCGACGGGGGCCAGCGCATGGAGTTCCGGCCGCAGACGCCCGTCGCCGTCGAACAGGGTCTCAGGCTCGTAGCTCTTCATCCAGGTCTCGAGCAGCTTCAGATGGGCCGCGTCGCCGTGGGCGTTCGCGATCGGCACCTGATGCGAGCGCCAGAAGTCCTCGACCTTCTTGCCGTCGACCTCGTTCGGGCCAGTCCAGCCCTTTGGACTGCGCAGGATGATCATCGGCCAGCGCGGCCGGCTGATCGCGGCCCCGGCGGCCCGCGCCTCGGCCTGAATGGCGTGGATGCGATCGGCGACGCCGTCGAGCGCGCCGGCCATGAGTTGGTGCATCGCCACCGGCTCGTCGCCCTCGACGAACACCGGCTCATAGCCATAGCCGACGAACAGGCTCCGCAGTTCGTCCTCGTCCATGCGCGCGAGCAGCGTCGGGTTGGCGATCTTGTAGCCGTTCAGGTGCAGGATCGGCAGAACCGCGCCGTCGCGGACCGGGTCCAGGAACTTGTTCGAGTGCCACGAGGCCGCGAGCGGCCCGGTCTCGGCTTCGCCGTCTCCGACGACACAGGCGACGATCAGCTCGGGGTTGTCGAAAGCGGCGCCGAAGGCGTGGACCAGCGCGTAGCCGAGTTCGCCGCCCTCGTGAATCGATCCGGGCGTCTCGGGCGCCGCGTGGCTCGGGATCCCTCCCGGAAAGGAGAACTGCCGGAACAGCTTCCGAAGCCCTTCGGCGTCGCGCGAGATGTCCGGATAGGTCTCGCTGTACGAGCCTTCCAGATAGGTGTTCGCGACCATGCCCGGTCCGCCGTGGCCGGGGCCGCAGACATAGAGCACGCTGAGCTCGCGGGCTTGGATCAGCCGGTTGAGATGGACGTAGACGAAGTTCAGCCCCGGCGTCGTGCCCCAGTGGCCGAGCAGCCGCGACTTGACGTGATGCGCCTGAAGCGGCGCGCGCAACAGCGGGTTGTCGAGCAGGTAGATCTGCCCGACCGACAGGAAATTCGCGGCGCGCCAATAGCGGTCGATGAGATCGACTTCCGAGGCGTCGAGCGGGCAAGCCGAAGTGTTTTGGAAGATTGCGATGATGAATGATCCCTAGAGGCCATATTCAATGTACTGCCATCATAATATGCATCGTAAGCATGCAATCATGACAAATAAATCTCGCTATGAGCGGCGGATTGAAGGCGCTCAATGGCATGTGTTGTTACTCAAGTGATTTGAGGTAGGCGACCATGTCGTTGCTCTCATCCTGATCCAGGTGGAACTCAGGCATGGCGGAGTGCGGGCCGGCGACTCCTTCGATGAAGAGCTCGCCAAGCTGCTCAACCGGATAGCTGTTGTGGAGCGTACGGAACGGAGGCGCCCCGTCGAGCGGGCTGTTTCCCGAGGTTCCGATGGCGTGACACGTTGCGCAGTTGTCCTGCGCGATGTGTCCGCCGCGCTCCACGGACGCGGTCATCTCGTCGCCGGCGACAGGCGTCGCTGCAAGTAAAGCGCCGCCGACCACGAATAACGCGTACGCGAGCGTGCGATCGAAATGAAACTTGGTCATGTGCGCCTCCCAGGATGGGCGGGAGCGCTCAGGTCTCTCAGTCGCCGACAGCCAAAAGCGTCGCAAGCGATGTTCGAGCGTAGCACCTTTCTATCGGCGTCGCGAACCCGCCATCGATCGAAAGAGGCGCGTCGGCCGTCGGATCGCCGTCAGGCAGGGCGCAAACCGGTTCCGCCAACTCCGCGACAAGGTCCTTGCTTGAGCTTCGCGGCGAATGCACACGAGCTTAGCGCCCTAGCGTAAGCCGCCTTGTGGTCCATCTCTTCATGAGAATGTCCATTAATAGGCTGACAGACAAGGTCCGCTTTTGGCGGATTCCGTTGAAAAACTCCGTCGTTGAAGCGAGGCGCCGCCGCTGATTCACTCAGCTCGATGAGCGGAGGGCAACGGCGATGATGGGCGAGCGGCAGGTCGACCAGGCGGCGCTGTTCTATGAGTTCTCTATCGAGCGGCATGTGCCGCAAGACCACCTGCTGAGGGCGATCGACCGGTTCGTCGACCTGTCAGAGGTGCGGCGGGATCTGGCTCCCTTCTATAGCTCGACCGGTCGTCCTTCGATCGACCCGGAGTTGCTGATCCGGATGCTGCTGGTCGGCTACTGCTTCGGCGTCCGGTCTGAGCGGCGACTGTGCGAGGAGGTTCATCTGAACCTCGCCTATCGCTGGTTCTGCCGGCTCGGCCTCGACGGCGACGTGCCGGACCACTCGACCTTCTCGAAGAACCGCCATGGCCGCTTCCGCGACAGCGACCTGCTGCGCAAGCTGTTCGAGACGGTCGTCCGGCGCTGCATGGCTGAGGGGCTTGTGGGCGGCGACGGCTTCGCGGTCGACGCCAGCCTGATCCGGGCCGACGCCAACCGTCAGCGCTCGGCGGACGGCACGGACGAGGTCGACTGGGAAGAGTTGGCCGCGACGCGGCGCTCAGTCCGCGAGTACCTCGACACGCTTGACGATGCGGCCTGGGGCGCGGCGAGCGAGACCCGGCCGAAGTTCGTGTCGCGGTCGGATCCGGCCGCGCAGTGGACCGGCGCACACAAGGGCCACGCCTTCTTCGCCTACGCGACCAACTACCTGATCGACCTCGACCACGCGGTGATCGTCGACGTCGAGCCCAGCCGCGCGATCCGGCAGGCCGAGGTCGGCGCCGCGCGAACGATGGTTGAGCGGGCCCAGGACCGCTTCGGGCTCTGGCCCGAGCGGCTCGCCGCCGACAGCGCCTATGGCTCGGCCGAGATGCTCGCCTGGCTGGTCCATGATCGCGGGATCGAGCCGCACATTCCCGTGTTCGACAAGAGCGCCCGGACCGATGGCACGTTCAGTCGCTCCGACTTCCCTTATGATCATGACCGCGATCTTTACACCTGCCCGGCCGGGAACGAACTGAGACCTCGCCAGAGGGTCTACCGAACCTCGGCTCCGCTCGTCGACGACGACGGCATGATGCGCTACCGCGCGAGCAAGTTCGACTGCGACGCCTGCTCCCTGAAACCGCAGTGCTGCCCAAACGCGCCGGCCCGGAAGATCCCTCGCTCGATCCACGAGGGCGCTCGCGACATGGCGAGGGACATTGCGAAGACCGACGCCTACACGGCCTCCCGGCGTGAGCGGAAGAAGGTCGAGATGCTGTTCGCGCACCTGAAGCGCATCCTGCGGCTCGATAGGCTACGCCTTCGAGGGCCATGCGGCGCCCGCGACGAGTTCCTGCTCGCCGCCACTGCCCAAAACCTCAGGAAGCTCGCAAAGATGGTCCCAGCGCCGAGCCCGATCCCGGCCTGAAAAGAGGAAAGGCCGCTCGTCTTCCGGCCGTCAGCTCGGATGCCCCGCCAAGCAACCGACTTCTTCAACGCAATCGGCGCTTCTCGAACGGTTACGGGTATAGGATTGCCTTTGAGGGGCCGCCTCTAGGAGGAGGCTATGCGCCAGCCCGACTTGTTCCGCTTACCTCAGAAGCCATGGAACGCTGGTCGGCTCATCGGCCCGAAAGCGCCGTTGAAGCCGAAGCACATCTGGGCGATCCGCCAGCAGTTGAAGACGAACGCTCAAGTCCGCGATCTCGCCATGTTCAACTGCGCCCTCGACGCGAAACTGCGCGGGTGCGACTTGGTCAAGCTCCGGATCAGTGACGTCGCCATGGGCGCATCGATCCGCGTAAGGTCCACGATCATACAGCAGAAGACCGGCCGACCGGTCCCGTTCGAAATTACTGAGCCTGCGAGAGACGCGCTTGCGGCATGGCTTCGCGTGAGAGGCGAGCGTCCTGACGACTGGCTCTTCCCGAGCCGAACCGCTCCGGGCCAGCGCATAGGTACGCGCCAATATGCTCGGCTGGTAGACAAATGGGTGCGGATGATCGACCTCGAGCCGTCCGCTTACGGCAAACACAGCCTGAGGCGCACAAAGGTGGCGCTGATTTACAAGAAGACCGGCAACCTAAGAGCGTGCCAGTTGCTTTTGGGTCATGGGAAGCTTGAAAGCACGGTCCGCTACCTTGGCATTGAGGTGGACGACGCCCTCGCGCTGTCCGAGGAGCTCGAGCTTCGAGGCTTGGCGAAGGCTCGACAACGGCGCTAGCGATAGAGGGCATCGCCGGAGGCAAATCGCAGCCATGGTCCGCTTCCAGCCGCTACGCCGCGGTGAAGCGCGCTCGTCTCAGCGGCGGCGCGAGCTGCCGCTGACCCGGAGCTGACCTCAGGTCTGCTGCCAGGCAGCGAATGCTCGGATTGGCTTTTGACTCTGTGCGCCCCTCGGCAAAGTCCGCTCTTAGGCATTCATCTCGGGATGCCTTTTACCGTTTGGCGAATTGGAGCATGCGCGTCTGATTCAGACAGGATGTGATGCTTCATCTTTCGAAACTATAGATCATCATCGGCCGTCTTCCGCCTCGTCATCCATCGCCTTGCCAATCCGATCGAATTCCAAGGAATAGCAGAACAAGGAGAACAGCATGGCGAGCAGCAGCGCTCCGCGCGCCGCCATGGCGAACACCTCCGGCGAGCTCGTGAGCGCTGGAAGGTGCCTGAACGAGACAAGTGAAAAAAACGCCGCGGCGAAGACAAAACTCAGACGATTGAGAAATAGGAACGCGTGGGTCAGGAGAATATTTTTCGGCATGATCGGCATCGGCGCCCAACGCAGGCGAGACCAGTAGGCCGCGTGAAAAACCGTCAACGCCGCCGCCATCCCGATTAAGCGGTGCGGCGGCAACTCGACGGCGTGTCCGAGACTGTCGGCGATCGCGACGAAAGCGGGCAACGCCAGATACACCAGCGCGCACACGGCGGCGGTCTGAATGGCGAACAGCGACCAGAACCGTCGCGCGGTCCGCTCCGCGGGCGCTGCATAGCCTTGGATCGGTCCTGTCATTCCGCCTCCCGGCTTGAGCGAGCCAGAAGCGACCGTCTCATCTTGCGGCGAGTTCGGCGACGGAGAATGCGGCGATTTCCGCGCCGTCGGGGCGATGGATGTGGACGGTGACCTGGGGCTGCGCCCCATAGGCGTCCATCTGAGATTTCACGATCACGGTCGCCTGATCAATCGCATCCCGATCGTCGACGGCTAGAATGTCCTTCATACCGTCGACGCGGCCGAACCCGCGGCTGAGGCTGAGGCGGTAGGTCTGCGCGCCGTTCATCACGGCCGCCTGACGGTCAGTCGGCGGACGCAGCCCTTCGCCGCGACGTTCATGAACCGCCGCCCTTCCGCTTACGAAGGCTCGGTCGCGCCGACATCGACCACCTTAGCGGTGCGGACGAAGAGAGCGCGGACCTTGTTCCAGA
This sequence comes from Methylopila sp. 73B, assembly GCF_000526315.1. Taxonomy (NCBI): domain Bacteria; kingdom Pseudomonadati; phylum Pseudomonadota; class Alphaproteobacteria; order Hyphomicrobiales; family Methylopilaceae; genus Methylopila; species Methylopila sp. 73B. The sequence continues at coordinate 45,245 of NZ_JAFV01000001.1, read as the reverse complement.
AGTCGCCGCCGAGCACGAAGAAGCTCGCGATCAGCATCAGGTCGCCAAGCGCCTGGAGCTGCCAGAGATTCGGGCGCAGCCCCGGCGCGATGTGGTCGACATAAGGTTCGAGCATCGCAGAGATGAGCGGCAGGCAGAACATCACGAGCCCGACGATATGCCGGGTCGGACCTACAGGACCGCTGGGCGCCAAGCCCTTGGCGTAGCCGAAGACGAGCGACTTCAAATGCTGGAAGCCGGTCTTGCCCATAACGGCGATGCAGGTCAGCAGCAGAACCTTGTTGGCGACGAAGATTGCGCCGGTGATCGCAGCGACGCGCGCAGACGACGCGCCAGTCGTGGCGGCCACCGGAACCAGCAGCCACAGCGCGAAGGCGAAAATAAAGATGAAGATCCCGAACTTGAACCGCCATCCGGTCGCTGCGGGCTCCGCAGTTCCGACGACTGAATGCGCCATGGCTCATCACCTTGTCTGACGCCCGGCGTTGATCCCGGGGTTGAGCAGCGCCAGAAATCGCAACTAGCGCAGCGTGCTTCCACGTTGGATGATGACTCTCTTTCTGTTGCGAATCCAATTCAATCGTATGCTATCATGACCAAAGTGAAGTAATCGGACGATGTATTGCTTCTAAGCAAGGTCTCGAAATGGCGATAAGTAGCGGGAAAGCCGCCGATAACGATCGTAACCCCCTAGCGGCGAGGGCCGTTGAGACGAGCGAGATCGCGGGCCGGTCAGTGGACGCTAAAGAACCGTCACAGGCGTCCGCTGCCGTCCCGCCGGCGCCAATTCCGACCGGGAACCCGCTGCGCCGCACCGCACTCATCGTCGTCGTACTTGCCGCAGGACTGTTCGCTCTTTCGGTTGTGATGGAGCGGCTGACGCCTTCGTCGTCGCAGGCCATCGTTCAGGCCTACGTGGTGCGCATGGCGTCCGAGGTCTCGGGCCGCGTCATCGAGGTGGGGGTCACAGACAACGCGCTGGTGCTCGCCAAGACCGTGCTGTTCCGCATCGACCCAAGGCCCTACGAGATCGCCGTCGCGGAAGCCGAGGCGAGACTCGAACGTATCGGCCAGACCATCGGAGCCTCGACCCAGGCGGTGGAGTCGGCGCAAGCCCGGGTGGTGCAGCTTCAGGCCGAGCGGGTGAACGTGCGCGCGCAGGCCGAACGCGCCAGGACGTTGTTCGACCGCGGCGTATACGCCCGCGCCAAGCTCGACGACACCAGGGCGGCGCTCGGATCGTCGGACGCAGCCGTTATCGGCGCGGAGGCTGATCTCGCCAAGGCGCGAGAGGAGCTCGGGCCGCAAGGGAAAGATAATCCGCAGCTGAAGGAGGCGCTCGCCGCGCTCGAGAGCGCGCGCCTCAATCTCCTGCACACGACCGTGCTCTCGCCCTCCGACGGCGTCGTATCCAATCTCCAGCTCGGGGTTGGGCAGGTGGTCGGGGCTGGGCAGGCGGCGCTGACGTTCATCGACGCGGGCACTATCTGGGTCGCGGCCGCCTACAAGGAGAACAGCCTCGAGCATGTGGCCGCCGGGGACGAAGCGGAGGTCGTTCTGGACTCGCTTCCGGGTTCGGTGTTCCCGATGCAGGTTGAGAGCGTCGGCTGGGGCGTCTCCACCAACAGCGTCGACCCAGCCACGGGGCTTCCCACCATCCGCAACCAGAGCGGCTGGGTGCGCGAGCCGCAGCGGTTTCCGGTGCGGTTGGTGTTCAAGGACCGGTTCCCACGCGGGGTCCGCTACGGATCTCAAGCCAATGTCGTGATCTACACCGGCGATAACCCAGCGATGAACGCGCTGGGACGGTTCTGGATCCAGCTCGTCGCGACGCTGACCTATGTCAGCTGAGGCCGTCCGGACCGAACCGAACGCGCTGCTGCGCTCCAAGCGCCAAGGCCTGCGGATCGCGTCGGCGGTCGCGGTCGGCTTTACGGTCGCGGTCGCGAACGGCGAGGCGCTGCCGTTCCTGGCGCCGATGTTCGCGATCCAGTTCCTAGCCGCAACCGTGCGCCCTCTAACAGTTCGGCAGGCGTTCGGCATGGTCATGCTGATCGTGGTCGCCGGATGGTTCGCGGCGGCGCTCACGCAGCTCTGCGGAGACCGGCCGGCGGCGCTGCTGCCGCTGCTCGGGCTGGTCTATCTCGCGTGCTTCCTGCTTCAGGCGCGGGGCAAGGGCGGCGGCGCGCCGTTCCTGATCATCGTCGTCGCCGTCATGGTCCCGATGCTCGGCGTCCTGCAGACAGACCTTGGCGAAGGCGTCGTCCCCATGCTCGCCAAGGCGGTTCTCGGCGGCGTCGCGCTGGCGTGGCTCGCCCATGCGGCGTTTCCAGATCCGGGAGGAGACGTCCCCGCGCCAGCGCCGCCGGCGCCGCCGCTCGACCGATCGGCCCGCCTCGCGCTGGCGAACACCGCCATCCTCCTGATCGTGCTGACCGTCTGCCTAGTCGACGACCGCTTCTCGAACGCCGTCGTGGTCCCGATCACCGCAGCCTCGCTGCTGAACCAGTTCGACCACACAGCCGGCAGCCGCGCTGCGCTCGGGTTGGTGGGCGCCAACCTGCTCGGGGGCGTGGTCGCGTCCGTCGCCTTCGCGTTCATAGACCTGCGTCCCACGCTACCCTTCGTGTTCTTCACCCTGCTGTTCGTCGCCCTAATGTTCGGCGGGCAGGCGGCCGCGAACCCCGCGACCGCGAAAGTCTACGCCGGCGCCCTCACGACCTTCGTGATCCTGCTCGGCCTCGGCGTGTCGCCCCTGCCAGGCTCCGCCGTGGAGAGCTTCTCGACCCGCATCGGCATGGTGACGTTCGCGATCGCCGCCACGCTCCTGTTGACGGGGCTGCTCCGGCCGACGTCAACGCCACGACAGCCGCAGGCCTCATGAGACGTTTCTGTTCAAGGCATCGTCAGCTGAGCGGTCGTGATCGACTGACCAACGTTTCGACAACGGACTCAACCAAGCGCGGCAAGTTCGCTCAGCTTGCCGAATTGGCGCCGCAGTTAAGGGCGTGCTCGCCAAGGGTATCGAGTCGCAGGATCACGAATCGTCAAAGGCAAAAGCGCCCTAGCGCGCTCGTAACACTGCCCTTTCGGTCCTCGGATCTCCCACAAGGATCATCTCGGCGCGTTGAAAATCGCTGTCATCGATACAAGCCGATGTCCGCTTCTCATCGATGAGACAACTTCCGCTCCCGGCGCCAATCGCCGGAAGGGCATAGTCTTGAGCTGACCCTCAGTGACCTGCATCAGGTGCGCTGAGGGAAGCGCATGTGAGTTAAGCCTGATCTCTGCTCGTAAGCCGAGACCGTTGCAGACAACGCACCTTATCGCCAAGGGCGGTGATCCTGTCCTGCCGCTTTCACACGACACGTGCGTCGTCCTGCCGTGCGACGAGAGCGAAGTCCCACTCGCTCAATCGCGGGGGCGGTGGCTTTCCGCCAATTGTCATCAAAGACCTCGGCAACAGAGAGTCCGGAGCAACCGGCTTCGCGATCGGGAAATGCTCGTCTGAGCGACGAAGTCCAAGGGCGAGTTAACGGCCGCCGCGGGCGGCGAACCCTGGTTCTACCCAAAAGGGGAGGATGCGAGGGGACCGGATTCGGATGCTTAAATTTCCCCCGGAAGCCCGAGACCGCGCATCGGCGCGCGGTGGGCCGATGGAGTTGCGCCATGAAGAAAACTCTCCTGGGCGTCGCCGTCGCTTTGGCCCCGACCGCGGCGCTCGCGCATCCGGCCGCGTTCGACCACGTGCACGGCTTCAGCGAGGGTTTGGCGCATCCGCTCGGCGGCGCGGACCACGTGTTGGCGATGGTCGCCGTCGGCTTGCTGGCGGCGCGCTTCGACGGCCGCGCGGCCTGGGCGATCCCCCTGTCCTTCATGGGCGCGATGCTGGTCGGCGGCGTGGTCGGCGCCACGGGCGTCGCCATGCCGGCGACCGAGATCGGGATCGCCGTCTCGGTCCTCACGCTCGGACTTGGCGTCGCCTTCGCGGACCGGCTTTCCGCGCCCGCGGCGATCGCTCTCGCCGGTCTCTTCGCCCTGTTCCATGGCGTCGCGCACGGCGCCGAAGCGCCTGAGACCGCCTCGGGCCTGCTCTACGGCCTCGGCTTCGTCGCCGCCACTGGCGCTCTTCACCTCGCGGGCTTCGGCCTCGGCCGGGCGATCGCCCACGTCGGTGCGACGCGTGGCGGAGCGGTCTTCCGCATCGCGGGCGCCGGCTTCGCCGCGGCCGGCGCGGCGCTGCTCGCCGGCGTGGTCTGACGACGACCACCCCGGACAGCGCGCTGTCCGGCGCGACTCCTCCGCGGCTCAATCTTCCGCGTTGGCCATGACCGCGGTCACGGCCGTCCGCACAGCCCCTGGCGCAGGACTTGACCCATGCATCTCACCGTTCGCGAAGAAGAACGCATCCAGCTCTGGGCCGCCGCCGAAATGGCGCGTCGCCGGCTCGAGAAAGGCGTGAAGCTCAACTACCCCGAGGCGATCGCCGTCATTAGCGACGAAATCCTCGAGCGGGCGCGCGAGGGCGTGATCCCGATGCTGACCGACATGATGGAGTACGGCGCGACGATCCTGAAGCGGGAGCACGTCATGGTCGGCGTGCCGGACATGCTCACCATTCTGCAGGTCGAGGCTCTGTTTCCCGACGGCACCAAGCTAGTGACGGTGATGAACCCGATCCGGGATTAACGCCGCGTCGGAGCTGAGGCCGCCGATCGACGCCGCGCGCAAGCGCGGCGTTTCCTTTTGCCTCCACCTCCAGCGCAATCTCTAGACTTTGGCACGGAAAGTGCTTGCGATTCGTCTAGAGACGCACTTTGGCAAAACCGAAGGCGGGCTTCTTCAGGACGGACCGCCATGAGCGCCCCCTCTCCCGACAGCGTTCGAGATCATTTCGCGGAGCGCGCACCGCTCATCCAGAATTTCGGCTCGGCGCTCGACGTGCTGTCGGAGATCACCAGTGAGCTCGGCTTCACCCAGGTTCTGTACGGCTACCTCCCGACCTCGGCCCGCCTGCCGAACGGCGAGTGGCTGCCGCTGAAGCTCAACGTCCGCAATTTCCCCCACGACTGGGAAGACGAGTGGACGCAGTTCATGTCCGTCGACCCGTACTACCGGGCTTGTTTCGACGGCATCATGCCGCTGGAATGGGCGGAGGTTCAGGCGCGGCCGGACCTGACGGCGAAGCAGCGCGCCGCGTGCGACTATCTCGGCGATTTCGGGCTGTCGCACGGCATCACCGTGCCGGTGCACCTGCCGTTCGGACGCTTCGCCGTGGTGAGCGCGATCGCGGACCGCTCCTGCGCCAACTGGACCGGCGTGCGCGAGCGCGCCCGCGAACCGCTGCACTGGCTAACCCACGATTTCACCCAGTTCGTGCTCGATCGCGGCTACGAGGACCAGATCGAGACCATCGGGCCCGTGCGGCTGACGCCGCGCGAAATCGAGTGCCTGAAATGGGCCTCGGCCGGCAAGACGTCGTCGGAGACGGCGATCATCATCGGCCGCTCGGTCGAGACGGTGCGGCTCCACCTGAAGAACGCGATCCGAAAGCTCGACGCCTGCAACCGCGCCCAGGCTGTAGCAGGCGCCGTGCAGATGGGGCTGATCTGAATGTCAGGCTCGGCGCCGCCGAGCGCCGCGGCCATCGGAGCTTAGATCGACAGATACCGCGCGGCGGTTTCGGGATCGTCGAGGGCCTCCGGCGCGATCTCGCCGACGACGGCGCCCTTGTCTATGATCACGCAGCGATCGGCGACGGCGCGGATCAGCGACAGGTTCTGCTCCACGATCAGCACGGTCAGCCGCTCCTCGTCGCGCAGGCGGCGGATGATGCGGCCGATCTCCTGCACGATGTTCGGCTGCACGCCCTCGGACGGCTCGTCGAGCAGGATGATGTCGGGCCGGCCGGCGAGGATGCGGCCGATGGCGAGTTGCTGCTGCTCGCCGCCGCTCATGGAGCCGGCCGGTTGCGCCAGCCGCTTCTCCAGGATGGGGAAGAAGCCGAACACCCGTTCGAGGTTTGCCGCCGGCGCGCCGCCCACGCGCCGGCCAAGCGCGAGGTTCTCGCCAACAGTCATGCGCGCGAAGACATCGCGGCCCTGCGGCACGTAGCCGACGCCGAGCCGGGCGCGGCGGGCGGCGTCCAATCGCGTGACGTCCAGCCCACGAAAGCTCACGGCGCCAGACATGGGCGCGATCTCCCCGATGATTGTCTTCATCAGCGTCGACTTGCCCACGCCGTTGCGGCCGATCACGGCGACGATCTCGCCGGTCGCGACCTCGAGCGACACGTTCTGCACCACCTTCACCCGGCCGTAGCCGGACTGGACGGCGGCGAGCGACAACTGGGAAGAGGACGAGGCCATTACGCGGCTCCCAGATAGATGCGGCGCACGTCCTCGTTGGCGGCGATGTCGTCGAACGCGCCTTGCGCGAACAGCGCGCCGTAATGCAGCACGCTGGTGCGCGCCCTAAGGCTGCGGATGAAGCCCATGTCGTGCTCGATCACCACCACGGTCATGCCCGAGCGGTTCAGTTCGCGGATCAGCTCGGCGGTGCGCGCCGTCTCCTCCGACGACAGGCCCGCGGCGGGCTCGTCGAGCAGGAGCAGGTCGGGTTCGGCCGCAATCGAGAGGCCGATCGAGAGCCACTGCTGCTGGCCGTGCGAGAGCTGGCGAACGGGCGTGTCCTCAACGCCGGCGAGGCCGACCCGGGCGAGCACGGCGGAGGCGCGCGCGGGGATGTCCGCCTTCGAATGGTTGCGGCGGAGCGGCACGAACAGGTTCTGCAGCGCCGTCAGCTCGCCGAAGGCGCTGATGTTCTGGAACTTCACCGAAAGGCCGAGCCGAGCCCGGCGAAACGCGGGCAGCTTCGTGACGTCCTGACCCTTGTAGAACACCTGGCCCGAGGTCGGCCGCTCGACGCCGATCAGCGTCTTGAAGAAGGTGCTCTTGCCGGCGCCGTTCGGGCCGACCACGCAGTGGATCTCGCCCGGTGCGACCGAGAGCGAGAGGCCGTTCAGGGCGCGCACGCCGCCGTAGACCTTGTGGACGTCCCGAACCTCGAGGATGGGCGCGCTCATCGCGCGGCTCCGAGTTCCGCCGCCGCCGTCGGGGGCCGCGCGGGACGTCTTCGGTTCCGGGTCATGAGCCGCCCGAACCAGGCTCCGGCGGTCGCGAACACGCCCTCTGGCGCGACCAGCATCGCGGCCACCAGGATGACGCCCAGCGCCAGCAGCGAGATCTCGCCCCAGGTGGCGAGTTCGATCGAGATCCAGCTCAGGCCGAGCGTCGCGACCACCACCGAGGTCAGGTCCTTCCGGCCGCCCACCGCGACCCAGATGACGACGAGGATGTTCGGCCCGACGCTGAAGCCGTCAGGATGAATGTAAGTCCCCCACGCGGTGTAGAGCGCGCCGGCGAGCCCCGCAAGCGCGGCGGAAATGCAGAAGGCGCCGAGCTGGATGAGCCGCACGTCGTAGCCGAAGGTCTCGGTGCGGCGCTCGTCCTCGCGCACCGCGACCAGCAGGTAGCCGAAGCTCGAATTCACGAGCCACCGCAGCCCGAGGTAGACGGCCACCAGCGCGCCGAGCGCGAGCCAGTAGAACGACCGGCCCCGTCCGTCGAATTCAGCGACGAGATCGCCGAAGCCGAGCGCCAGATTTGGAATTGACGGATCGCTCGCGGTCGCCGGGCCGAGGCCGTTCATGCCGCCGAGGTAGGCGCCGCCGATGGCATAGGCGGGATCGGCCGTCTGGCGCATGAAGAGACCAAGCAGCAGCGACACCACCAGCATAAGGATCGCGACGTAGACGCCCTTGAGGCGGCTGTAGAACATGAGCGCGCCGACGCCGGCCGCGAGCAGCGCGGGCGCCAGCGCGCCGGCGACGAGCGCCGTCCCGCTCTCGCCGGTGGCCTCGATCAGGTTGATGCCGACGATCCCGTAAGCGTAACCGCCGACGCCGAAGAAGGCGGCCTGGCCGAGGCTGAGGATCCCGGCGAAGCCCCAGATCAGGCACAGGCTGAGCGCGAGGATCGCCGATATGAAGAAGTTGCTGGCGGTCAGCACCTGGTAGCGGGAGGCGACGCAGGGCAGCAGCGCGAAGGCCGCGACGCCCGCGAGCCACAGAAGCCAGAACAGCCGCGAGTTGCCGAGCGTCTGCGGCCCGTTCAGACCGGCGAGCAGGGCGCGGATCCGGGAACGCGTCACGCCGGTCATCGCGCCATCCGGCGGGCGCGCCGCTTCTGCACGAAGTCCGAGATGCCGGACGGCATGACGAGCAAGCCGATGAACGCCGCCGCCATGATCGAGACATAGCCCACGTACTGATTGAACACGTTGGACGCGACGGTCTGCACGCCGGCGAGGTAGAGCGCGGCGTAGACCAGCCCAAGGATCGCGCTGGCGCCGCCGCCCATGACGACGGTGATGAAGGCCATCGGGGTGTAGTTCTGGCCGAAGAACGGCGAGATCGCCGCGGTCTGGGCGAAGAGAGCGCCGGCGATCCCGCCAAGCGCCGAGCCGATGGCGAAGGTCGCGGTGTAGACGCGCTTGGTGTCGACGCCGAGCGCCGACGCCATCCGCGGATTCTCCATCGCGGCGCGCGCCGCGACGCCGAAGGACGAGAACCGGAACAGCGCCCAGACGCTCGCGATCAGGCCGATCGCCGTCGCGAACAGCGCCATGCGATAGACGCCGAAGGAAAAGCCGCCGACGCTGAAGCTGCCGAACGGCGTCGGCATGTTCATGGTCGAAGGCCCGAGCGCCAGAAGGACCCCCTGGCTCAGGATCAGGCTGAGGCCCCAGGTGACGACGAGCGACGACAGCAACTGGTTGTAGAAGTGGCGGATGACGAGCCGCTCCATCACGATCCCGACGAGGCCCGCGACGAGGCCCGCGACGGCGATCGCGACCGGCGCAGGCGCGCCCGCGTAGAACGCAGCCGAGGCGACGTAGGCGCCGATCATCATCAGCTCGCCATGCGCCATGTTGATCACGCCCATCATCCCGTAGATCAGGATGAGGCCGGAGGCGGCGAGCAGCAGGAAGGCCATGTTGTCGAAGTATTGGTAGATCCAGCTGAAGACCTGGCCTGACCATTCCATGATCGTCTCTCCGCGTTGCGCCGCCGGGTCCGAGGGGCCGTCGGCGGCCGCGCCGTATCGCGCGGGAGCCGGGACCGCGTGACGCCGAAGCGCGCGGCGACCTGCGGCGAAGACCTACGTCCTGCGCCGAGGGGGGACCCAGCGCAGGACGCCGTCGTGGATATCCCGCGGCTTACGGCGCGAGATACTTCTTCCACTCCGGGTTGTCCGGCGGGAGGAACTGCCGGTTCGGGGCTTTCTTGGTCATGTCGACGCCGATGCTCGTGAGGAACTGCGGCTCGGTCATGCCGAGATCGGAGACCAACTCGAGCGTGTGGTCCTCCTTCACCTTGAACAGGTAGGTGTGCATGGCGGCGTGATGCTGCTTGCCGCGCATGATCCAGGGGCCGCCCGGCGCGTCGGGCAGCGAGATGTCGCTCTCGAGAGCGGCGATCGTCTTCTCGGTGTCGGTGCTTCCGGCCTTTTTCCAGGCCTCGCCCATCGCCTTGACGGCTACGTAGCCGAAGGCGGCGTGCTCGTTCACGTAGGGCGTGCTCGGGAACATCGCCCGGATCTTGGCGACGAACGCCTTGCTCGCCTCACCCGGGACGTCCTCGATGTACCCCGGCGGGACGTAGAGGTTCGCGAGCGACGGCGGCGCGAAGCGCTTGTGCTCGTAGCCGTCCGAGATCGTGACGTTCGACCACACCGGCGTCTTCAGACCCGCGGCCTGGGCCTGCGGGTAAAACTGCACCTGGTCGGCGCCGACAAGGCAGTGCACCTGGAAGTCCGGCTTCACGCCCTTGATCTTGTCGATCGTGGCCTGCCACTGCGAGACGCCGAAGGGGAAGTACTCCTCCATCTCGATCTTGCCGCCGGCGAGACCGGCCGCGACGCGCACCCATTGGCCGATGGCGCGGCAGAAATTGTAATCGGCGCCGATGAAGGTCATGCGCGGGCCGATTTTCTCAACCATGTACTCGATCGCCGGCAACACCTGCTGCTCCGGCGTCGGTCCGGCGAAGAACGAATAGTGGTCGGCGATGCCACCTTCGCCTTGGTTGTTGTGCCAGTAGATCGTCTTGTTGCGGACGACCTCCTTGCGCGCGGCCTCGCGCTCGGCGCCGGTGTAGCCGGCCATGATGACGTCGGCCTCGTTCTCGAACACGCAGCGCTGCGCCATCTCCTGGTAGCGCTTCACGTCCGACTGGCCGTCGTAGGAGATCAGGTCGATCAGCTTCTTCTTGCCGTCGACCTCGATGCCGCCGGCGTCGTTGATCTCCTTGACCGCGAGCTTGTAGCCGTAGGTCTTCGGCGTCGACATGATGGAGAAGTCGCCGGACAGGTCGTCGATCGTGCAGACCGTGATCTTGTCCTTCGCGGAGGCGGGCGTCGCCACAGCAGCCCCGCCCACGATCGATAGCACAAACAATGATGAAGCAAGACTGCTTCTGATGGCGGCTCTCACCTGTGGGGCTCCTTCTGCTCCGAAAGGCGCGATGACTTTCGGCGAGAGCCTAGGCGCGGGCCCCGGCCGCCGGCAGCTACCCGAAAAGGGAAGATGCGCGGCTGCTCGGGGCGACGCTTAATCGACCGAGACGCGGGGCGGCGGCGGTTGGACCGCCCACCCCGTACCGACCCCTCGCTCCCGGAGATGACCCATGTCAGCCAAGTGGGCGCCGCCGCCGCTTCCGAAGTCCGTCGTCCCGTCGGAGGCCTTCGACGTGGGCGAGCCGGAGAAGGTTGGCGCGATCGATTTTGCGGACGACGAGATCGAGATCAACGTCGGGCGACCGACGATCGAGCTGGTGCTGGTCAACACCGGGGACCGGCCGATCCAGATCGGCGCGCACTATCACATCGCCGAATGCAACAAGGCGATGGCCTTCGACCGCGAGGCCGCCTTCGGCATGCGGCTCGATATTCCGAGCGGAACGGCGGTGCGCTTCGAGCCGGGCCAGAGCCGCAAGGTGCAGCTCACTGGCTACGCCGGGCGGCACGTCGCCTTCGGCATGAACAACATGACCAACGGCACGGTGCGGTCCGAGATCATCAAGGACCTCACCATGCAGAAGCTCAAAGCCCACGGCTACTGCTTCGAGGGCGAGCGCTACAAGGTGCGCGACCGGCCCGACGCGCGGTTTACGCCCAAGGGCGGCGGCAAGGCCGCCGGCAAGACCTCGAAGACGTCCTGACCCATCTGCGGCCCCGCGAGCTGGATAGAGCCCCATGAGCATGAAGATCTCGCGCCCGGACTACGCGGCGCAGTACGGACCGACGACGGGCGACAAGATTCACCTGGCCGACACCGGCCTCGTCGCCGAGATCGAGCACGACTACACGACCTACGGCGACGAGCTCGTCTTCGGCGGCGGCAAGACCATCCGCGACGGCATGGGACAGGCGTCGAAGTGGAAGGCGAGCGACGGCGCGCTCGATCTCGTCGTCACCAACGCGGTGATCATCGATCCGATCCTCGGCGTGGTGAAGGGCGACATCGGCGTCAAGGACGGCCTGATCGTCGGCGTCGGCAAGTCCGGCAACCCCGACACCATGAACGTGACGCCCGGCCTGATCGTCTCGCCCAACACCGACATCCTGTCGGTCGAGGGCATGATCGTGACGCCGGGCTTCGTCGACATTCACCCGCACTTCGACAGCGTGCAGCAGCTCTACGAATACCAGAACTCGGGCTTCACCACGGTGATCGGCGGCGGCTCGGGGCCGAAGACGGTCGGCATCGAGTGCCCGGGCGTGTTCAACCTGCACCGCATGCTGGAGGCGATGGCGGACATCCCGCTCAACTTCGGCAACTTCGGCAAGGGCAACGCGGCGACTAAGGGCGCGCTCGCGGAGCAGATCGTCATCGGCGGCGCCACCGGACTCAAGATCCACGAGGACTGGTCGTCGTCGCCGGCGTCGATCGAGACCTGCATGGATCTCGCGGACGAGCTCGACTTCCAGGTGCAGGTGCACGCCGACACGCTGAACGAGACCGGCTACTACGAAGACACGCTCGCCGCCATCAACGGCCGTGTCATGCACATCTACCACGCCGAGGGCGCCGGCGGCGGCAACGCGCCGGACATCATGCGCTGCGTGATGGAGCCGAACTGTCTGCCGAGCTCGACGAACCCGACCAACCCGTTCTCGATCAACACCTACGACGAAGAAATCGACATGCTGATCACATGTCACAACCTCAACAAGAGTGTGCCGACCGACATGGCCTTCATCCAGGGCCGGGCGCGCGCCGAGACCATGCGCGCGGAGGACGTGCTGCACGACCTCGGCGCCATCAGCATGATCGGCTCTGACAGCCAGGGCGTCGGCCGCGCCGCGGAAAGCGCCCAGCGCGCGTTCCAGCTCGCGGCGGTCAACAAGGTGCGGTTCGGCCGCCTGCCAGAGGACGGCGCGGGCAACGACAACTTCCGCATCCGGCGCTACCTCTCCAAGGTCACGATCAACCCGGCGATCACCTTCGGCGTGGATTCCTACGTCGGTTCGATCACGCCCGGAAAGCTCGCCGACCTCGTGTTCTGGCGGCCGAAGATGTTCATCGCGAAGCCCGAGACGACGGTGAAGGGCGGCTTCATCACCCATGCGGTGATGGGCGACCCCGCGGGCTCGTTAATGACCTGCCAGCCGCTGAAGTACCGGCCGCAGTACGGTTCGCTCGGCGCCAATCCGGCCCGCCTGAGCTACTCGTTCGTGACCAGGGCGGCGCTCGACGCGGGCCTCGACAAGCGGCTGCGCACGCACCAGACGCTGATGCCGGTGAAGCGCACCCGCACGATCTCCAAGCGCGACATGCATCTCAACAACCTGATGCCGAACATCGAGATCGACCCTGAAACCTACAACGTCTATGTCGACGGCCAGCGGATCACGGTGAAGCCGGCCAAAACCCTGCCGCTCACTCAGCTGTATTACTTCCGATGAGCACGACCGCCGGGATCGTCACCACCATCCTCGGCCGCCTGGGCGAACTGCCGCGAGCTATCGTGGTGGACCCGCTCGACCTTACCTCCGAGGAGCGGGCGAGCGCGCATTTCAGCGCGGTCACCGAGGGCGGCCGCAAGCTGCGTGTGTCGCTGCGGCGCGGGACCGAACTGCAGGACGGCGACGTGCTGCTGCGCGAGGGCGACCTCGCCGTCGCGGTGCGCGCCGCGCCCGAAGATCTGCTTTGGCTTCGACCGGCCGGGAACGTGCTGGAGTGGTGGGCCGCCTGCTACCAGCTCGGCAACCTGCACCGCCCCGCCCGCTTCCTGCGCGACGGCGTGCTGACCCCGCGCGACCCGATGGTCCGCCAGATCCTCGCCGGCATGGACGTCCAGATCGAGGAGGTGACGCAGCCCTTCGTCGGCCGCCGCTTCGGGGCCGCCGGCGCGCATCACCATCACCCCCACGACGACCATCGCCACCACCACGATCACGGCCACAGCCATGCGAACGGCCACGATCATTCCCATGGCTGAGCGCCGAGGCGCCGACTTCCGCCCGCAGGGCAACGGCGGCGACCGGCTGCTCGCGCTGCTGCAGCTCGCCAACGCCTCGTTTCCGACCGGAGCCTTCACCCACTCCTACGGCTTCGAGACCTGGATCTCGGACGACGCGGTGGCGAACGCCCCCGAGGCCGAGCGCCGCTGCCGGGATTGGCTGCGTTTCGGCGTCGCGACCGGCGACGCCGTCGCCGTGGCTCAGGCTTACCGGGCGGCGCTCGACGGCGACGCCGCGCGGCTGGCGGAACTCGACGGGCTGTGCGGCGCGCTGAAGCTCGGCCGCGAGACCAAGGCCGCGTCCACCATGACCGGCCGCGCGCTGCTCGCCGCCTGCCGCGACGTGTTCGAGCTCGAGGGCATGCTCCGCTACGGCGCGATGATGGCGCAGGGCGGCTGCGCGGGCCACCACGCGGTCGTCTATGGGATCGCGGGCGCGGGTCTCGCGCTGGGCGAAGCCGAGACCGTCACAAGCTATCTCTGGAGCGCGCTGTCGAACCTCGTCGCGGTCAACCAGCGGCTCGTGCCGCTCGGCCAGGTCGACGCCCAGCGGATCGTCGCGGGCGCAGCGCCGCTGATCGACGCCTGCGCGGAGATCGCCCGTTCCCGCCGGCTCGAGGCCATGTGCTCGACCTACGCTGCGCTCGACGTCGCCGCGATGCGCCACGAACGGCTGCCGTCGCGGCTCTGCATCTCCTGATTCCCCCTATCTCTTGATCCCAAGCCGAAGGAGCGTCTTGATGAGAAAGCCCGTCCGGATCGGCATCGGAGGCCCTGTGGGGTCCGGCAAGACCGCGCTGCTGGTGCAGCTCTGCCGCGCCATGGGGCCGACGCGCTCGATCGCTGTCATCACCAACGACATCTTCACCCGCGAGGACGCGGAGTTCGTCGTCCGCTCGGGCGCGATCGACCCTGCGCGCGTGGTCGGCGTCGAGACCGGCGGCTGCCCGCACACCGCGATCCGCGAGGACGTCTCGATGAACATGGTGGCGGTCGAAGACCTGACCCGGCGCTTCCGCGACCTTGAGATCATCTTCATCGAGAGCGGCGGCGACAATCTGGCCGCGACCTTCAGCCCGGAGCTCGCCGACAGCCATATCTATGTGATCGACGTCGGCGAGGGCGAGAAGATCCCGCGGAAAGGCGGCCCTGGCGTCACCCGTTCGCCGCTGCTGATCATCAACAAGATCGACATCGCGCAGTACGTCGGGTCCGATCTGGGCGTCATGGAGCGAGACGCGAAGAAGCAGCGCGGGGCGAAGCCGTTCCTGTTCACCGACATGAAGAGCGGCAAGGGCCTCGACGAGGTCGTCGCCTGGATCGAGAACGACGTGCTGTTCGAAGAGGAAGCCGCCTGATGGCCGCCGTCGTCCTCCCGCACGAAGACTGGATCGTCGGCAAGCATGCGCTGATGAACCTGCGCGCCGTGCGCCGCCGCGGCCGCACCGAGATCGACCCGCGCTCCTGGCGCATCCCCTACCAATGGCAGGGCTGCCACTATCAGGATCACGACGACCAGCCGTTCCTGCTGCTCATCAACGCCGGCGGGGGCTTCGTCGAAGGCGACGTGGCGGAGCTGCACGGCACGCTCGAACCCGAGACGCGGGCGCTGATCACGACGACGGCGGCGAGCAAGTTCTACAAATGCCCAGACGGCGCGACTTCGCGCGAGCTGGTCGCGATCGAGGTCGGCGACGGCGCGACGCTGGAATACTGCCCCGACGAGTCGATCCCTTTCGCGCGGTCGCGCGTCCAGCGCCGGACGCACATAGCGCTCGCCCCGGACGCGCGGCTGTTCGCGACCGACATGATCGCGGCGGGCCGCATCCATCACGGCGCCGGTGAGGCCTTCGCCTTCGAGGCGCTCGACTCCGAGTTCAAGGTCACGGTGGACGACCGTACGCTGCTGCTCGACCGCCTGATCGCCGATGGGCCGGACGAGGTGGGAGCTCTTCGCCGACTATGGGGGGGGGCGAGCCACGCCGCAACCGTCGTCGCCTATGCGCAGGACCTGCCGGCCGGGCTGGAGGAGGACATCGAGGCTCGCCTCGCAACGACCGCTGCGACCGCAGCGGGGGCGAGCCGGGCTGGAAACTTCATCGTATGCCGCATTCTGGCGGACGAGGCCTGGGCGTGCCACGAGGCCGTGTTCGCGTGCTGGACGGCGCTCCGTCCGGCCATCGCCGGCAAGCCCGCCCGTCCGATCCGGAAGTGCTGATCTCCGGCTTTGCTGTTCCTCCGACGGCGCTCCCCCGCCGAAGGAACAGCATGATGTCCGGCGTCTCAGCCCAAACGCAGGCTGCGAGGCTACGAAGCAGATGATACGGGCTAGACTAGCCGGGCGGTCACTTCGCCCCCCATTCGACCCGGGCGCGAAGGCCGCCGGCCGAAGCTTGCTTCCCGAGGCCGCGGCGAGGTCGCGCGTGATCGCGATGCCGAGGCCTGTGCCATGCGCGGCCTCGTCCCAACGTCTCCCCTGAATGACCGCGAGCATCTCGGACGGCCCATGTCCGCCACGCGATACTGTTGCGCTGAGGAACATCGGCGGCGTCGAGGTCTTGGAGGGCATTCGACCCCAGAAGCCGTGATCCACGCGCCATCCGGCATCCGAATTCGGGCGGCCGAATGAAGACTGCTTCTGTCGCGTCGCCGAATGGCTGCGGGTTTATGATCCCGGCGAGGGGCCGCCTCTAGGAGGAGGCCATGCACCAGCCCGACTTGTTCCGCTTACCCGAGAAGCCATGGAACGCCGGTCGTCTCATCGGACCCAAAGCGCCGCTGAAGCCGAAGCACATCTGGGCGATCCGCCAGCAGTTGAAGACCAACGCTCAGGTCCGCGACCTTGCGATGTTCAACTGCGCCCTCAACGCGAAGCTTCGCGGATGTGACCTCGTCAAACTCCGGATCAGCGACGTGGCCATGGGCGGATCGATCCGCCTGAGGTCGACGGTCATGCAGCAGAAGACCTGGTCTTGCCCCGGACTCTGGTCCGGGCAGGATGCGACCTTTCGGGCGTATTGAGCTTGGTGAGCGAAGGCGTTGGGCGTCAAGTGCCCAAGGCCGAGTGGGGTCGTTCGGTGTTGTAGTCGATCCTCCAGGCTTCGATCCGGTCACGGGCGTCGGGTAGCGACAGGAACCAGCTTGCGTTGAGGCATTCGGCCCGGATGCGGGCGTTAAACGCTTCGATGAAGGCGTTGTCGGTCGGCGTTCCAGGCCTTGAGAAGTCGAGCTCGACGCCGTTGAGGTAGGCCCACTGGTCGAGCAACCGGCCAGCGAACTCCGGTCCGTTGTCGACCCTGATCGTCTTCGGCTCGGCCCGCGTTCGACTGCGAGCCGGTCGAGAACCTCCACGACGTGGAAGGCTCTGAAGTTCGCTCTTGGAACCGTTGCGAGCCCCTCGCGCGAACAGCAGTCCAAGATGGTCAGCAGCCGGAACGGCCGGCCGTCGAAGAGCGCGTCGGACATGAAGTCCATCGCCCAGACGTCGTTCGGCTCCGTGATATCCGGGCGTCCGATCCGGTAGCGCCAGCCCGCTTGCGTCGGGGCAGCTTTGTGCGGATCGACAGCCCTTCTTCGCTGTAGAGCCTGTAGACACGCTTGTGGTTCACCGCCCAGCCCTCCCGGCGTAGCAGGACGTGAAGGCGGCGATAGCCGTAGCGGACTCGAACCGCGGCCAGGTCCTTCAACCGGATCCGCAGGGCTGTCTGAGGATCACGCTTCGACCGGTCGCGTTGCGACGACCGTTCGAAGCCGGTGGCGACGCAGGCCCGCCGCTCGCTGATGTCGTAGGCCGCTCGAAGATGAGCAACGAGATCGCGACGCATGACGGGCCTCAGAACTTTTTTCTCAGCACGTCTTGAAGCATCGACTTGTCGAGCGAGAGATCGGCGACCAGGCGCTTCAGCTTGGCGTTCTCCTCCTCGAGCTGCTTCAGCCTCCGGATCTCGACGACGCCCATGCCGGCGAACTGCTTCTTCCACCGGTAGAACGTCGCCTCCGAGACGCCGAGCTTGCGGCAGATCTCTTCGACCAACGTGCCGTTCTCAGCCTGCCTCAGGGCGAAGGCGATCTGCTCGTCCGAATACCGTTTGCGTTTCATGGCATCCCCCTCCTGCAGGGATCAGGATGCCCGAAAAAATCGCGCTCAAACCGGACCAGTTCTGAGGGTCAGGACCAGAGAGGATAGACTTTTCGGCGGCGCGGGAAACGACACATACGTCATCGACACGGCATCAGACTTTGTTTTTGAAGAGGTCGGCGATGGCGTGGACACGGTGCGCACATCTGTCAGCTATGACCTCGCGGCCTGGGTCGAGAACCTCGTTCTCATCGGGGAGCAGTCCATCGACGCACGCGGAAACGAACTATCGAACCGGCTAACGGGCAACGCAGCGGCGAACGTCCTTGATGGCGCGGCTGGCGCCGACACGCTGATCGGCGGCTCGGGCGACGACGTCTACATCATTGACGATCGAGGCGACCTATCCAAAGAAGTCGCCGGCGGAGGCGTCGATACCGTCGAGGCCTCGCTTTCGTGGTCACTCGGCGCTCATCTCGAAAACCTCATCCTGACTGGCAACGCTGCGCTCAACGGCTACGGCAACGCGCTCTCGAACCAGATCGTTGGAAATGCAGGCTCCAATGTTCTCGATGGCAAGCCGGCGCCGACACTCTGATTGGCGGCGCAGGCGACGACATTTACGTCCTCGACAACGCGGGCGACCTGGTGACTGAGTTCGCAGGCGAAGGCGTCGACACCGTTCGGGCTTTAGTGAGCTACACTCTCACGGCGAACGTTGAGAACCTCGTGCTTAGTGGCGGCGAGGCTCTCAAGGGTTACGGCAACGCTCTCGCAAACCGCCTCGCGGGCAACGCCGCGGACAACGTGCTGGACGGCCGCGAGGGCGCGGACATCATGCGCGGCGGGGCTGGCGACGACACCTATCGCGTCGACGACACGGGCGACGTCGTCGCCGAGAGCGCGAACGGCGGGTTCGACACGGTCCGGTCGGGCGTCACCTACACGCTATCCGGGAACGTCGAGAAACTCGTGCTGACGGGCGACGGCGACCTGTCAGGTACGGGCAACGCGCTCGCGAACGAGCTTTTCGGAAACGCCGGCGCCAACCGGCTCGCCGGCAAGCTCGGCGCCGATAGGCTTACGGGCGGGGGCGGCGAAGACGTGTTCGTGTTCGACACTGCGCTCGGCGCGAGCAATGTCGACGCCGTCACCGACTTCGCGTCCGGCGTCGACGGGATCGAGCTGTCGGCCTTGGTCTTCCGCGGGCTTGCGTCCGGTTCGCTTACGGCGGACGCGTTTGCGCTTGGCCGCGTTGCGACAGATCTCGACGACCGCATTCTCTACGACCGGACGACGGGTGGCCTGTTCTTTGATCGCGATGGGTCGGCCGACGTCTACAGCGCCGTCCAGTTCGCCACTCTGACGCACCGGCCGGCGATCGAAGCTGCGGACTTCGAGGTGGCCTGACGGTCCATTAGAGCGGCGACCTCCGCGTTGGAGCTCTCCGCTCTCCGGCCGGTTAGGCCGCCTTCGCGGCGGTCTTGCGGCCCCGATTGGCGGGAGCCCGCGCCGCGGCGGCGACCGCGCTCCGCTCCCCCCAGCTCGAGCACGCTGATCAATCCGTCAGGGCCATATCGTGGGGCAACTTGGCCGTGCGAACTTCATGCTCCTAGACACGCTCGGTCACCTGCTCTCGCGGGTGCGGTGGGCGGCTTTTGTCAACGTCAAACATGCTGGCAGAGCGAAGGTCTGCTCTGGGAAGAGATTGCATGTCCGCTGTTGGCGCCTAGCGGCGGTAGGGACTTATTTTCGCGTGGTAGGCCTTCGCAAAGTTCGCTTTGTCTTGCCCGCGTTCAGCGGCTTGTCAGACGCGCGCGTTGCTCCCCGCACCAAACGACGATGCGCAGCTCGATGATTATTTTATCGGGTGGGTTGCGATCAGCCATGGATCACGATGAGCGGCCCAAGGCGCGTCACGCCGAGACCAAGAGATTGTTTCAGAAATTCAAGCGAGGCGTCCGTGTCGGCGATGGCGATCGTGCCGCTTACTCGCCGCTGCGCCAAGACGCCGCCGGCAATGAGGATCCGGCCGGAGAAGTGGCGGTCCATCTCCTCGATCACATAAGCCAGTGGCGCGTCGTCCACGACAAGCCGTCCTCGCCGCCACGCCAGTGCGAGATCGCCGTCCGTGGCCCGTCTGTGGACTTTTGGCGTCTCGTGGTCGATCACGGCCTGCTCGTTCTGCCCGATGCGGATCGGACCGGCCGCGCCGTCTTCGATCTCGACCCGGACGGCGTTATGCGTCACCGTAACATCTGTCTCGGTCTCGCCTCGGCGCACGTCGAAGGCCGTGCCGAGGGCTGTCACGCGGACCTGTCCAGCCTCCACGGTGAAGGGACGGGCGGCGTCCGGCGCGACGTCGAAGAACGCCTGCCCTCGCAGAAGCCGTACGGTACGACGGCTGTCGTTGTAGTCTTCAGCGATGGCGGACGAGGCGTTGAGCTGCACGGTCGTGCCGTCGGCGAGCGTCAGCGTCGGCGAGATTTCGGTCCCGGCGATCGCATCCGCGCGAAGCCGCATCGGCCCGTCCAGACCCACAAAAAGAGAGCCGGAGAGGAACAGGGCGAGAGCGACGGCCACGATTGGCTTGATCCGCGGACGGGAATCGGTCCTGAACTCCCGCAGCGCCTGATCCGACCCGATGGCCATGGGCGCTTCAACCATGAGACGCTCCGCGATCTCATAGACGCGCCGCCCATCGGGGTTCGCCTCGAGCCAACGCATGAAGTCGGCGTCGTCCGTTCCGGCCCGCCCGCCTTCGCGATGTTTCAGAGCCCAGCCGGAGGCCTCATCGTACAGTTTTCGCTGCGAGCGCGTCGCGCGACTGTCCCCCATCGGGTCCGCCTCTCGTCTTTCGCTCTCATTCTTAAACACGAGCGAACGGCCGCTCCTGGGACGTTCGAAGGAGCGCTGGCGCCGAACGCCGGACGGCTGAAATCAGCGGCTCCATGACCAGACGGCCAACTCGATCTCTACCGCCACCAGCCGCTCCAGACAATGCGACAGCGCCTGCCGCAGATGACGGTCGACCATGTTGCGGGTGATATTCAGTCGAGCGGCGATGTCGTCTGCCGTCAGTCCGTGGAAACGGTGAAGGATGAACACCGCGCGCCGGCGCGCCGGCAGTTCGGTGATGGCGTCGCGCAGGATCGCGATGCGCGCCTCGACCTCCAGCATGCGTTCCGGCGAGGCGTCTTCGGCGACAGACGAGGCCTCGTGTTCGCCGCCCGAAAACAGCGCCGCCTCGAAACGTTCGCGGCGAAAGCGGTCGATGCCCAGATTGGCCGCCGCACGGCAGAGGTAGACTTTGAGGGACCGCTTGTCGCGAAGCACGTCCGGCTGCGCCGCGAGCTTGAGATACAGGTCGTGCACGACGTCGAAGGCGTTGGCGCCGCTTCGGCGCGCCGCCGCGGCGACAAGCTCGTTGTAATAATCCTCGATCGCCCGATTCAGCAGGTCGGCGCCGTCGAGGTCGCTCAGGCGGGGCGCTGAGCCCGTCAGGATTGGCATGGCTTCGTCATCGTGCGCGGGCTGTCGCAGCTACAGGCCGCCGCCCGTCTGCGCCATGCATACTGACGTTCAAGCAAAAATCTTGCAAGAACAATGACTTAGAACAAGTCTAGATCAGTGAGCCAGAGCGGGCGGTGCAAAACTGCGGCGCGGTGGCGGCCGTTGATTTCGCTCAATTTTCGGCGGCAGGCCGGCCGCGCGAGCGGAAGCAGCCCAAAGCGCCAAACCCGCGACGCGTGGCCACGCTGCAACAGGCGGTCAAAGCGACCCGGCCGCGGACGAAGCTCATCCCGCGCCGCGCGCTCCAAGCCTTTGGCTCTAGTCTTCAACGCAGATACCGTTCTACGTCGTCGAGCACACGGTGCGCCGAAGCGACGCCGTGGAAGCCCATCCAGGTTGCGCGGTCGACACGATAAACCCGGCCGGCCCGCACGGCTGGAAGCATCTTCCACAACGGGTTGGAGAACGTTGCCGCCGCAAGCCTGTCGTCCTGCGACGGATCATATCCGCTCACCACCACCACAAGCAGCACGTCTCCTTGGAGGCCTGCGAGTTGCTCCCATCCCGGGCGCTTTACGACCGTCTGGTCCGTCGTGGTCTCGTAGGGCGTCCGTTTCACCCCCGCGTCCCGCAGGACGGCATAGGGCGCATAGGCTGCGGGGCCGTCGAGATAGACCTGAAAGCCAGAAGGCGCGACCCGGACCACCGAGACCGCGCCGTCGCGCGCGCTGGCTTTTATCGCAGCGGCCCGCGCCTCGTACGCGCCGAGAGCGGCTTCGGCCTGCTCCGTTCGGCCCACGAGGCTGGCCAAGATGCGAAAATGCTGCTTCCAGTCGATCGGATCAATCAGGATCGTCGGAGCGATGCGCGCCGCCGCGCCCTCGATCTTCGCGTGCAGGTAGGAACTCCCGACGATCAGATCCGGCGACAGCGCCGCAATCCGTTCGAGGCTGGGCTCAAGCGGGAGGCCTACGTCAGCCACGCCGACGCGCTCCGCCTCTTTCCGGACACCGTCGTCCTGAATGCCGATCAGCGGCGCAGCGACCGGCGGCATGCCGAGTTCAAACAGCATCCCAAGAGTGAGCCACGGATCTAGCGCGACGATCCGCACCGGCGTGGCGGGGACACAGACCGGCGCGCCGAGCACATCGCGCGCCACTAGCCTCCCGTTGCAGGCGGCGAAGGCCGGCGACGCCCAAAGGAGGCAGAACGTCAGTACCGCTGTGATCTTCAGAGGTCGTCCTTCCGCGCGCATTGGACAGTCGAGGCGGAGCTATGCGGCTCCGCCTCCTTCGACGTCAGAACTTCATCTTGACGTTCATGCCGACCGACCGGCGCTGCCCGAGTTGCGCGTAGCGCGGAGACGCGTCACGCTCGACGAAGGTGAGGTAGCGTTTGTCGAGCAGGTTCTCCGCGAAGACGTTGATTTCCCAGTTGTCTTTCCGGTAGCCGGCCTGGGTGTTGACGATGATGCGGGAATCGACCCGGTCGGGCGGGCCGACGTCGAGGCGGCCGAGGTAGCTCGACGTGTACTTTGCGTCGCCGCCCACGTAGACGCCGTTCTCGAACTGGTAGCGGCCGCCGAAGCCGAGGGACCATTCCGGCGCCTCCGGGAACGGCTTTCCGGATAGGTCGCCGTAGCTCGCGTGCGTGAAGTCCTCGAACTTGGTGTTCAGGTACCCAAGCGACGCGTAGACGCTGAGCTGTTCGCTGACCTTGAAGGTTGGCTCGATCTCGAACCCCCAGGACCGCGACGAGGCGGCGTTCACCGTCTGGCGGCGCCACGGCTCGCTCGCCTTGGGCATGACCTCGATCTGTTGATCCTTGTACTGCGTGAAGAACAGATTCATGTTGAGCGTCAGCCGATCGTCGAGAAAACGGCCTTTGTAGAACAGCTCATAGTTCCTCGCTCTTTCCGGGTCGTAATATCTGGATTCCTGTGTCTCGGAATCGAGATAATAACCGCCGGTGCGGAAGCCTTCCGCATAGACCACACCGACCTTGTGGCCTTCGGCGACGTCCTTCGACAGGCCGATCTTCGGCACGAAGTTGACTTCGTCAAATGCGGCGCGATCGTCGTAGGGGACGGGCGTTCCACCGTAGGGATAGGTGTTGGCGCCTGTCTGGACCGTCTTCTCGCGCAGGTAGTCCACGCGGCCGCCCAGCGTGACGTGCCAGGTGGGAAGAAACTCGTAGGTCGCCTCGCCGAAGGCCGCGAGGTTGGTCGTCTTGCGATCGAAGTCCTCGGCGAGCTCGAGATACGGCACGATGGCGGCGCCGAACACGGAATCGTAGTGCTGGTAGCTGCCGAACACGCCGGCGACCCATTTCAGGCGATCATGCTCGTAGTTGAGGCGGAGCTCCTGGGAAAACAGGGTGTCCTTGACCATGCCGTCGATGCCGTCGGCGAGGCCCTCGGTCCCCGTGTCGATGGAAAGCCGGCGCGTCCGTCCGTAGTTCAGGCCAGACTGCGACGTCAGCTTGAGGGCGTCCGTGATCTCGTGGGACGCCTCGAGGCCGAGATTGTGCACCTTGATCTGCCGGAACTCGGCGTAGGTGGGGAAGGCCTGCCAGTCGCCGCGCTCGTCATCGAGATCGAAGCCGGCCCCGGCGCCGATCAACCGCTCGTTCGGGCGGTCGTTCGAGAAGGAGTAGCTGAGGATCGCCCGGGTTCCCGGCAGCTCCTTCGGCTCGAAAAGAACCTTGGCCCTGATGCTCTGGCTGATCTCCGTCCGGAAATCGTCGTAATTCTTGAAGTGTCGGTAGCTCGGATAGTCGACCGTGGTCTTGCCGCGCTCGAAGGCGCCGGCGATGCGGACCGCGATCTGGTCCTGGACGACCGGCGTGTTGAGCACGAAGGCCGACCCGATCGTCGCGTTGTTGCCGACGGTCGCGGAGACCTCGCCGCCGGGCTGGAACGTCGGGTCCTTCGTGCGCACGTAGATCGCGCCGGCGGTGGCGGCCCGGCCGCTCAGCGTCGTCTGCGGGCCACGATAGACCTCGACCTGCTCCGCGTCCCAAAGGTTGCGCGCTCCGAAACGCGCGCTGTAGCGGGTCTGGAGGATGCCGTCCACGTAGAGCGAACCCAACGGCGCGCCGGCCGGTGTGAAGCCTTCCGAGCTCATGCCGCGGATGACGAAGCCGGAACTCGCGAAGGCCGCGTCCATGACGTTGCCGAGGCGTCGGTACGACTCCTGGAGGTTGCGGATCTGGCCGTCCGCGATGTCATCCGCCGTCACCACGCCGACGCTCGCGCTGGTGTCCTGAAGGTTGGTCGTGGTCTTGGCGCCGTAGACCGTGATCGGCTCGAGGACGATGGCGTCCTCGCCCGTCTCCCCGCTCGCGGCCACCGGGGCCGGCGTGCCCTCGGTGGTGAGCACGACCCTGTCCACGGCGGCGAAACTCGCGCGCAGCCCGGTCCCCGCGAGCAGGGCGGACAGCGCCTGCTCGGCCGTCAGCTGGCCGCTCACGCCGGGGGTCGTCCTGCCTTGCGTCAACTGGGCGTCGAAAAGGATCAGCAGTTTCGCCTGCGCGGCGAGCCGGTTGAGGGCCTGCGTCAACGGGCCTGCGGGGATGGCGACGGTCTCCGCTCCGGCGCGCGTCGGCGCTTCCGCGCGAGCGGCGGACGGAGGACCCATCGTGGTCGCGAGGAGCGCGCCAGCCAGGGCGACGAGCCGCCGCCCTCCCGCTCTCTTCGACATCGATCGCGTCGGCGTCTTCGCAGACATGAAACCCCCCGGTTCGTGCGGCCCCCGCGGCGCCGCCGTCTGATCCTGCGAGCGGCGTTTGTTCGATCCGCTCATCAGGTTCACGATCGGAAGGCCGCCTTTGGGATATCGGACCAAATTTTATTGCGTCCGAGGCGCGCCCGCCGCCAATTCGCTGCCGTTTGGCTAAGCGGACCGCAAGGAACGGGGCGGCTCTTCGAGGAACGCCCCAACGTCTCGCGGCTCCTTGCGCGCCTGGTTGTGCAGCGGCTGCTACCGTCGAACCCGCGTAAAAGGGCATGGCGTTTGTTCAAGTAACGGCGTATGCGACGATCGTTTCCGTTTCCGTTGTGAACGATGACATCGATACCGATGAGTGCTGAAAGCGCGCAGGCGTCTCGTTGTCCGCTTGACGCCTTGATACAAGAGCTGTCGTGGCGGGACGTTCCCGCCCCGGTCAGTATTGGCCCGTTGGAGGGCGAATGGACGCCCGCGTCTGCTCTTTGGGGAGACGACCGTGAAGGCCGGCCGAGCCTACCGGGTCTCCTCACGCGATTGGGCGCGGTTTGGGGAAATCGCGTCCGCCAATCGCGTGCTCGACGATATCGAGACGCATCTTCTGCCGCCCCGCTGAAGTGACCTCCGCGACGAGTCCCGCTCAGGTCGCCGGCCGTGGGCGCGTTCCGCCCGCCCTGAACCTGCTTGCGCTGGCGGGCCTCACGGCCGCGGCGGCGCTCGCCGGTCTGTGCTTCGGGGACGCCATCACCTCGCCCGCCGAGGCGCTGCGGCTCCTCTTCCAACCTGACGGCTCCTACGCGCAGGTCGTGGTCTCGACCGTGCGGCTGCCGCGGGTCGTGGCCGCGGCGCTCGCAGGCTCGGCGCTCGCGGTCGCCGGCGCGATCATGCAGGGCGTCACCCAGAACCCGCTCGCGTCGCCCGGCCTGCTCGGGATCAATTCCGGCGCGGCGCTGGGGGTGACGGTCGCGGCGGCGCTCTACGGCGCCGGGACCAACACCGCCTTCGCGGGCGCCGCCGCGCTCGGAGCGGGCCTGGCGGCGGTCGCGGTCTACGCCCTCGCCTCCGCCGGCCGCGGCGGCGCATCGCCTCTGAAACTCACCCTGGCCGGCGCCATCTTCGGCGCGTTCCTGACATCGCTCACCACCGCGATCCTGATCATTGACGCCCAGACCCTTGACCAGATCAGGCTTTGGACGGCGGGCAGCGTGGCTAACCGTCCGCTCTCGCTTTCCTTCGCCGTGGCGCCTTGGATCCTCGGCGGGCTCGCCGCCTCGATCGCGCTCGCCCGGCCGATCAACGCGCTTGGATTGGGGAAGGACGTCGCGGCGGGCCTCGGGCAGAACGCCGCGCTCAGCCGCGCGGCCGCCGCGGTCACGGTTGCGGCGCTTGCAGGCGGCGCGGTGGCGCTCGCGGGGCCGATCGGCTTCGTGGGCCTCGTGACCCCGCATGTGGCGCGAACGCTCGTGGGAGCGGACAACCGCTGGATCATGCCCTATTGCGCGGTCGGCGGCGCCCTGCTGCTGCTGCTCGCGGACCTCGTGTCAAGACTCGTCGCGCCGTCCAGCGAGCTCCCTGTCGGCGTCACCATGGCGCTGATCGGCTGCCCATTCTTCATCCATCTCGCCCGCGCGCGGATCCGCCGGTGAGCCGCGCGCCGACGCTCCGCACGCCGCGCGCCCTAGGTCTCGGCTCGGCGCTCGTCGCGGTGCTGCTGGGGCTTGCGTTTCTGGCCGTCCTGCTCGGCGATGAGCATGTCGGGGCGCTGAACGCGCTGAGGGCGCTCGCGGGACTTCCGGGCGACCCCGTCGCGGAGATCATCGTCCTGGAGCTTCGCCTGCCGCGAACGCTCGCCGCGGCGCTGGTGGGAGCCGCGCTCGGGCTGTCCGGCGCGCTGATGCAGACGGTGGCGCGAAACCCGTTGGCGGACCCCGGCGTCCTGGGCGTCAACGCAGGAGCGGCGCTCGGCGCCACGCTGGTGATCGTGGCGTTCCGGGAGGCGCCGGCCTGGGCGCTGCCCTTCGCGGGCTTCGCCGGCGCAGGCAGCGCCGCCGCGATCGTCTACGCCGCCGCCTGGAAGGACGGGCTAGCGCCGCTGCGGATGGTGCTGGTCGGCGTCGGCGTCGCGGCGCTCGCCAGCGCGGGCGTCACGCTGCTGTCGGCCTTCGCGCGGATCGAAGACGCGCAGCGCGCGCTGCTGTGGCTCACGGGAAGCCTCTACGCCGCCGACTGGCGCACCGTTTCGGCGCTCGGCGCCTCGATCGTCGGCCCCGTCGCGGTCGCCGCAGCTCTGGCGCGCCGCTTCGATGTCCTGACCCTGGGCGACGACCACGCGACGGCGGTCGGGCTCGGCGTAAACGCCACGCGCGGCCTGGCGATCTTCGTCAGCGTAGCGCTCGCGGGCGGCTCGGTCGCGGCGGCGGGCACGATCGGCTTCGTCGGGCTGATGGCGCCCCACGCCGCGCGACGGCTCGTCGGGCCGCTTCACGGGGCGGCGCTCCCCGTCACCGCGCTGTGCGGGGCGATCCTCCTGCTGGCCGCGGACCTCGTCGGCCGGATGGCGCTGGCGCCGGTCCAGTTGCCGGCCGGCCTCGTCACCGCCCTGATCGGGGGGCCGTTCTTCCTTTACCTGATGTGGAGGCGCCGCAATGGTTGAAGCCGCTGCCCCCCTGCTGCAGTCCCTCGACCTGACGCTCGGCTACGGTGACAGACCGGTGGTGAACGGCGTCGATCTGACCGTGCCGCGAGGGGCGTTCACAGCCCTGATCGGGCCGAACGGCAGCGGGAAGTCCACTCTGCTCCGCGGACTGTGCCGCCTGCTCCGTCCGACCTCCGGCCAGGTGCTGCTCGACGGCGCCGACATTCACCGGCTGCCCACCCGCGACGTCGCGCGCCGCATCGGCGTACTGCCCCAGGGCCCGACCGCGCCCGAGGGCCTCACCGTCCGAGAGCTCGTTGCGATGGGGCGCTATCCGCACCAGAGCCCGCTCGGGCGCTGGAGCGACGCCGACGAAGCGGCGTGCCGCCATGCGATGGAGCTGACCGGGCTGGAGCCGCTCGGCGAACGCCTTCTCGACACTCTGTCCGGCGGGCAGCGGCAGCGCGCTTGGATCGCCATGGCGCTCGCCCAGCAGACCGAGGCCCTGCTCCTCGACGAGCCGACGACGTTCCTCGACCTCGCGCATCAGATCGAGGTTCTGGACCTCCTGACGGATCTGGTGATCGACCGAGCTGCGACCGTGGTCGCGGTGCTTCACGAGATCAACCAG
Organism: Methylopila sp. 73B; assembly: GCF_000526315.1. NCBI lineage: Bacteria > Pseudomonadati > Pseudomonadota > Alphaproteobacteria > Hyphomicrobiales > Methylopilaceae > Methylopila > Methylopila sp. 73B. The sequence continues at coordinate 17,078 of NZ_JAFV01000001.1, read as the reverse complement.
GCCGCCCGCTACGCCGACCATATCGTGATGCTGAAAGACGGCGCGATCCATGCCGAAGGCGCGCCGGAAGACGTGCTGACGTCCGACAATGTGAACGCCGTTTTCGGTCTCCAGAACCGGATCTTCCTTGATCCCGACACCGGGTCGATCTTCGTAGCGCCCCTCGGCGCACGTCGTCGGCGACTGGTCTGCCCCTGAGAAGCGGTCCTCCCTGAGGTATGGCTTTTGGCCATGTGGCGGACTGAACGATGCCGAGGAAGAGGCATACGGCTGAAGAGATCGTCGCGAAGCTGCGGCAGATGGAAGTTCTGACGGCGCAGGGCGTCCGGTCGCGGAAGCGATCAGGTCGATCGGGCGTGACGGAGGTCACGTTCTATCGCTGGCGGGCTGAGTATGGCGGCCTGAAGGGCGACCAGAGCCTGCCCCGGACTTGATCCGGGGTGAAGCGCCTGCAGGAGCTCGAGGCTGAGAACGCCCGGCTGCGGCGAGCGGTGTCGGACCTTACGCTCGATAAGATGATCCTGGCGGAGGCGGCGCGGGGAAACTGATCAGCCCCGCCCGCTGCCGCGACTGCGTGGATCGCGTAGTGAGCGAGCTCGGCGTCACGGAGCGCCGAGCCTGTCTGATTCTGGGACAGCAGCGCTCGACGCAACGCAAGGTCCCGACGAGGCCCGACGATGAGGCGGCGTGGACCGCTGACATCGTCGCGCTCGCGACCCGATACGCCGCTACGGCTACCGGCGGATTGCGACCTTGCTGCGCTCCGCTGGCTGGGTCGTGAACCTGAAGCGGGTCGAGCGGATCTGGCGACGGGAGGGGCTGAAGGTCCCCGCGAAGCAGCCCAAGCGCGGCCGGCTGTGGTTCAATGACGGCTCGTGCGTGCGGCTGCGGCCGGAACGTCCCGACCACGTCTGGTCTTACGACTCCGTCGAGGACCGGACCCACGACGGCCGCAAGTTCAGGATGCCTGGCGACAAACGCTGCGCGTTTGCGCCGACGTGATCGATGAGTTCACGCGAGAATGCCTGGCGATCCAGATCGGTCGGAGGCTCAGCTCCACCGACGTCATTGACGTGCTGGACGCTAGCCTACGCTTTTGAATGCTCAGACGCGCGCTCGTAAGCCGTCACAGTGTCCTCTGCATTGGACCGCATCGCAGAGAGGATGGCGCCATCTCCGCTGCCGGGAACATCGCGCCATGATCCCCCCGCCGGCCGTCTCGCGGGTCGTGATCGCCGACGTCACCGAGACCGTGATCGAGGGCGGCGCGCCGACCGCGGCGACGATCGCAGCGGAGGCGGCGACGCGCTGTTCGTCGCGACCGACGTCGCCTCGCCGGAGGCCGTCGAGGCGCTCATCGCGGAGACCGTCGCTCGGTTCGGCCGCATCGACGTGCTGGTCAACAACGCCTGCGTCCGCCACCAACAGCCCTTGCTCGAGCTGGACCTCGCTGCGTGGAACCGGCTGCTCGCGGTGAACCTCACCGGCGGATTCCTCTGCTGCCGGTCGGCGGTCCGGCGGATGGTGAAGCAGGAGCCCTACGGCGAGGCGCGAGGCCGGATCGTCAACCTGTCGTCGCAGCACGGCATGATCGCCGCCCGGGCGACCTCGGCTACGGCGTCACCAAAGCGGCTGTCGACTACATGACCAAACAGATCGCGGCCGACTATGCGGCGCAAGGAATCGTCTGCAACGCGGTGGCGCCGGGCAAGTGGAGTGGCGCCCTTGGCGCGGACGGATTGAGCTTCGGGAATTGACCGGGAGCCGGGCTTTCAGAGGGTGAGACCCCATGACCCGCCACCGGTCCTACAGCATCGCGTTCAAACGCCAGGTCGCGCAGGAGTTTATCTCCGGCGAGGCGCTTCATGGGCTTGCGAAGCGATATGATCTGTCGCGCAACCTGATCCGTGTTTGGGTCCAGAAGTACGAGGCTGGCGCCTTCGACGAGGACGCGGAGGCCGCGGACCGGATGGAGGAATACGAGGCGCGGATCGCCGCTCTCGAGCGGCTCGTCGGCCGGCAGGCTCTCGAGCTCGATTTCCTAAAGGGGCTCTTCGAGCGGGCCGCGGCCGAGAAGCGCGCCTATGTCCGTGATCACCGGCCTACGGTCTCTCCGTCGCCGAAGGATGCCGGCTGATGGGGATAGCGCGCTCGACCTATTACGATGCTCCCCGCCGAAGCCTGGACGACACGGCGCTCGTGGAGGCGATGTCTCATCGTGAACCATAAGAAGGTCCGGCGTCTCATCTCCAGCGGCTTGAGCTTCAAGCGCGCGCGTGATGGGGGGTCATCGGTCGTCCGGCGCGCCATGGACGTGCCCGCACAGCGAATGATCGCCTAAAACCTCGATGACTCGGCATTCAGCGATCGAGCCGTGACGGCAGCCCGCGATCATGCGCTCCAACTCTGTCTCCAAAGCCTGGAGCCGTCCAATCCGTCGACGGACCGCGATTAACTGCTCACTAGCGATGCGGTCCGCCTCAGCGCAGGAGCGGGCAGGGTCATCGGATAGCGCCAACAGTTCGCGGACCGCATCGAGCGAGAAGCCCAGCTCACGGGCATGCCGGACGAACGCCAATCGTGTCGCGTGGCTATCGTCGTAGGCGCGCTGATTGCCGGTGGAGCGCGCCGGCTCGGGCATCAAACCAATGGATTCGTAGTAGCGAATTGTCGGGATCTTGGTGCCCGTCATCCGGGAGAGATCGCCGATAGACCGCCGCAGTGGGTCCGCTCGCTTCTTCGCCATGATTTACCTCTTGCAACTCTAGCCGCTAGAGGTTGTATCCATCTGCCTCTAAGTCAATCGTCGAGGACGCGCAAATGATCGGAGCTGCAGCGGGCGATACCGGACGGCAAGTCCGGTTCCAGGTCGATGGCATGGACTGCGCGAGCTGCGCTGCGAAGATCGAGATCGTGGTGAGGCGACGTCCGGGCGTGCGCGACGTCACAGTAAACATCACCTCAGGACTGGTCGACGTCACGACCACCGATGACGGTCCCGACGATGGCATCGCGAGCTCGATCCGTAGCCTCGGCTTCGCCGTCCGACCGATCTCGCCTAAGACCGCAGTCGTTGCCGAGCCCAAAACCAGCGGATGCTGTGGCCCTTACCATGGTCATGCGGCGGCAAAAGCCGCCGATGGACATTCCCGTCACGACCGCGACCATGATCACGGGCATGAGGGGCATGATCCTGACCGATCGCGCACCGGGCCGGTCGACCTTCACTCCGGGCACAACCATGCCCACGATCCCGACGAGGGCGATGACACCAAACGCTGGTGGCAGAAGGCGAAGGGCCGCCTGGTGCTGGTCTTGGCCGGAGTGCTCGGCGCCGCAAGTTTGATGAGCCTGACCGAGCCGGCCTATTCGCGCTGGATCTTCACTGCCGCTGCAGTCGCGGGACTCATCCCGTTCTCCAAGCGCGCCTGGACCATGGCGCGCGCGGGGATTCCGTTCTCGATCGAGACCTTGATGACGGTCGCCGCTATCGGCGCGCTGTTCATCGACGCGGCGGAAGAAGCTGCAGTCGTGGTGTTCCTATTTGCGGTTGGCGAACTGATCGAGGGGATCGCCGCCGGCAGCGCCCGCTCTGGCATTCGCTCACTTGCGAAGCTGATGCCGAGCTCCGCTGTGATCGAGGAGGACGGTGCGCTAAGGACTGTCGAGGCCGCAAGCTTGAGGCCGGGACAGATCCTCGTGGTTCGACCCGGCGACCGCGTCGCAACTGACGGCGAAATAGTGGATGGCACGTCTGACATCGATCAGTCGGCGGTAACCGGCGAATCCGCCCCCGTCGTGCGTGGGCCCGGCGATGCCGTGTTCGCCGGTAGCGTCAATGCCAACGCGACTTTGAAAGTCTCGGTCACCCGCACGGTGGCGAACAACACCATCGCCCGCATCATCGATGAGGTTCAGAACGCGCAGTCCAAGAAGGCCCCGACGGCGCGCTTCATCGATGACTTCAGCCGCTGGTACACGCCTGCCGCAATGGGTGCCGCGGCCCTCGTTGCGATTGTTCCCCCGCTTCTGCTCAGCGGCGACTGGACGACTTGGGTCTACCGGTCGCTCTCGCTGCTTCTGATAGCGTGCCCGTGCGCGCTGGTGCTTTCGACGCCGGCCGCGATCGCCTCCGGCATCGCCGCCGCGGCCCGCCGTGGCTTGCTCATTAAGAGCGGCGCCGCGCTCGAGGCGCTTGCACGCGTCAAGACCGTCGCTTTCGATAAGACCGGCACGCTTACAGCCGGTGAACCGCGTGTCACCGACGTGATCGCCCTCGGTGCCTCAGAACTGGAAGTCACCGGTCTCGCGGCGGCGGTAGAGAGCGCATCTAGCCATCCGATTGGCCGCGCGATCTTGGAGCGGGCTCAAGCTGTCGGCGTCGTTGTGGCGGAAGTCGCCGAGGCGGCGGCCGAGCCTGGCCGCGGCGTCTCCGGCCTCGTTGCAGGGCGCCGCATTCGCGTACTTGCGCCGCGCGCCGCCGGCGATCGCCTTGGTGCGGCGGCTTCCGCGCAGATCGCCGATCTTGAGCACCAGGGCAAGACCGTCGTCGTAGTCGCGGACGACGCCACAGCTCTTGGATTGATCGCCGTCCGTGACGAGCCGCGCTCCGACGCCGTGAAAGGACTCGCGGCCCTGAAGGCGATGACCGTGCGGACCCTTATGCTAACGGGCGACAACGCGCGCACCGCGAACGCCATCGCCGATGGCTTAGGGCTTGAGGCGCGCGCTGACCTGATGCCGGCGGACAAGCTGGCGGCGATCGAAGCGCTCAAGAAGGATGGTCCGATCGCGATGGTCGGAGATGGGATCAATGACGCGCCCGCGCTGGCCGCAGCTGACGTCGGCGTGGCCATGGGCGGTGGCACGGAGGTCGCGCTGTCCACAGCGGACGTCGCATTGCTCGGCGGGCGCGTCGGGGGAGTCGCGGACCTCATTCACATCTCGCGGGCCACACTTGGCAACATCCACCAGAACGTCGCTATCGCACTTGGCCTGAAGGGCGTGTTCCTGGTCACGAGCGTCCTTGGGGTCACTACGCTATGGATGGCGATTCTCGCTGACACCGGAGCAACCGTGCTGGTCACCGCAAATGCGCTTCGTCTGCTGACCCTTACGAAGGCTCCGAAAGACTGAATCGAGTGGTGCGCCGCCAGATGCGCCCCTGCGTTCGGACCCGCGGCTACGCGCCTCGTCGCTTCTGCAAGACTGGCGCGCGATTAGTGACTTTAGCGACTTTAGGCTTTAAATCGGCTGCCAAACTGGTCACCCCCGGGGGCTGCGACCCCGCGGACGTTCGGATCGCCGTACGGCCCCTAACATGTCCGACGCCGGACCAATGCCTCCCCCCACCAGGTCCGCCCGCCCGCCTCTCACCCGCGCTCGCGGTAGATGACGGCGACCTCTTTGCCGTCGTGGTCCCACGTCGGCTGTCGTTCTTCTCCGAGCGCATCGGCCGCGTGGGCTCCCCGATCCGCCCGTGCTCGCCGAGCCCCGCCAGTGCGCGCTTGAGGCACGTGAGCTGCTCGTCGAACGCCGCCCCATGCGGAAGCTCGCGCCCGCCGCAGCAGACCGAGAGCACGAGGGCGAACGCAGGGCGCTTATGGTCGACCGCCCGCCACAGCGCTTGCTCGGCCGACGACCACTGCCGCAACACGCGCTCGCGCCGCTCCTCGCTGGTCTCCGGCACGTCGGTCGAGGGCGAGGACGCGGCGTGACGGTCCATAACCGAGCTCATGCCGCGTAGCTCATAATTTCAGACATGCGCACGGCCTGCGTCGCAGCATAAGTAGCAAGCGAGATTATCTAACAACTATGTGACATAAAATGTATAAATAATCACTGCTTCATTCTAGCGCTGGGGATACGGATATTCATCCTGATAACGACTTACGCGAACATAGGAATCGATCATGAAGCTAATTTTAGCTGCTGTTATCGCCCAATTGGCGATTGCGCCCTCAGCTGTTGCTAATAACCTTCCCTATAATTCTACCAATCAACATGAGCGCGACCGGGCCGCTTTCTTTGAAAGCGTCCCTAAGTCAGGATCAAATAGAAATTTGCGTGAAGCTTGGGTGGACCCGCCATTCATTAATTCGACCAATCAGCATGCACGGGATCGCGCTCAATTTTATGGATCCTTGCCTAAGCAATTTCGTTAGGCCTTGATCAATGCCGAGGTTAAATTAGCGATGCTTTAGTAGCTAATGCCAGAGGGCCAGCCTGTTCGGCTGGCCCTTTTTTTTGAAGACGTGTCAATTTCGCCAAGTCGAGCCGATCAGCTGAAGGGTTGCGCCCTGGCGTCGAATGACGCCGGCTCGTCTCATGCGACCAAGCTCTTTGGTTACGGCTTCACGTTGCGTGCCGATCCGTAGAGCGAGGTTTTGATGTGTGGGAAGGCGAGTGATTGTGAGCTCTTGGCCTTCCATTTCGGCGAGGCGTAGGAGCTCTGCAGCAAGTCTTTGGGGCATCCGAAGCATTGCGGCTTCGATGATTCTTTGCGAGGTCGTGCACAAGCGTCGTGACATTGCGCGCGCCACCGCCCTTGCGAATTCAGGAGAGACGTCGAACGCCTTAGCGAAATGCCCGCGCGCAAAACGCCAAGCCTCTACGTCCGCGTTCTCGGCGACGGCGAAGAGGGGCGCATCGCAGTTGTCGAACGCAAAGGCTTCGCCTACAAGGTCGCCCGTTTCAGCTTCCCCGATGAATGCCTCATCTCCATTTGGCAGCAAAGTGCGGATCGACAGACTTCCCGAAATCACAACTAATGTAGCGGAAACTTGGCTGGGAAGTTCTAATCGATGTCCCTTCGGGAGGTTGAACCGCTGAGCGAAGATCGATACCGCCTCATTCGAAATCGCTAGAAGAAGCGCGAGACGGTCAGATGGCTGAGCGGAATGCTCGCAAAACTTAGGAAATGTCATAGCTATGCTCATGCGTATCGGCGAGCGCAAACGCGTTGCCGGTCGAGGGGATCGAATGAAGGAGTTGAGCGCGCAGGTGTCAGCCGCGAGGCGGACGCGTAGGGCGCAACCAGTCGATCCCGCACGGGGCGCTGGGGCGGACGTGAAACGCAGTAGATCGGCGTTCCGTCACTTCGCGGAGTCCGACATTGTCGATCATGACGGCGGAACAGCCGGCTGCGCAATCAATCAAAGGGTTGCGTAGCGCCCCTCCCTCACGTGCGTTGATGTCATCCTGGCAAGCGGCCGTTTCGTTGAACTGCGTGTTATCTGAATTATAATGCTCTTGTTGCGCGTGGCTGAAAACTGCGCCTGCGACTGTCAGTGTTATTAGAGCGGAAGTAATATATTTGGACTTTATCACCAGGTATCCGCATCCGAAGATATGCGAAATGAAACTCGATATTCGCTTCATGTTGAGCGACCAGCCTTGGTATGCTGTCATTTCGGTATATTTATGTTGGAAGATTCGATTAATTGGACGGTCATGTCGAAGATGCATGGGATCCCACAATGGAGCCGTTTACGATTAGCTGCTGCGGGCCTTGCGATGCATTTGCTTGAAGTCCTGGTGTCGAACTTCGTGCGGCACGACGATGCCCCTCACCAGCGGCCGCGCCGTCTCCCAACACCAGTCCGCAAGGCGCTCGCTTTGCTCGTCCGCGTCTCGTCCGCTCGGCATCCGGACGAAGCCGAGCGCCATCGCCCGAGCGGAGGCCGCAGCGCTCAGAGCGATGGGTGCGGCCTGGTCGCGCGTCATCCCCGAAATGCTCTCGTCCCTGATGTGGTCGAGCGCGCGCCGCACGTCCTGTCACGCCCAACGCAGACCGCCGTCAGGCTCTGCGCGAAATAGACCGGCGTCAGCACGTTGCGGATAACGTCCTCATCGAGCGCCTGCGCCGGGGCCGAAGCCCCGGCGGCGAGGACGAAGGCCGCGCTGGCGATCGCATGGCGGCGAGGCTTCAGCTGTCGGGTCATCCGACGCCTCCCGCAGGTGCGGGCCGAAGCGCCAGCGGTTCGAGGTCCCCAGCTTCGGGCTTCCGCCGGCGGCTGAACAGGACATAGAGCGCCGGCAGCACCAGCAGGGTCAGGATCGTCGAGGAGACGATGCCGCCAATCACCACGGTCGCGAGGGGGCGCTGCACTTCGGCGCCGGGCCCGGTAGCGATGGCCATGGGCACAAAGCCGAGCGACGCCACCATCGCGGTCATGAGCACCGGCCGCAGCCGGGTCATGGCGCCCTCGAGCACCGCGTCCATCAGTTCCTTCCCTTCCGCGCGCAGCTTCTGGATGAAGGCGATGATGACGAGGCCGTTCAGCACCGCGACGCCGGACAGGGCGATGAAGCCGATGCCGGCGCTGATCGACAGCGGAATGCCCCGCAGCAGGAGCGCCGCGACGCCGCCGGTGAGCGCGAGCGGCACGCCCGAGAACACCAGCATCGCGTCCTTGAAAGAGCGCAGGCTCATGAACAGCAGCGCGAAGATCAGCAGCAGCGCGATCGGAACCACGATCATCAGCCGCTGCGTGGCGGAGACCATCTGTTCGAACTGGCCGCCCCAGCCGATCCAATAGCCCGTCGGCAGCTTCACGCCGTCGGCGATCTGTCGCTGCGCGTCGCCGACGAAGGAGCCGAGGTCGCGGTCGCGCACGTTGGCGCTCACCACAATGCGGCGCTTGCCGTTCTCGCGGCTGATCTGGTTGGGGCCCGGCGCGACCTCGAGCGAGGCGAGCGAAGACAGCGGCACGTAGCGCGTCTGCGCGGCGGGAGCGCCGAACGCCGCGGGCGTGGGCCGGGCCCCGCCGTCGGCGTCCGCCGGGGGCAGCGGCACTGGGAGCGTTTTCAGCGCCTCAGTGTCAGTCCGCAGCTTCTCGGGCAGCCGCATCACGATGTCGAAGCGGCGGTCGCCTTCGAACAGCTGGCCCGCCTCCTTGCCGCCGACTGCGATCTCGACGATCTCCTGCACGTCCGCGACGGTGACGCCGTAGCGGGCCAGGGCGTTGCGGTCGAGTCTGACGGTCAGGATCGGCAGGCCGGACACCTGCTCGGTCTTCACGTCGGCCGCGCCGGGCACCTTCTGGAGCTCCGTCTGCACCTCGCCGGCGACCTTGAGCAGCGTGTCGAGGTCGTCGCCGAAGATCTTGACGCCCACGTCCGAACGGACGCCGGAGATCAGCTCGTTGAAGCGCAGCTGGATGGGCTGCGACAGCTCGTAGTTGCTGCCGGGAATCTCCTCGGCGGCTTTCTCGACGTCCTCCATCAGCGCGGCCTTGGACTTCCTGGGGTCCGGCCACTGGTCGCGGGGCTTCAGCATGATGTAGCCGTCCGAGATCGATGGCGGCATGGCATCGGTTGCGACTTCGGCGACGCCGGTGCGGGCGAAGACCTCCTTCACCTCGGGCAGTTGGACGATCCGCTTCTCGAGCGCGGTCTGCATCTCGAGCGACTGGGTGAGACTCGTCCCTGGAACGCGCAGCGCCTGGATGGCCGCGTCGCCTTCGTCGAGGTTCGGAATGAACTCGCCGCCCATCCGCGACGCGGCGAGACCGGTGACCACCACCAGCGCCGCGGCCGCCGCGGCCACCGGCCACCGCAGCCTGATCGACGTCCCGAGCAGGGGCCGGTAGACGGCGCCGGCGCCCCGCATGAACCAGTTCGGCTTCTCCGACACCTTGCCAGTGACGAAGATCGCGATTGCCGCCGGCACGAAGGTCATCGAGAACAGCGACGCCCCGAGCAGCGCGATCAGCACCGTCACGGCCATGGGCGTGAACATCTTACCCTCGACCCCGGTCAGGGTGAGCACGGGCAGATAGACCACCGCAATGATCATGGTGCCGAACAGGCTTGGCCGGATGACCTCGCTGGCGCCGGCGAGGATCGTGTCGAACCGCTCGGACATGGTCAGCAGGCGGCCGCGACGCTCCTGCTCGTGGGCGAGCAGCCGGAGGCAGTTCTCCACGATGATCACGGCGCCGTCGATGATGATGCCGAAGTCGATCGCGCCCAGGCTCATCAGGTTGGCGCTGACCTTGTTCTCGACCATCCCGGTGATGGTGAAGAGCATGGCGAGCGGAATCACGAAGGCGGTGACGATGGCCGCCCGGATGTTGCCGAGCAGCAGGAACAGCACGGCGATGACGAACAGAGCGCCTTCGACGAGGTTCTTCTCAACCGTGGCGATCGTCGCCTCGACCAGCGTCGAGCGGTCGTAGACGGCGCGCGCCTCGACGCCTTCGGGAAGCGTCTTGCGGATCTCGTCGAGCTTGGTCGAGACCCGGTCGGAGACCGTGCGGCTGTTCTCGCCGATCAGCAGCATGGTGGTGCCGAGCACCACCTCGTGTCCGTCGAGGGTCGCGGCCCCGTTGCGCAGTTCGCGGCCGTCCTTCACCTCGGCCACGTCGCTGACCCGGATCGGGGTCCCCGAATGGGAGCCGATGACGATCCGCGCCACATCGTCCCCGGTGAGGGCCTGGCCGGGCGTGCGGACGAGATACTGCTCGCCGTTCCGCTCGATGTAGCCGGCGCCCACGTTGCTGTTGTTGGAGCTCAGGGCCGTCATCACGTCGCGGAAGGTCAGCCCGAAGGCCATCAGCCGCGCCGGGTTCGGCAGCACGTGGAGCTGGCGCTCGTAGCCGCCGATGGTGTTGACCTCGACCACGCCCGGCACCGTGCGGAGCTGGGGCTTGATGATCCAGTCCTGGATCGTGCGGAGGTCAGAGGGGCTGTAGTCCGTGCCGTCCGGCTTCTTCGCGCCGGGCTTGGCGTCCACCACGTAGTTGTAGATCTCGCCAAGGCCGGTCGAGATCGGCCCCATCGCCGTCTCGGTCCCCGGCGGAAGCTGGTCCTTCGCCTGCTGCAGCCGCTCGTTGACGAGTTGGCGCGCGAAGTAGATGTCGACGCCGTCCTTGAAGACGACGGTGACCTGACTGAGGCCGTAGCGGGACAGGGAGCGGGTGTAGTCGAGGTTGGGCAGGCCGCCCATCTCGGTTTCGAGCGGATAGGTGATGCGCTGCTCCACCTCGAGCGGCGAGAAGCCGGCCGCGGTGGTGTTGATCTGGACCTGGACGTTGGTGATGTCCGGCACCGCATCGATCGGCAGGCGCAGGAAATTGAAGACGCCGAGCGCCGCGACGGCGAGGCAGCCGACGACCACCAGCCAGCGCTGGCGGATGGAGAAGGCGAGAATGCGTTCGATCACCGGACAGTCCTCAGGTCGGCGCGCCGCTTAGTGCTCATGGCTCGCGCTCCCCTTGGCGAGCTCGGCCTTGACCACGAAGCTATTCTTCTCGGCGTAAGCGTCGCCGGCCGTCAGGCCCGACGTGACCTCGACCATGGCGCCGTCGCGGCGGCCGAGAACCACGTCCCTGGCCTCGAACCGGTCGCCCTCGCGCACGAACACGACGTCGCGTCCCTCGATCGACTGCACGGCCGCGATCGAGACCGCGAGGTCCACCGGACGCTCCGCCGTGCGCAGCGCGCCGGTGGCGAACAGGCCCGGCCGGAGCCGGCCGTCGTTGGAGATTACGGCTCGGGCGAGAGCGCTCTGGGTGTCCGCCGCGCCGATCGGGGCGACGTAGGCGATGGTCGCCGGGATCGGCGCGCCGCCGTCCTCGGGATCGATGCGTACCGCCTCGCCGACGGTGACCTTGGAGAGGTCGCGCCGGTAGACGGAGAAATCGACCCACAGGGTGGACAGGTCCGTCACCACGAACGCTGGCTTCTGCTCCGACACATACTCGCCAAGCGACGCCTGCCGCCCGGTGACCACGCCCGTGATGGGCGCCTTGAGGTCGTAGCTCGTCAGGCTCTGATTGCTCTCGATGACCGCGAGCAGATCGCCCTTCTTCACCTGGTCGCCCAGGCGCTTGGTCAGCGTGCGCACCACGCCCGGGAAACGTGGGGTCACCTGGACGGTGGCCTCCTGGTTCGCCTGCACCACGCCATGGAGCTGCAACTCCTCCCGCAGCGTCGCGGGCCCGGCGGTGGCGAGCGCGACGCCCGCGGCGCGGACCTTGGCGTCGTCCAGCTTCACGACGCCTTCGGGAAGCTCGCCTTCGCCCTCAGCGCCATGGCCGTGGCCGTCGTCCTTCGCGGCCCCCTCGGCGTCGATCGCGGCGACCGCCAGCGGCTTGCCGCCCGCGTCGGCCTTCGGCTTGTCGTTGCCGTGACCATCGTCCGTGCCGGGCTTTTCGTCGCCATGGCCGTGGCCGTCGTCCTTGTGAGGCTTCTCGCCCGCGGCGTGGCCGTGGCCGTCATCCTTGCCCGATGTCTCCTCGGGCCCGTGGCCGTCGTCCTTCTTGGCGCCGGCTGCTGCCACCGTTTCGGGACGGGGCTCGCCCCGCGTGCTCTCGGCGTGCGCTTCGCCGTCGCCGCCGAGCAGCCCGACATAAAGCGACATGGCCTTGCCCGGCAGATCGGCGGGGTCGTTCTGGGTGACGTAGAGGGCGCCTGCGCCCACGATCGCGCCGACCAGCAGAGTAGCGGCGTCGCGCTTGATGGAACGGCTCACGAGCGGTCTCCTCGACCCTGGACATTGGAACGATCGGCGGGGCGAGCGGACGCGGCGGCGGCGGCGCGGCTCGTATCGGGGCAGCGCGGCTTCAGCGCGTAGCCCTTGTAATCGTGGGATTTTTCGCCGTGGCCGTAGCCCCGGCGCTCCGGACCCATGGCGTGGACATGGCCGTCGCCGTCGGTGTGCCGGAACGCGGCGTCCCGAGCGTCGCAGTTCGGCCCGACAGGGCCTGCGGCGACGACGGTCTCCGCGCCGATGGCGAGGCCGGCGCCCGGCGTCGTGCCGAGAACGACAAGCGCGAGAGCCGCCGCCATGCGTGATGCTGAACGAGTCATGGCTTGTCTTTCGTCGACAGAACGAGGGCGGTTCCCGTCAGGCCTTCGAGGCTCGCGAGGGTGGAGTGGAAGGCGATCAGCGCGTCGATCTCTCGGAGCGACGCCTCGGAAAGCGCGGCCTGCGCGTCGAGCAGCTCCAGCAGCGTGTAGCGGCCTTCGCCGTAGCCGGTGCGGATGCTCTCGTAGGCTTCGCGCGCCACCGGGAGGACGTTGGCGCGGATCAGCCGGGCCTCGTCGTAGGACGCGCGCAGGGACTCGTAGGCGCGGCCCATTAGGATGATCAGGCCATTGCGTGCGACGTTCCGCTCGGCGTCGGTCTTGGCGACGGTCTGCTGCGCCTCGTAGATTCCGCCCTGGTTCCGGTCGAACAGCGGCAGCGGCACGCTGAGGGAGACAACCGCGGCGTTCGACTTGTCCTCCCGGTAGTGCCGCCAGCCGACGCCCGCCGTGATGTCCGGCACGGCCTTGGCCTGGGCCGCGGCGAGCAGTGCGCGGCGTTGCGCCTTCACGGCGGTGAAGCGGGTGAGCTGGGGGTTCTCCAGCGCGCGCCCCAGCAGGCGGTCGAAGGCCGGCGGCGCGCCGATGCGCCTGATGTCGCCGCCGACGCGCGCGAAGGAGGGCGTGGACTCGCCGATCAGCACCGAAAGTTCCCGCCGTGCGGAGAGGAAGTCGGCCTTGGCCTTGCCGAGCTCGACCCGGGCGATTTCGGTGGCGAGCCGTCCGCGGGAGATCTCGGCCCCCGACGACGCGCCGGCGTCGACGCGCTTCTGCAGCAGGGGCGTCAGGCGATCGAGGTCCGCGACCTGGTCCTCGAGCTCCGCGACGCGGCGCTGCGCGCCGGCCGTGCGGGCGAAGACTTCCGCGGTCTCCGCCAGAACCTGAAGCCGGGTCGCGGCCCGGTCCCAGCGCGCCGCGTCGATCTCGGCGGAGGCCGCCGCAATCCGCGCCTCGCGCTTGCCGCCGAGCTCGAACAGCTGGCTGATCTGGAGCGTGGTTTCAGCCGCGTCGAGGTCGCGCTTCGACTTGGAGCCGAACGCGTTGTCGAGCTCGAACCCCAACTCGGGGTTCGGCCGCGTGGCGGACTGGATCCCGCGACCCGTTGCGGCGCCGATCTCACGGTCGGCGGCGGTGAGTCCGGGGCTTGCGGCGACGGCGCGGTTGAGCGCCTGGGACAGCGTGAGGGTTCGCGCCGGCGGCGCGGCATGGGGCGCGGACACCGGAAGCAGCGCGAGCGCCGCCCCCAGCGCGAGCGCACGGGATCTGACAAACATAATGGAGACCTAAACGGGAGCGAGCGAAGGCTAGCGCGCAGTCACACAGCCAACATGGGGCGCGTTTGGTCAGTCCCGCGGAGGAGGGAGGTCGATCAGTGGAGCGCGGCCGGGTATAGCCGGCTGGCTCGTCCAGACCGAAGGAGATCCGACAACGGCTGGCGCTATTTCACCTTTTTGGGGTAGACCCGTCAGAGCGAAACAGCCATGACAACCGTGATCTGCAAAACTTAAAGTAGCCCCGGAACGTCCAGTTGATTGATTTTGATTGTCCGAATGGTGGATGCTAACCGCGGGGATGCTGTCGAGGGGCGCATAGCTTGCGGTTGCCCTATCTCCGGCGAAAGCGAACAGACAAAGTGCGACCACCAGGCAGGCACATAGATGCCCCCACGTGGATGCCAACGCCTTCGTCACACGCTTCATGCCGACGCTTTCGATTTTCCTGCCCCCAAAGTCAAGCACCGACCGGTCACATGGTTGCGATGAGCAGCGCTTATCGTAAGATTTGCGTTCTGAATGAGCGGGGCGTTATATTTTTTACCTACCGAGTTTTTTGAGAAGCCGCAGTTCCATTGTATTTCACTGCCGGCGTTGACGAGTAATCGCTCGATTTACGAGGCGGCACAGTCCAAATCTTGGTTGGCCACTTATTGGGGGGGACGATCCGCACGTCCCAGTAGCCCTCAGTGCTAAGGGGTTTCGCGCTCTGAAACCAAGTGGATTCGGCGTTTGCAGACGATATGGAAGCGCCCGCGATAAGTATCGCACCGAAAATAACCTTAGGCATGGCAAATCCTTTCGAGCGGCGAGCTTGCCGCAGCTCGAAAGAATAGTGGTTATCACTCGACCTCCATGTGGTGATCTCCACATGTGCGAAAAACCCAATTTCGGTCGTTCATGACAGCAGCCCGAATGGGCCTCCGCCGGCGTCTACGTGAGCGGCCGACCGCGCGACTCTGTCGAGCACGACGGGGGGCGATGGGATGTCGGATCAGCGCGGTTGCCTAAGCACGTAATGCTACGGCAATTGAAGCCCCGCATTTTCCAGACGTCCCGTCGAGGAGCGGCAACGCGCCTGCAGATCGGCCAGATGCCACTTCTTCTCTATCGCCGGACGGCTGATATGGTACGGATGACACTTGCCTGCATCGCGACGCTCGTCGCTCTGACTGTGTCCGGCTGCAGTTCGGTGCCGCTGAAGCAGGGCGGCACACTCCAGTCTTATGATCGACTTGGCCCCGCGAAGGGCAACCTCAGCACGTCTCAGGCCTTTGTCGACGCCAACGGCTTGTTGGGCGTGAGGTCGGTAAGCATCGTCCCCACGAGCTTTTCTGCAAGCGCCGCCGCACGCATCAAGCGGGCGGAGGACCGGGCGCTCGTTTCCAACGCCCTCAACCGGGCGATCTGCATCGCGCTGAGCGACAAGTACCAGATGGTCTCTGCGGGACAGCCCGCGGACCTCATGGTCCGAACGGTGATCACTGACGTCGTGCCGACGAACCAGGGCATGGCAGGCGTGTCGACCGTCGTCTCGCTCGGCAGCAGCGTCGTGCTGCCCGTGGGCATCCCCCGCCTGCCGGTCGGCCTCGGCGGCCTCGCCGTCGAGGCCGAAGCCCTGGACCGAAACGGAACACAGCGCGCGGCGATCGTCTGGTCCCGGGGCGCGAACTCCATCACCAACAGCCCGCGTGTGTCGGAAGTGGGGGACGCCTATGACTTGGCGTCGTCGTTCGGGAGCCACTTCGCCCAGATGATCGCAGCCGGAAAGGAGCCGCCGGCGCTGTCGGTGTCGATGCCGTCGGGGCAGCGGATCCAGTCGTTCTTGGGCGGCAAGCCGAAATACGCGGCATGCGACGCCTACGGGCGAGAGCCGGGCGTCGCCGGGATCGTCGCCGGCAAGATCGGCGCCCCGCCGTCCTGGACTGACAAGTCCGTTCAGCAGGCGCCCGCCGCCCCGCCTCTGTCCCGGTCGGCGCCGACGCCTCCGCGATGAGGCGCTTGGTCGTGGAACGTCGACCCGGAGGCGTCTCGTCGATCCAAAATCCAGGCGCCGGGCGTCCGGCCAATCGCGTCCGCCGATCTCGCTAGCGGACGCCTTCAACTCCATCGTCGTCGGCCCCCAACGACGATGGGGAACTCGAGCTGCGGGCGACGGCCCGTGTCCCCAACGTCGCTCGCAGCTCACCCCTGAGCGTGTTCAGTTGCAGCGCGACGATCAAGTGGTCGGCGTCGTGCCCGATGTGCCGAACAGCTTGCCGCCTCCGGCCCAGTCGCTCGGCGCTACTGAGGGTCCCCCGGATTTGTATCCGGTCTGAATGTGAGACTCCGGGCCTCATTGGCCGGGGTTAACCCGGCCAATGAGGCAAATTCGTTGGGCGTCAGCCAGCCCAGGGACCTGTGAGGCCGGCTCTCGTTGTAGTCCCGCCGCCACGCCTCAATCTTGGCCCGGGCGTCGTCCAGCGACAAGAACCAATGGGCGTCGAGGCGCTCCGCGCGGAACTTGCCGTTGAAGCTCTCGACGAAGGCGTTGTCGGTCGGCTTGCCGGGCCGCGAGACGTCGAGCGTGACGCCGTTTTCGTAGGCCCAGCGGTCGAGCGCCTTAGAGACGAACTCCGGACCGTTGTCGACCCGGATGGTCTTTGGGGCGCCGCGGGTCGCCGTGATCTGAGCCATCGCGAAGACAACCTGCTCGCCTTTGATCCCCTGGTCGACGGCGATCTTCAGCGCCTCGCGGGTGTAGGCGTCGACAACCGTCAGCGCCCGCAAACGCCGGCCGTCGAACAAGGCGTTGGACACGAAGTCCATCGACCAGAGATCGTTCGGCGCGCCGGCTGGCGTCCTGGCCTCCCGCGTAGCCGCCGTGACGTGGCGGCGAGGCCGCTTGAGCCGCAGGCTCAGGCCATCCTCGCGATAGAACCGATGCGCCCTCTTGTGGTTCACGACCCAGCCCTCCCGTCGCAGCAGGATGTAGATCCGGAAATAGCCGTA